>NZ_JAJCIC010000001.1 GCF_020554865.1 Lacrimispora sp. 210928-DFI.3.58
CCACCGCACCACGAAAATCTGGCGGGCGCATTGGGCATACCTGAATACATGCCGCCTGTCGGAGGCGGACATTTCATAGTAAGCCTTTATGCGCCCGGCGGTCGGAGGCGCCACCGCACCACGAAAATCTGGCGGGCGCATTGGGCATACCTGAATACATGCCGCTTATTCGGCAGCAGACATTTCATAGTAACAGGAGGCTGTTTATGAAAAAATGGATACCAGGCAAAGGAATCTTTGCCATCTATCAAAAACGGAAAACGGGCAGGGGGCCGGCAGCGGCCTCTGTCCAACACTCCGGCAGCGGTCCTCTCATCAGCTTGGAAAATCTTGTAAAAATATATGACACTGGCGCGATCAAGGTGATGGGCCTTAAGAAGATCAACCTCACCATCGAGAGGGGAGAATTTGTGGCGATCATGGGCCATTCCGGCTCCGGCAAGTCCACCCTTATGAACATTCTGGGCTGCCTGGACCGCCCCACATTGGGGCATTACTATCTGGACGGCGTGGACACGGCGCAGATGACGCCGGATGAGCTCTCCGATATCCGCAACAGGAAGATCGGCTTTGTGTTCCAGTCCTTTAACCTGATCTCCCGTACCTCCGCCCTGAAAAATGTGGAGCTGCCCATGACCTACGCCAGGGTTCCAAAGGCAAAGCGCATGGCCAGGGCAGCAATGCTGCTTAACCGGGTGGGCCTGGGAGCCAGGAAGGAGCATATGCCAAATGAACTCTCCGGAGGCCAGCGCCAGCGCGTGGCCATAGCCAGGGCATTGGCAAATGAGCCTCCTCTGATATTAGCAGATGAGCCAACGGGAAATCTGGATACGGCTTCCTCCATCGAGATCATGGAGCTGTTCACGAAGCTCCATGAGGAGGGGGCAACGGTGGTTTTGGTAACGCATGAGGAGGATATTGCCGCCTTCGCGGGCCGCATTATCCGTTTCAGCGACGGACAGATCCAGAGTGACGAGCTCAATCCCGGAAAGGGACAGGAGATAGTCAGTCCGGGGCAGGCTTTCGCCAGCCCGTCATCCCCGGTTCCGGCGGCGAAAGGAGGAACGTATGCTGATTGAAAATATGCTTATGGCATTTTCCGCCATCCGCGCGAACAAGATGCGCTCCGCCCTGACAATGCTGGGGATCATTATCGGCATTGGGTCCGTGATCTCCATCGTGTCCATCGGAGATACCATGCGGGGCTTATTTGCAGACCTGTATAAGGATGTGGGCATCACCCAGGCGTACATATCCATCGGCTACTGGGTGGACGATGTGCGCCAGAGCGACTATTTTACTCTGGATGAAATGGAGCGGGCCAGGGAGGCCTTTTATGATGAGATCGCCTACATTGACAGCAGCGCCGGCACAAACGCGGAGGCTGTTTATAAGCGCACAAAGATCAAGTTTGATTATCAGGGGATCGATTACAATTACCAGGACGTACAGCCTGTGAATATGGTATACGGCCGCTATCTGAATCAGGGGGATGTGCTGGGCAGGAAGAAAAACGTGGTGATGGATACGGACAGCGCCAAAATGCTCTTTGGCACGGAAAATGCTGTTGGAAAAAGCTTCCGCACCACGATTTACGGGACAACGGACGATTACACGGTAGTGGGGATCTACCGCAAGGAGATGAACGCATTCCAGGCCCTGATGATGGGAGGTACGAAGGATACGGGCTCTGCCTTTCTTCCCTACACGCTTTTAACCTGGCCCAACGACAGCTTTTACCAGCTTCATGTTTATGCAAAGGAGGACGTGAACCTGGATCAGTTCTTTGAACAGTTTAAGGCCTATGTGGCGAAAATGCATTCCAGAACCCCGGAGGACATGTATATGTACACGGCCATGCAGGAGATGAATTCTGTGGACGGGGTCATGGGAGGCCTGTCCATGGCAGTGGGAGGCATTGCGGCGATCTCCCTTCTGGTGGGAGGCATTGGCATTATGAACATTATGCTGGTCTCCGTCACTGAGCGTACCAGGGAGATCGGCATCAGAAAGGCCCTGGGGGCCCGGACAAAGGATGTACTGATACAGTTCCTGACGGAATCAGCTATCCTTTCCGCCTGCGGCGGCATCATTGGCGTTATTTTGGGTGTGGGGCTGGTATCTGCAGGAGGGCTGCTGCTTCACATGCCGGTGATCATAAAGCCGGGAGTTATCATCATTGCAGTGGCTTTTTCCGCAGTGGTGGGCATATTCTTCGGGCTTTACCCGGCATCCAAGGCGGCAAAGGCAGATCCCATTGATGCTCTGCGGTATGAGTAACGGAGCGGAAGGCTGTCAGGAGGCAGCCTCTGGCGGGAAACAGGCGCGGCCTGTGACAGGAGACAGCCGGCAGGAACGCAGAAGGAAAGGAGCATGGGATGGAAGGTCAGAAGAAAAAAAGAAGAATACGAGGAATGCAAAAAAGGGCGCTGGCTGTCCGCCTGTGCGCTGCGCTGGCCTTGTCCGGCGCGGTCTCAGAGCCGTGGCGCACGGCTGCCTTCGCAAGCCCGGAGTTTGCCTATTCTGCGGAAAAATGGGCTTCCCTGCGGGATAATGTGCTGGAATACGGTGAGCTGGCTGACCTGATCCATGAGTACAATGCGTCTGTGATCAACAACAGGATCGAATACGATGAATACAGAGGAAAATCTCACGATGACCTGAAAAATGCCTACCAGGATGCAGCGGAAAGGCTCTATGACGCCAGCGACAAGATGATGGATGCCACAGACGAGGGACAGGAGGATTACGGCCGTACGGCCGCCCAGTCAGCTATCACAAGAGTGCAGGCGGAGCAGAGCCAGGATATGGCGGATTCCATGAACGAGGACGGGCGCGTAAAAAAGCTGGAGTATGAAAAACAGGAGGCCCTCCTGGTAAAGGAAGCACAGACAGTGATGATCTCCTACTGGCAGAAGGAAAAGGAACTGCCCGGCCTCCGGGAGGCCCTGGCAGTTGCCTGGTCGCAGTATGAGGCAGCGAAGACAAGGGCAGCTTCCGGCATGCTCTCAGAGGCAGAGCTTCTGGCTGCCCGGGAAAAGGCGGAAAATGCCCAGGCAGCCATTCTCACTAACGAAAAGGAGAGGGACGGCCTGCGCCGGGAGCTGTGCGTCATGACGGGCTGGAGTTATGACGCCATGCCGGATATCCGGGAGGTTCCCATACCGGATCCGGAGGAGACGGATGCTATTGACTGGAACCAGGATAAGGAAAGGGCTGTTGAGGCAAACTTCACCCAGGCAGCCAATGAGCGGCGTTTTCAGCACACCACTTACGGAAAGAGCCAGTGGGATGTGATGCAGAAAAAGGTGGAAAGCGGCCGCCAGTACATTGAGTCTGACGTGGAAGCAAAATACCAGCTCTTAAAACAGGCACAGGCAGATTATATCCAGGCCCTGGGGGAATATGAGCTGGCAGCGGCCAACGCCAATGCAGCAGAACGGCGTTTTCAGCTGGGAATGATTTCTAAAAACCAGTGCCAGGAGGAACAGAAAGGGCTGGCGGAAAAACAGGCTGCAAAGGAGATCGCAGGCCTGTCATACAGGCAGGCAATGGAAAATTACAGATGGGCTGTCAATGGCCTGGCCCAGGCAGAGGTTTAAGAGAACGGCGGAAGGAGTGGTGAATCATGAAAAGAATCAGATGTCTGGCCGGTATCTGTCTGCTGGCAGCGCTTTTGGGGCCTTGGCAGATGGAGGCCGCGGCAGAAGAACAGCCAGTATCCCAAGGCGCAGCAGCTTCTTCCGCCTCTGGTGTTATTACCTACGAGGATCTGGAGACACTTGTGAAAGCCTACTGCCCCCAGGTCCAGATGGAGCGGATCCAGTATGAAAGCCGCATAAACCGCTATGAGGCTGCCAGGGAGGAGATCATGGAAACCCGCCGGCTTTTACGGGAGGAGGCCTCTGATATGGAAAAGAGCGGCGATCAGGATGGGGCGGACCACTATTACGCCCAGGCGAAAACGCTGGAGGAAGCGGCGAAGGAGATCGACAAACAGCTCCGCTCTGCCAGAGGAAGCACCAGCACCATGTCCTACAGGAAAATGGAGGACACCATGCTGTGGACAGCCCAGAGCCTCGCAGGCACCTACAACAGCTTAAAGCTGGAGCAGGCAGCAGCGGCGGCTTACAGCGACTGGCAGCAGTCCCTTTACGAGAAAAAGCTGGCCCTCTCCTCATCAGGCGGCGTTTCTCCCAGAGAGGCAGAGGAGGCTCTGAAGGCTGCCCAGGCAGCAGACAACAAGGTACATAAGATTTTCAGTGAGATGGAGAGAGTAAAGAGGGAGCTTTTTATGGTGACGGGCTATGGGCCGGATGCAGGCCTGGGGATCGGTTTCCTGCCGCAGCCTGATGAAGGGCGTATGGCGTTGATGGATCCAAAGCAGGATAAGCAGACGGCATTGGGAAACAATTATAACCTGCGGGAGCAGAGGAGCGGCAGCTTCACAGGCACCAACAAAGAACTTCATTCCAGACAGCGAGCCATTCATGAGAGCGAGGAATCCATGTTCGGCCAGCTGGAAACGCTCTACCAGGATGTGACTGCAGCGCGGGGCATCTGGACGGCCTCTCACGCAGGAGGAAGCTCTGCCGGAGCCGCTTGGGACGCCGCCTGCCACAAGATGGAGCTGGGGATGCTGTCCCGCCAGGAATACCTGGAGGCCAGATACCTTTGGCTGGAGGAAATGGCGGTAAAGGGGAAGGCGGATATCCGTTTCCAGCTTTCCATGGATACATATGACTGGGCGAAAAAGGGGCTTATGGGCGATCTGTAAGCCCCCTTCCTTTTGCTGAAAAAAGAAAACAGCCGTACGATGTTCTCGAATAAGAATATCCAAAACCAACAAAGAGATTCCATTTAATTCCAGATAATTGACAAAAAATTTATATAAAATGTAGAAAATATACAAAAACAGAGAGAAATATTGACAATAGATTGTCTATTATGATAAACTCGAATTATCAATAGTGAATCATTTCACATTCTCGATAAAAACCGAAAACTTATATATGCTCATAATTGGTTGAGCGTTTCTACCAACTACCGTAATAGTTGACTATAGGTTTCCGCATGATAGTCCCGCAGAGGGGAGGGGAGCGGAAACAGGAAAGTCAGGGACAGCGGTGGTTTTTTTATTACATTCGGAAACTCCTTCGGAGGCTCCTATGTAACAAAAAGCCCTCTGGGAGGGGATCAAATATGTGTTTGGAAAAGGAGGCGCATATGGCGGAAACGTTTATTTTAAGAGGAAATATCTGCTACAGCGAGAGTCCCCGGTCGCTTGCTGTGACAGAGAAAGGATATCTGGTCTGTATAGAGGGAAGATCAGCAGGCGTGTGGAAATCGCTTCCGGAGCAATATGCCGGCCTTCCTGTGACAGATTACAAAGACAGCCTCATTGTCCCCGGACTGGTGGATCTTCACCTCCATGCTCCCCAGTATACCTTCCGGGGAATGGGGATGGATCTGGAGCTCCTTGACTGGCTGAATACCAGGACCTTTCCGGAGGAGGCAAAGTATGAGGATCTGGAGTATGCCGGGAAGGCCTACAACATCTTTGCGGAAAGCATGAAGAAAAGCGCTACCACAAGGGCCTGTATCTTTGCCACCCTCCACAGGGAGGCCACAGCGCTACTCATGGATCTCATGGAGGATACAGGGCTTGTGACCATGGTGGGCAAGGTAAACATGGACCGGAACTGCCCGGATTACCTGAGGGAGGAAAGCCCGGAGCGCTCCGCACAGGAGACAAGGGCATGGCTGGACGGCATTGCAGGGCGCTACAGGAATACAAAGCCCATCCTGACTCCGCGGTTCATTCCCACCTGCTCCGATGAGCTCATGAGGAAGCTGAAAGAGATACAGGAGGAGTACCGCCTTCCGGTGCAGTCCCACCTGTCGGAGAACAAGGGGGAGATCGCCTGGGTGAAGGAGCTCTGCCCCTGGGCCGGATATTACGGCGGGGCCTACGACGGCTTCGGCCTGTTTGGCGGGGAGGTGAAGACCATTATGGCCCACTGTGTGTGGCCGGAGGAGGCGGAAAAGGAGAGGATGAAGGAGCAGGGCGTATACATTGCCCACTGTCCCCAGTCCAACACCAATCTCTCCTCCGGGATCGCTCCTGTAAGGGAATATCTGGATAAGGGCATGAACATAGGCCTGGGCACGGATGTGGCAGGAGGAGTGGGAGAGTCCATCTTCCGGGCCATGGCAGATGCCATCCAGGTATCGAAGCTGAGATGGAGGCTGGCAGATGAGACGAAAAAGCCTCTGTCCGTAGAGGAGGCCTTTTATCTCGGAACAAAAGGGGGAGGAAGCTTCTTTGGAAATGTGGGAAGCTTTGAGGAGGGCTATGAGCTGGATGCCGTTGTCATAGATGACAGGGCCTTAAAATCTCCTCTGCCCCTAAGTGTACGGGAACGCCTGGAGCGCATCATATACCTTTCTGACGAGCGCCATATCAGGGCCAAATATGTGGCAGGAGCCAGAGTGTTTGATATGGCAGATGACATGAGTCCGGCTGATTAGATGCATTTCAGATGTATGTTCCGGAGAGATAAGCAGAAACTAATTGACACAAAACAATTACCAGGAGGTATGAAGTATGGAGAATAAGAAGAATCAGGGATTTTTAGAGAACACCTTTCATTTATCCGAGCACCATACCGATGTAAAGACAGAGGTCATAGCGGGTATTACCACCTTTATGACAATGGCATACATCCTAGCAGTAAACCCGAACATTTTAAGCGCCACGGGAATGGACCGGGGAGCTGTATTTACAGCCACAGCTCTGGCGGCCTTTGCGGCAACTCTGCTGATGGCAGCCTTTGCAAACTATCCCTTTGTGCTGGCTCCGGGCATGGGCCTCAACGCCTACTTTGCCTACACCGTTGTGCTCCAGATGGGATATACATGGCAGATGGCCCTGGCAGCCGTGTTTGTGGAAGGCATTATTTTTATCGCCCTGTCCCTCACCAATGTGCGCGAAGCCATTTTCAACGCCATCCCCATGAATTTAAAACATGCAGTATCTGCGGGCATCGGCCTGTTTATCGCTTTTATCGGCCTTCAGAATGCAAAGATCGTGGTGGACAGTGCGACCCTTGTATCTGTCTACTCCTTCAGCGGCTCCCTTGAGGCAGGCACCTTCCGTTCAGAGGGCATTACGGTGCTCCTGGCATTGTTAGGCATCCTGATCACCGCCGTGCTTTTGGTGAAAAATGTAAAAGGCAATATCTTATGGGGCATCCTCATCACCTGGCTGTTAGGCATTGTCTGTGAGATCACAGGACTGTATCAGCCGAATCCGGATCTGGGCATGTTCAGCGTGCTCCCGGATTTCAGCTCCGGCATCGGAATTCCCAGCCTGGCGCCGACATTGTTCCAGATGGATTTTAGCGGCATTATCTCCTTAAACTTTATAACGATCATGTTCGCCTTCCTGTTTGTGGATATGTTCGATACTCTGGGAACGCTGATCGGCGTGGCTTCCAAGGCCGATATGCTGGATAAGGACGGCAAGCTTCCGAAGATCAGGGGAGCCCTGCTGGCAGATGCTGTGGGAACCTCTCTGGGCGCAGTATTCGGAACCTCCACCACCACGACCTTTGTGGAGAGCGCCTCCGGCGTGGCAGAAGGCGGAAGAACGGGACTTACGGCTGTGGTGTCAGCCCTGCTGTTCGGCCTGTCCCTGTTTTTGTCACCCATATTCCTGGCGATCCCTTCCTTTGCCACAGCCCCGGCTTTGATCGTAGTAGGCTTTCTCATGATCACATCCGTTATGAAGATCGACATGGACGACTTTACGGAGGCGATCCCCTGCTACATCTGTTTGATCGCAATGCCCTTTATGTACAGCATTTCCGAAGGAATCGCAATGGGAATCATATCATATGTTGTAATCAATGTACTGTCAGGTAAGGCAAAGGACAAGAAGATCAGCGCCCTTATGTATGTGCTGGCAGTGCTGTTTGTACTGAAATATGTGTTAATCTAATGTATCAGGCCACAAGGCCGGGAGGTGTGTTGCATGGGAATTGGAACGAGCATAAAGCGTGTGGATGCCATGGATAAGGTCACCGGAGCTGCAAAATATACAGCAGACCTGGAGCCAAAGGGACTTTTGGCGGCAAAGGTGGTGCGCAGTACCATTGCCAATGGCGTAGTAAAAGGATTTGATTTGGAGGAGGCCCTGAAGGTGCCGGGAGTGGTGAAGATCGTCACATGCTTTGATGTGCCCGATATCCAGTTCCCCACTCCGGGCCATCCCTGGTCCGTGGAAAAGGCCCACCAGGACATTGCGGACAGAAAGCTTCTGAATACCAGAGTCCGGGTCTACGGAGACGACATCGCCGCCGTGATCGCGGAGGATGAGATCGCAGCAGCCAGGGCAGTGCGCCTGGTAAAGGTCCAATATGAGGAATACGAGCCTATTCTCACCGTAGAGCAGGCCATGGCGGAGGGAGCCACCCAGCTTCATGAGGAGAAGCCGGGAAATGTCATCGCCCATTCAAGCTTCAAGGTGGGCGAGGGAACCTATGAGGAGGCAGTAAAGGAGGAGGATCTGGTTATCCTGGAGCGGGATTACAAGACTCAGAGCGTGCAGCACTGCCACATTGAGACGCCAATCTCCTTTGCCTATATGGAAAAGGGGCGTATCATCGTCACCACCTCCACCCAGATCCCTCATATAGTCCGCAGGGTTATAAGCCAGGCTCTGGGACTTCCTATGGGAAAGATACGGGTGATAAAGCCTTATATCGGAGGGGGCTTCGGCAACAAGCAGGATGTGCTTTACGAGCCTTTAAACGCCTTCCTCACCACCCAGGTAGGAGGACGGGGCGTGAAAATGGAGATATCCAGGGAGGAGACTCTGGCCTGTACCAGAGTGCGCCACGCCATTGAGATGAAGGTAAAGGCCGCTGTCAGGCGGGACGGAACCCTGGTTGCAAGGAAGCTCACAGCCTATTCCAATCAGGGCGGCTACGCCTCCCATGCCCACTCTATTGTGGCCAATACCTCCAATGAGTTCAAACAGATATACCGGGATGAAAAGGTGCTGGAATCCGATGCCTACACCGTTTACACCAACCTTACCACAGGAGGTGCCATGAGAGGCTACGGGATCCCCCAGGCCGCGTTCGGAGCAGAGTGTATGGCAGACGACCTGGCTTTGGCCATCGGCATGGATCCCCTGGAGTTCCGCAAAAAGAACTGCATGAAACCCGGCTATGAGGATCCCCACACCCATATCAAATGCAATACCTACGGCCTGGCAGAATGCATAGAGAAGGGCCGCCAGTACATAAAATGGGATGAAAAGAGAAAGGCCCACGAGGGTCAGAGCGGCCCTGTGAGAAAGGGCGTCGGCATGGCGATCTTCTGCTACAAGACAGGCGTCTATCCCATTTCCCTGGAGACAGCCGCATGCCGCATGGTCTTAAACCAGGACGGCTCCATGCAGCTGCAGCTGGGAGCCACGGAGATCGGTCAGGGGGCCGACACCGTGTTTACCCAGATGGCGGCTGAGGTGACAGGGATCACAGAGGATAAGATCAACATGCTGTCTACACAGGATACGGATATTACCCCCTTTGATACAGGGGCCTATGCATCCAGACAGACCTACGTCACAGGCATGGCGGTGAAGAAAACAGGGGCGATCTTTAAGGAGAAAATACTGGACTACGCAGCTTATATGCTGAAGCTCCCCCAGGAAAATCTGGATATTACAGAAAATACCATTGTACACATAAAGACAAGAGAACCTCTGCTTTCCATGGCAGACCTGGCGGAAACCGCCTTCTACAGCCTGGAGCGCTCCGTGCACATCACGGCAGAGGCCACCAGCCAGTGTAAGACCAATACCTTTGCCACCGGCGTCTGCTTTGCAGAGGTGGAGGTGGATATGCCTCTGGGCCGGGTAAAGGTGACAGACATTATCAACGTCCATGACAGCGGCGTCCTGATCAACCCGAAGCTTGCAGAGGCGCAGGTCCACGGAGGCATGAGCATGGGGCTGGGCTATGGATTAAGCGAGCAGCTGCTCTTTGATGCAAAGGGAAGGCCGCTTAATGACAATCTTCTGGATTACAAGCTGCCTACCTCTATGGATACACCGGACTTGACAGCCAGGTTCGTGGAGCTGGAGGATCCCACCGGACCCTTCGGAAATAAGGCATTGGGAGAGCCGCCAGCCATCCCTGTTGCCCCGGCTGTGAGAAATGCGGTGCTCCATGCCACAGGAGTGGCGGTCAATGACCTGCCATTGGAGCCCCAGAAACTGGTCGCTCATTTTAAGGCGGCGGGACTTATCTAATATCCATAAAAAGGCGGTGAAACAGTATGTATGATATTGAACGTTTTTATCAGGCAAAGAATATAGAGGATGCAGTCCAGGCGCTGAGGGCGGACCCGGAAGCGGTTATCATATCGGGGGGCAGCGACGTGCTGATCAAGATCAGGGAAGGAAAGCTTGCAGGCTGTTCCCTGGTGAGCATCCACGGGATCAGGGAGCTTGAAGGAGTTTCCATGGAGGAGGACGGGACTATTGTTATCGGACCTGCCACCACATTTTCCCATATCACGAATAATGAGATCATCCAGAAGCATATCCCCATACTGGGAAATGCGGTAGACATGGCAGGAGGCCCCCAGCTGCGCAACATCGGCACAGTGGGAGGAAATGTCTGCAATGGCGTCACCAGCGCCGACAGCGCATCCAGCCTCTGCTGCCTTGACGCCATTCTGGTGCTGACCGGGCCGGAGGGCGTGCGGGAGGTTCCCATCAGCCAGTGGTATACCGGACCGGGAAGGACGGTGAGAGGGCATGAGGAGATCCTGACCGCCATCAAGATCAAAAGGGAGAGCTACGAGGGCTACAGCGGCCACTACATCAAGTACGGCAAGCGCAATGCCATGGAGATCGCTACCCTTGGCTGTGCAGTGACGGTAAAGCTGACAGAGGACAGAAGGTACATCGAGGATCTGCATCTGGCCTATGGCGTAGCTGCTCCCACCCCTATCCGCTGCCGGGAGGCAGAAGAGCGGGCAAAGGGCATGGAGATCGGGGAAGCGCTTTTTGAAGCAGTGGGCAAATGGGCCTTAGAGGAGGTCAATCCCCGCTCCAGCTGGAGGGCGTCAAAGGAGTTCCGCCTGCAGCTGGTGGAGGAGCTGGGAAAGAGAGCCTTAAAGCAGGCCGTCATAAATGGAGAAGGAGGGAATGCACATGCTTAGCATTATCCATATGACAGTAAACGGAAAAGAAGTGGAGCTGGCAGTGGATCCCAGGGAATCCCTTCTCGATACGCTGAGGAACCGCCTGGGCCTTACCAGCGTAAAGAAGGGCTGCGAGGTGGGGGAGTGCGGCGCCTGTACCGTCCTGGTGGACGGTGAAGCCATTGACAGCTGCATCTACCTGACCATGTGGGCCGAGGGCCGGAGCATCATGACCGTGGAGGGCCTGAAGGGCCCAAACGGCGAACTCAGCCTGATCCAGAAGGCCTTCATCGAGGAGGCGGCCGTCCAGTGCGGCTTCTGCACCCCGGGCCTCATCATGACTGCCGTGGAGATCGTGGGCACCGGGAAACGCTACAACCGGGAGGAGCTCCGGAAAATGATATCCGGCCACCTCTGCAGGTGCACCGGATATGAGAACATCCTCAATGCAATGGAGCGCATTGTGGAGGAGACGTATAAGGTTGTGGGGGATGAAGGAAGGTAAGGATGGAGGAAGCGGCAATGGAGCTCACACATGTCATAGCAGAGCGGATCTTTCAGGCGGTAGCGCCGGTATCCAAGCATAAGGTCAGCATTGTCCGCAGGGACGGGCTTATTCTGGCGTCCTCCCTGACTTCCCTTACAGGGACATATGATGATGGGGCGCGCCGGATGATGGAGGTATCTGGCGGGGCGGCAGAGGCAGGACAGGAGGCCGCATTATCTGACTTGTGCCTCTTATACGATAAGAAAAGGCTTATAGGCGCTGTTAAGCTGTTGGAGCCGGATGCCCCGGACGCCTCTGCCGGGAAAATGATCGCTACCATAGCCGGGCTGATCCTGGAAAATGAACAGCTTCGCAGCAAAGGCCCAGCTGCGGCGGCCCTGCCCATGGGCGGTCCTCTGTCAGTGCTGGTGGGAGTGCACCCCTCTGACAGCGGACCGCTCTTAGAGGATCTTAGGGAGCTGGGATTTGATATTACAGTCCCGCACACAACCCTTTTCATTCGGTTTTTAAAGATCAATGAGATTCAGGTGGACGCGGGCACCAGGGAGCTTATTATGGATGAGCGCCAGGTGCAGTATTCCGTGACAAAGTTCTTAGGCTTTCTGGCCTCCTACTTCTCAGAAAACCAGGATTTTGTCATGACGGATCCTGCCGCCAGGAGTGCGCTGGTGCTCTATGGAGGCCGGGAGGAAAGCGATGACACCAATGCCTTAAGACTGTTTCATATATGCGAATACCTTCGGAATGTGGCGGAAAAAACCTACTGCCTTTCCATGCAGGCAGTCATTGGTGTGCGGTGCCGCAGGCTGCCGGATTATGAGCGGCAGTATGAGCAGCTGGTGAAGCGTTTAAACTCCGGTCGGATGCTGTTCCCCGAAAAAACGATCTTCTGGGGACATTCCATCCTGCTGGGCAGCCTGGTATTTCATTTGAGCCAGGACAACAGAAAGCGGCTCTCCTCGGTTCTGGATGAGCTTTTGCGGTCCAGCCAGAGCGGCATCCTGCTGGAGACCTTGCATACTCTGTTTGAATGCAACATGAACCAGAAGAAAACCGCCGCAAAGCTGTTCATCCATCGCAACTCCCTGCAGTATAGGCTGAAAAAGATCGAGGAGTTGACCTGCATCCGGCTGGATGACATTGACAGCCTTCTCTCCCTCCGCCTGGCACTTTTGTGCCGCAGCAGTCTTATGATCGAAGAGGAGGAGTAAACATATCGGATTAAAAACAGAAGGAGCCGCCTGGCCATGGAAGCCAGGCGGCTCCTTCTGTCTGCCTGTAACAGAGAGGGGGGATGTATTGTGCATCTGCACAATAAAGAACTACACAAACCGAAGAAAAAACGTGCCTTTTAATCATGAATTTTGTACAATATTACGATATATTTTATATAGAAATGAAATAAATCATAAAGGAGGATTGAAAATGACAGAATATACCAAGAAACTTTGCGAATTTATCACAAAACTAGATTACTCCGACCTGCCGACAGAATTAGTGGATAAGGCGAAAAAGCTTACCATGCATGTGGCGGGAGTGGCGCTGGCGGGGCGCACCCTTCCGACAGCAGTGAGTGCCAGGGACACTGCCAGAGAGACTGTTGGGAAAACCTCCGATTGGATGTCAACCATGTGGGGAGAGCGGGGAAAGGTTCCTATGTACGGTGCCATCATGGCAAATGCTACGGCGGCTGACACCATGGACTGGGAGGACTGCAGCTTTACCGGCCATCCCAGCGCTCATTTAATTACAGTTTCCATGGCCATGGCCGAGGCCATGCATCTGTCCGGAAGAGAGTTTCTCACTGCAGTGATCGGGGGCTTTGAGCTGTATCAGCGCATTGCCTGTTATATCGAGCCCACCACGGATTTTGATACAGTAAAATATGGCTGGGGCCTGGGATCCTGGCAGATATTTGCCAGCTCAGTGCCTGCGGGAAAGCTCCTTAAATGCAATGAGGAGCAGTTCAATCTCCTGCTGGGCGGTACCGGATGCTCCACTCCTGTTGTAAATGCCATCCTGGCGCTGCAAGGCTCGGATTTCTATCATTTGCAGTATGCCGTCACAGGCCTTACAGGGGCCATGATCGCCAGTATGGCGAAAAATAACAGACTGGATAATATTTACGATATCATGGACGGGGAATCCGGATATTCCATGATGATGAGAGGATTTGCAAATAAGGGCTGGATAGACAGAAATCTGGGCACGGAATACCTGTTTGCAGAGTTGCTGTTTAAGCACTGGCCAGCTAACATGTGGATACAGACACCCCTTGACTGTCTGGATATTCTCAGGCGTGAGCATGGCTTTGGGGCGGAGGATATTGAGGAGATCTGGATGAGCCCTACCATTGAGGAAAGGGAGAAGTTTAGCTGGGACGGATACTTAAGCTGCCGCGACGCCCAGTTCTCCATTCCATACTGCCTTGCGGCCTTTATGCTGCGGGGGGAACCAAGCCCTGACTGGTATGACGCGGACAGGCTGAATGAGCAGGAGCTTCTTAAGCTGGCCTCCGTGGTGAAGCTGGATCCGGACAACCGGGTGGTCATTGCGGACGCCTTCCAGATGTTCAAGGATGGAAGCTTCCCGGTTTATACCATGCGGGTGGCTCTGAAAAATGGAGAGAAGCATGAGGTTACCCTCCAGTTCCCCAAGGGTCATCCAAAGAATCCCTTTGATTGGGAGGATGTGGAGCGCACCTTCCGGGGTGGCGCAAGGGCTGCAGGGCTTTCAAGGGAGAAGACCGACCAGTTTGTTGCACTTTGTAAGGAGCTGGAATGCCTGGAGGATCTGGCACCTTTGGCGGAATGCCTTTCTGCTGATGACTAATGGAGGTGGATTATGAAGAAGATAGCGGTAATTGGTGCGGGGAGTACCGGCTGGTCTGTGGCGGCTGAGCTGTCCATGCGGGGATATGAGGTGTGGCTCTGCGACATTTTTGGAAAGGAGGAGTACAGCCATTACGAGGTAGCTGTGAGCTTGGGGGGAAGCATTACCGGAAATACTGTTATCAGGGCAGTCACCACAGATGCGGAGGCGGCCTTAAAGGGAGCGGGGCAGGTTATCTGCTGCACCATCTCCAACGCAGATGAGCAGGTGGCAGAGTATATAGCGCCATTTTTGGAGCCCGGAAGCGCGGTACTTCTCAGCGCGGGTAATCTGGGGGCGTTTGTGTACCGCCGGACATTTGAAAGATGCGGGCGTAGGGATGTGACCGTGGGGGAAACCAGCGGCAATCTGTTCTCCTGCCGCAGGACAGGAGAGGCAGAGGTGTTCTTTGGCGGGGCTTATGATGTGAAAAATGTGGCTGCGTTTCCGGCGCGGGATACGGCAGGGCTTATAGAGGCTTTTCGGGGGATTTACGAGCTAAGGGCTGTGGATTGTATCCTGGAGGCTGCCTTTAACGGGCCTAATCTGTTAAGCCACATTTCCCTGATCGTGGTTAACGCGGGCGCCATAGAGAGTTGCCAGGGAACCTATTATTCTTTTAAGCAGGCTATATGTCCCTCCACCATTGCCATTGCGGACAGGCTGTGGGAGGAAAAGAAGGCGGTGATGGATGCATTAAGATTCCCCTGCGGTCCTTCTCCCTCGGCTAATTTCAGAAAATATGCGGATCCGTCTATCCATACCTTTGACAATTTTAAGGCTCTGTCCGGACCCAACAGCATGCAGGAGAGACATATTTCGGAGGATGTTCCCATTATCGGCTGCTTGTTTCTGTCGGTGGCTGAGGCACTGGGAGTAAAAGTTCCCTTGTACCGCGCCCTTGTGACAGTGGCCTCGGCTATCAATCAGACCGATTACTACAGAGAAGGCAGGACTCTTGAGCGGCTGGGGCTTGGCGGGCTTAAAGGGAAGCAGATCGCGGAGTATTTTATGACAGCAGAATGAAATACTACAATACAGAAAGGATTGTGATGAAAGGATGAAAACAAAGGCTGTTACAAAATTATCGGGATACTCTCCCGTGCAGTATGTACATATGGCGGTAACTCTCTTTTTTATGGTGGGCTTTGGCTTTCTGCCTCCATTTTCAACATTGACGCCTGTGGGCATGAAGCTGCTGGGCTTGTTTATCGGTGTGGTCTACGGATATTCTACCTGTGAGATCATATGGCCTTCATTTCTGGCTATTATCCTCTTCGGGCTGTCTGGGTATCATGACAGCGTTACAAGTGCCATTACCGCGATGATGGGCGGGGAGCTGGTATTCCAGATCCTGGTGCAGCAGTTTACGGCTGGTGCCATCGTAATATATGGCTTCGGAAAATGGTTCGTGAGAAAGACCCTGTCCATGAAATGCTTTCAGGGAAAGCCCATTTTTTATACCTGGTGCTTTATGTTTGTGTTTATGTGGGCCTGTATTGTGCTGGAGACCATCTCTACCTATCTGCTTCTGTACGCTATCTGGACCGATATTGCGGACTCCTGCGGCTATTCTAAGGACAGCAGCTTCCGTTATTACGGTTTTGGCGGGATACTGGTCTCTCTGATGCTGGGAGTATCCATGATGCCATATAAGGGCTGGCAGCTTGGCCTGGCCACAAGCTGGGCGCAGATCACAGGCGTCAGCATTAATCTGGGAGGCATGTTGTGCATGACAGCTGTCATAGGCGTGACGGTTATCACCCTCTACACCATCCTGGGAGCAAAGCTCTTTCAAGTTGATTTCAGTATTATGAAGGCCTTTGACGTGGAAAAGCTGGGGGAGGAGAGCGCAGTGCTGCGCCCCAGGGCAAAAAGGATTATCATTGTCTATATGGTGGTAATGCTCCTTTCCATCTTCGCGGGGACCTTCCGCAGTAATGCCTTTGCAGACTTCTTAAATAACCAGCTGACTATCACCGGGCTTTACTGCCTCTGCTTTATCATTCTGATCATGCTTCCAAGCGGAGAGGGCGACGGGAAGGCGGCTATCTCTTTTAACGACATCAAGCACAGTGACATCGCCATAAGCTGGCCGGTTATCATGATGTGTGCTGTTACCATTCCCCTGGCCAGCGCTATGACAAAAGATGTTACCGGCATCATGCCTTGGCTGACGGGCTTGTTCGCTCCGCTGTTTGCGGGAAAGAGTCCGGTATTTATTCTGGTGTTCATTGTAGTGGTAATGGAAATCCTCACTAACGTAGGCTCCAATATTGCCATGGGCAATGCTATGATTCCCGTAGTGGCTCCCTTCGTAATGGCCTCCGGTGCCAATCCCATGATTTTTGGCGCTGCGCTTATCTACTGCACCAACATGGGCATCATTTTCCCCGGCTCCTCTGCTCCCGCCTCCGTATACCATGGCCGCGACGAGATACCGGATTCAAAGAAGAGGACGCTGGCAGCGGCGTTTGGGCTGGGGCTGCATATGGCGGTTTCGGCGGTGGTTTATTCGGCAGCGCTGCTGATGATAAATTAGGAGGAATGGACAATGGGATGCGCAGAATACTGGTAGCTGCGCCATTATGAGAAAACGAAGCCATCTATGTCATACTGCGGCAAAACTGCTTATTTCTCATCCACTACCTGGAAAATATAAAATTTGATAATTAGGTTTTGTCATGGTTTATCGTATTCCATGGAATGTTGAAAAGTAATGTTTTTCGGGGCTTTTAGATTATCACAGTTTGTCTTGTGTTATAGTTAAGTGTGTCAAAAGGTGTGTCAATTATAATTGGGAAGATAGGAGTATGCGGCGTTGAAAAGGTAGTCGGTACTCCTATTTTTTGTTGGTTTACAGGTTAAGTTATGTCTCCCCATATAGATGCATCGGAAAGGGCGGTAAGTCCATTAGATTTTAAATTTTTATGTGTATTTTTTCCGTGTAATTGAGATTTTTTAAATCTTCCTCCCCTCGAATTAGTATATTTTCTACGGTCTTGAAGTTTTCAAGACACTTTTCTGTTTCAATAAGCATTTCTCCCATATTCTTTTTTTCTTCCTCTGTATATTGGAGGTTCAGGTTACGATATAAAGCATCTTCAATAATTCCATTTAGAACTTTGGTCATTAAAAAAGACATATATTCAATTTCTCCACGATGGGAATTTCCACAATTTTGAATGATGTTTTTGTAAAGCCGCATAAAGCCGCAGAAATTTTTATCTTCTAAAACGGTGGAGATTATTTCGCCGATATGGGTATCTTTTTTTAAATATTCACAGGCATGATCTGTTAAGCCATAAAACTCAAACATATTTTTGTGTTCTTCCTTATGATTGTCAGTTTCTCCGAGAAGAAAATCAAATGGTAGTTCACAATCAAAATAATCATATAAAGAATTTAAAAACTCTATATCGGGGGTGCGCTCGCCTTTTTCATAGTAGCTGATAGCGCCTCTCGAAACTTTTAATTCTTTGGCAAATTGTTCTTGCGTTAGTCCAGCAGCTTCTCGAAGTTGCCTTAGGCGTCTTGCGAATCGTTCTGTTGCATATCCCATGAAAAAAACCTCCATTCTTGAAATGTTCAAATTTGTTGAAATGAATACAAATATGTTTATAGGTGTTGAAAAAACACAAATGTTGCTTTATGATAAATATTGTAACAAATATAAGCATCACTTTCAATAGCTATTTAAACAAAGATAAACGAAAGGAGCCAAACAATGAGAGCAAGAGCAATGAATACGGTATCAGGAGCAAGCCGCTTGATGGACACAGAGGAGCTGCGGGCCTATACCAATCTGGGCAGGAACAATGCCATGAAGCTGGGAGAGGAGATCGGCGCAAAGGTCAAGATCGGCAAGCGTGTCCTGTGGGATCGGGTCAAGATAGATAGATATTTCAATGAGCTTACGGGGGTATAGCCTATGGAGAGCAGAACGAGCAAAGGGCTGATAAAAGAGGATCAGAACCACACACCGATGCAGGGAGCAGCGGCAACTGCGGAGCCTGCGGGTAATACTTCCTTGATCGTGGCAGATATCCTGCCAGAGGGAAAGGAAAACGCTGTCAGTTCAGAGGCATTATGCAATTTCCTGGGTTTTGGGTCAGTCCGGGAGCTTCAAAAGCAGATTGCCAGGGAGCGGGCAGCCGGAGCAGTGATACTCTCCACTTGCCAGGATGACGGTGGCTATTTTCTTCCAGGGAATGACCAGGAGGTAAAGGAGTTTATAAGGACGCTGGAGAGCAGAGGCAAGAAAACGTTGCTGGCCCTGCGGTCAGCCAGAAAGCTTTTAAGAAGGCAGGAGGTCTCTGCCAGCGCAGGAGAGAATGAATGTCAGGAAATATGAAACAGTGGGCGGCGTATTATGCAAGCATGGGGCTTGCGGTTTTCCCAATCAAGCCGCGAGGAAAGCAGCCCCTTACAGAGCATGGCTGTAAGGATGCATCGAAAGTTCCAGAACAAATTGAAAGCTGGTGGACGCGCTGGCCCTCTGCCAATATCGGAATTGCTACGGGAAGTGCATCGGGCGGCCTGGTGGTGATTGATCTGGATGTGGACAAGGATAAAGGGATAGACGGCCGGGAAACCCTTAGAGAGTGGGAAACCCAGCATAGGGCGCTTCCTGGTCATACATGGCTTGCAATTACTGGCAGGGGCGGATACCACTACTTTTATCGGGATATGTCGGTTGTAAAGAACAGGACAGGCATTTATGAGGGGATTGATGTCAGAGGTGAGGGAGGCTATATAGTAGCGCCTCCCAGTATACACCCCAACGGCCATGCTTATGAATGGGAACAAGCCCCGGATGAATATCCACTGGCGGAGGCAAATGCCACGGTTTTTAACTTCCTGGCGGGGTCGGTGCCGGAGAAGTGGGAAAGAAAGCCGCTTGAGCTGCCGGAGCAGATACCAGCAGGGCAGAGGACAGAAACCATGGTTAAATTAGTATGCAGCCAGCAGGCGAAAGGGTTGTCAGATGAAGCGATCCGGGTCGCAGTGCGGGCAGAGAATGACGCCAAATGTGTGCCGCCGCTCACGGATCAGGAGCTTGAAAGAGAAGTATTTCCAGTTCTTAAGCGGTACAAGAAGGGTACAGCGCCCTATGCAGCAAGCTATAACCATAGGACAGGCAGCTTTCAGCCGGCAGCGAGGAAAGAGCCGATCAGCCTTGTTTCAATGGATACCGTGGAGGAAAAAGAGCCTGAATGGCTGATAACAGATTACATGCCGAAGGGACAGATCACAGTTCTTGCCGGAGACGGCGGAGCAGGAAAGACCACAATATGGTGTTCTATTGCAGCAGCGGTAAGCAGCGGCAGCACATGCTTTCTCAATTCAGATAATCCATTTACAAGGAGACATGAGCCGGGAACGGTGATCTTCTTTTCTTCCGAGGATTCAGCGGAATACACCCTAAAAGGAAAGCTACGGCGGGCCGGAGCCGATCTAGGGAGAGTGCTTTCCCTTTATTTGTCGGATGAGCGTTTCTCAGAAATCAAGTTTAACGCTCCCCTGCTGGAGGAGCTGATAAGGGAGCACAGGCCTGCATTGGTCGTATTCGATCCCCTGCAGAGCTTTATTCCGCCTGATATTCAGATGGGGCAGAGGAACGCTATGAGGGATTGTCTGAGCGCCCTCATTGGTCTGGGGGAGAAGTACGGCACTACGTTCCTGATCATTGTCCATACCAATAAGCAGATAGGCCTGTGGGGGAGAAAACGGATTGCTGACAGCGCGGATATTTGGGATATTGCCAGGAGCGTATTAATTGCGGGAGAGGCAGAGGAAGGCCTGCGCTACATATCTCAAGAGAAGAGCAACTACGGGCCACAGGCGGAAACGGTACTTTTTAGCCTTGATTCTGGAAAAGTAGAGTTTAAAGGATACACCGACAAGAAGGACAGAGACTATGTGCTGGCCGCTCAGGCATCCACTCACCAGACACCAGCGAGAAATGATGCAAAGGCGTTTATTCTGGATTATCTAAAGGATGGTGAAAGGGAGACTGCTGACCTTGATTCTATGATGAAGGCCCAGGGGATTTCTGGTAGGACACTGGAGAGAGCTAAAGCGGAATTAAAGAAGGATGGAAAGATCATGTACAAGTATCGTGAATTTGGAAAAGAAAAAAAGGTGTATTGTAAGTTGAGTGATCCTATATCCTGTTGAAGCTTGGCGGTGTATGGTAAAAAATCTATATTTTATAAGGGTTTATCCATTCACCGCCACCTTGGCGGAGATTGAGAGAATGGTGATCCCATAGACCGCCAGTGGCGGTGATTGAGGAGGCCGCATAAAATCAAGGTTTTTTCCATACACCGCCACGAAGCTTAAGGGTATATGAGAATGGCGGAGTAAAGAAAGTTGGCGGTGTATGGAATAATCAGAGAAAAGAGAGGACGCAAATATGTTATTTACAGAATTATTTCGGGCAATCGGTGTGCCGGTCACGGTCAGGAGCTTAATGGTGGATTATTGTGATGGCCATGGGAATCACTTTCATAAGCCCATGCAGGCGGTCGCACCGCCAGAGTGCGTAGAAGCTGATACAGAAATTATAGCCGGGATTCGGAAGGAGCTGGAAAAGCAAGGCTATCATATCTGTGGGATCGTGGAGGCTTTGGGGGATTTTGAAATGTCTGAACTTGAGGGCATATTTAATGGCGGCAATTGCAGTAAGTGCCCTATGCGGATATTATTTGTAGACATAGATATGGCAATGAAAGAGGCTGGCCTGTAGGGCAAGCAGGCCAGCTGGCAGCAGAGGTACACTCCTTTGTGATTGATAATCTGATTATATAAAGGAGTGTGCCGGATGTCAAATGAACAACGAGCGAACCACGAGAAATTAACCAATGAGCAGCTTGTGATCAGGATTGAAGCCGGGGAGGATGTGGCCCGGAATATGGAGCAGCTTTACAGCCAGGTGCGTCGGTTTATTCATACTGTGGCCTGGAAGTACCGGGACAGCGGAGAGCTGGAGGACCTGGAGCAAGAGGGATATCTGGCCCTCTATCCGGCCATTGACGGCTACGATCCGGCCCAGGGAGTGAAGTTTCTGACCTATGCGGAGTATCATATCCGCCAGAGGATGCAGCGATACTTGCAGATGAACGGGAAGTGCCTGCGGCTGCCGGTGCATTGCCTGGAGAAGCTGCAGCAGTATAAGCGCCTTTGCAATTCCTTCAAACTGGAATATGGCCGGGAGCCCTCAGATAGAGAGGCGGCCTATCTCATGGGCTTCACCCTGGAGCAGATCAGGAGCTTAAAGAAAGCCGCCTGTATGATCCGGCTGGGCAGCCTGGATGCGCCTGTCAGTGATAAGGACGGCGGGGAAAATGCCACGGTGGGTGATCTGATGGCTTCTGACGAGGATATGGAGAAGGATGCGCTGGACCGGCTCCAGCATGAGGAGCTTGCCGCTGTGCTGTGGGCCTGTGTGGACGAGCTGCCAGGGAAAGAGCCTGCCGTGATTCGGCAGAGGTATCAAGGTGGCATGACGTTGGCAGAGATCGGCAGGCAGCAGGGAACCACGCCGGATGCGGTGAGGCAGATACATAACCAGGCTTTGAGGAAGCTGCGCAATCCCAAACGGGCGAAGCTACTACGGCCATTTCTTCCAGAGGCGGAGGAGATTTATAGCATGGCCCTGCGGGGAAGCGGATCGGAGCGATTCAACCGAACCTGGACAAGCTCAACGGAGAGGGCAGCGCTGCGGCTTACGGAATCGGCAGAGGAGATACAGCGGAAGGCCTGGAAGGAAACGAAGAGGGCTACTTGCGGAGTATCAGGAGGAGTGTGAACCAAATGGCTTTGAGTGTTTCATATAAAAACCTAAATGGGCGGCATTACCTCTTGAGTGAAGCGGTGAGGAAGCGGCAAGAACGCTGATGCAAGCTCAAACGTTGCATTTTTCAAAACCCGTCATTTCCGATACCCTAAAAAGGAGCAGGCCTGTGTTGGTTGAAGCCGTGGGCCTCCGGCTGAAAAAATCGGTTTAAATTCTGGGAGTGGATGCCGTGGCCGTGCCGATCTGCGGCAAGAAACGGCGGTGTATGAAGCTGCTCCGGAGTAGACTGCCTCTGCAGCTGACAATCTACGGGGAAAATAAATATTATCTGGTGGACAAGATCGGCTCGTCCTGCGGGACGAGTGGTAAAGCCGGTTTTTGCCCTGCTGGGCGAATTGCACTGGCGCAACTTCCGTGTGATCACCCTGGGTATCTGCACAGGGTAACGTGAAAGAGAAAGAAAATGAAGAAGTGGAAAAAGCTTAACCGTCTGGGAGTGGAGATTGGTGAGAGGCTTCAACAGAAGATAGAGGCTTGCATGCGGTAAAAGATATCTATCTCCTGAGAACCTGAGAAAACCTGAGAAAATCTGAGAAAAAGACCGGGCGCTTTTTGGAAAAACCTTACAAAACCATACTTTTTTTGTTACGCAGGAGAATTTCCAAAACAAACACAAATAGCAATGTTCCCAAAACGAAACGAATGTTAGGAAATGTTAGAGTTTTTCGTGATTTTCAAAACGACGATTATTTAAGAAATCCTGATAAAATCAAGTAAAATCAAGGCGTGGCGATTCTTAAAGCGTTCCGAACGTTTACGATTTCGTTCCGAACGTTGCGTTACCAAACCACGAGGCAGAGGCTTGAAGCATGAGAAAGCCGATCTGGGAAAAAATTATGTAAACAGGTTGGACGTCGGTATCCAAACGTTAAGAAAATGCCTGGCAACCTCTCCGGGGGATAGGCAGCGCCGGAAATGTTGCGAACAGCAGCGCTGCCTATGCAAAATCACCCAATTTCGGCTTTAAATGCCATGAGGGTAGAAAATATAAGGGCGTAGGGGTAAGAAGGGGAAAATTGGCCTTGAAAAGCAATGGAACCAGGAGGAAGGTGAGGATATGAGGTACATAGTAATCGGCTTAGGTTGCCTGATCGGTATTCTGGTCGGGCATGACATTGACCGCAGGAGGACGTAAAAAGACCGCCCCATTCAGGAGCGGCGAGTAATAGCCTTAAAGGCCGATATCTTTAAAATCAATGGAGAAGTCATCGTAAATATTAACCCTTACCGTATCATTTGGGCCATAAGCTGTAGTTTCAAATTGCTTTTCCTCCAGGTGGTACACATAGACAGTGCGTTTCATGGGATTTACGATCCAGTATTCCCGGACGCCAGCATCGGCGTAAAGGTTCAGCTTGCGGATATAATCATGGCTGGAATTGGCTGGAGAGGCAATCTCAATGATCCAGTCAGGCGCGCCGGTGCAACCACGGTCGGTAAGTTTATTGGGATCACAGATCACAGAAATATCTGGCTCAACAATATTCTTTTGGTCTGCCTTTAGCTTGACGGCAAAAGGAGCAGGATAGACCTGACAAGGCCCGCCTTTTGCCTTGATATAATTATGGATTGTGGCATAGAGGCCGCCGAGTATCTGCTGATGGGCCCGGCTAGGGGCGGCCTGATAGAAGAATTGACCATTGATCAACTCCACACGTACATCCTCCGGGGTGCTGTAATAATCTTCTTCTGTGTAAATACGTTTCTGCGGTAATGCCATAGGCTCACGCTCCTTCCTGTGGTGGCTGTTGATCTGGTACATACTCCATTATGTCCCCGGGCTGGCAGTTAAGAACTTCACAGAGAGATGCAATGGAATCCGTGGTGATGCTTTTCCCTTTTCGGATGCTTTGAAGCGTACCTTCTGAAATGATTTTCTCTTTGCGGATGCGGTAAGTAGTCACCCCTTTTTCTTCCATGAGGGCAAGGAGTTTATTAAAAACAATGTGTCCCATGAGAATCCTCCTCTGATTGATTTAATGGGGAAGTAAAAATAAAGGCACCTCTCCTATTATGCCTTTATTATAACGGGAATGTGCTCTAAAAACAATGTACATTTTTAACGAAAACATACTCTAAAATATGTGTATAATGCCAATGGATTATACTCTAAAATTGATGCATAATATAATCATCAAAGGAAAACAAAACCAGCCGGGAAGCCCGAAAGGCCCCAAAACTTCAAGCCATATACCTGTGAGGATGTGCCAGGGAGGCGAACAATAGCCAGGAAGATGCTTGAAGGACTGAGAAGAAAGGAGATCACAAGATGTCAGAACGCACATTAACGAAGAAGGTAGCGGAGCTTAAGCGCCTGGAGGCCGAGAAAAAGGCCATCGAGAAGCAGATGGAGGCCCTGCAGGAGGAGATCAAAAAGGAGCTTAAGGTCAGAGGCCAGGAGGAAGCCTCTGCCGGAGACTGGATCGTGAGATTTAAGGCAATCGTCAGCAACAAGTTCAACACAAAGGCCTTTGCTGCGGATCATCCAAAACTCTATCAAAAGTACATGGGCCAGTCACAGGCAATGAGGTTCACGATAAGCGCGCAGGGCTGATAAAAGAAAAGCATCCGGCAGAGGGAGTAGCGGTAACTACACAGGCCCTCTGCCGGGACACATACCATAAGAGAGGAGTTAAGAAGAATGAGGCTGAATGTGGGCAAGTATTTGGAGATCATCAAGGAAAGGGGGCTTGACGGGGAGGCTGTGGGGAAAGTTGTGGGGCATGAAATCACCCAATTTCGGCTTTAAATACCATGAGGGTAGAAATATACCACCCTAGACATAAAACACCAAAATGTAACATAAAAACAGGGTATCAAAAAGCCCTGGCGTCGGCAAACGCACAGGGCTGATAAAAGAATACCCAACCACACACCAATGCAGAGGGGATAGTCTGATTATACCATAGATTGGCCCCTTTGCAATCAAAAAGTAAAGGAGAAATTACCGATGCAGCAGTTATGTGTTCTCCTGGAGAAGGAAGAACCTTAGATTATGGATACAGAGATTGAAGCGCTTACATTAGAACTGCTCCGCGAGCTGTTCAAAATGAGTATAGAGGAGCTGGAGCAGTTTCGTCCTGGGATGACGGAGAAAATGGCAGAGGCCGGGCATCTTCATCCATTGGCGGAAAGATACCTAAATGCTGCTTTTGATCAGGTGATTGAGAGAAAGCGGAAAAATACAGAAATATAAAACAATTGGCTTTTCGCATAGATTTTCAAAGATATAATCCCACCGAAGCCGCTGGCCGCTGCGACAGTGCGGCAGCCATGAGGAGGCAGCCTTACCACCTGCTTTCTCTGGCAAAATAGTATTGCGAAATCGCAACAGAAAGGATAAGTATGATTCATTTATTAAAAGAAATATATGGACTCATTTATGGTGAGCTTACCCAGACAGCAGAAATGCAATGGCCTCTGCACCGGGAAATAGAAAAGATAAAGGCGCCTTTAAGAGGCCGGGAAGATTTTGAAGAGGTGGAGGAGATCTGCCTGGAGATTAGCTGCTGCAGCCAGGAGTACGGTTTTATCAGCGGCTTCAAATATGGCGTGGCTTTTATGATGGAATGCCTGGAAAGGCTGGGGGCAGACTAGGCCTCTGCCTAATCAGAAAGGATGTGAGCATGTGGCAAACGAAAGCAAGGCGCTCCCAACGGGTATAACGCTGCGTAAGGATGGGCGTTATATGTGGAGGTTCAAATATAATGGATTTACATACTCCGGGTACAGCCGCAAACTGGCGGAAGCAAAGAAAGCTATGCGAGATAAGCGCTATGAGGTGGAACACGGCCTATATTCCAAAGAGCAGAACATTATATTTGATGTGTGGTTCAAGGAATGGCTGGAAGTCTACAAGGCGGCAGATTGCAAGGAATCCACGCTAAACCTATACAGAAATGTGTATGATCGGTATATTAAGAAAGAGTTTGGCAGCAGAAAGCTAAAAATGCTCCGGGCTGATATGATCCAACGGTTTATTAATGAAGCTGCAGGAAAATATTCCAAATCGGTAGCATCAACAATCAATTTCCTGCTATACGATGCAATTCGTCAGGCAGTACGTAATGGTATTATTGCAAAGAATCCAATGGATAATACAACGCCGCCCAAATTCAAAAAGCAGGAGAAACGTGGCGCGCTAACCGAAGAAACACAGCGCCTATTTTTGGAGGCAGCGAAAGAGAGCCACTATTATCCATTGTATCGGCTGGCAAGCTTAACTGGGATGCGGATCGGGGAGGTGCTGGGCCTTCAGTGGTCTGATGTAGATTTCCAGACGGGAGAAATAAGAATCACGCATACACTGTGTTACTCACCAGGGAAAGGGAAATACCTGGATACCCCAAAATCATCGGCAAGCAGGAGGATCATTCCCATTGAGAAGGGGAGTGAAGCATATTGTCTGCTTAAGGACTGGCGTAAAACACAGCTCCATCAGCGTTTGATGGCCGGGAAATACTGGCAGCCATTAGAGGGGATGGAGAATTTGGTATTTACGTCCAATAACGGAACGCCTCATTATGACACAAATGTAAGAAAGGATCAGAGGGTCATTGTCGAGAGATTGAAGGAGAAGGGGGTGGAGATCGGTACTTGCACATTTCACACATTGAGACATTGCTTTGCCACTCGATGTATTGAAAACGGGATGGAGCCTAAAGTGCTTCAGGCGATCCTGGGACACAGCACCTTTGCAATGACGGTTGATCTGTATGTGGATGTAATGGAGAGTACCAAACGGCAGGAGATGAAGAAAATCACAGCAGCTTTATGAACGAAACAGGCCGCAGCTTTGGAGAGAGCTGACGGCCTGCTTTTATACATTTTAAGAAAAAGGTGTGTCAAAGGGTGTGTCAGAATTGGTTTTCGCAGCCTTGTGGCGGTCAAAAAGGCCTGTATTTACAGGCAAGTTCCACCCTATTTCTCATCCACCACCTGAAAAATATAAAACTTCAGATAATAGGACTCATCGGCAGCCCACAGGATCGGGTGGTCTGCGGCCTGGGTCCTGTATTCGATCTGGCGGAGGCGCTTGTGGACATTGTTTGCTGCCTCGCGGATGGTCTTTGTGAACAGCTCCGGGTCCATGAAGTGGGAGCAGGAGCAGGTGGCCAGGTATCCGCCGTCCTTTACCAGCTTCATGCCGCGCAGGTTGATCTCACGGTAGCCTTTGACGGCGTTCTTGATGGAGCTTCGTGATTTTGTAAATGCCGGGGGATCCAGGATCACCACATCAAACCTGCGTCCCTCCTGCTCCAGCCTTGGAAGAAGGTCAAATACATCGGCGCACTGGAAGGAGACGCGCTCAGAGAGGCCGTTTAAGGCTGCATTTTCCCGCGCCTGGCTGATGGCCAGCTCTGAGGCATCCACGCCCAGCACCTTTCTGGCTCCGGCCCTGCCCGCATTTAAGGCAAAGGAGCCTGTATGGGTAAAGCAGTCCAGCACCTGGTCCGGCTGCACGCGGCGGCACAAATCCTGGATGGCCCGGCGGTTGTATTTCTGGTCGAGGAAAAATCCTGTCTTCTGGCCGTCCTTTACATCCACCATGTAGAGAACGTCATTTTCCACGATCTCCACAGAGGTGTCAAAGGGCTCGCCGATAAAGCCCTTGAAGCGTTCCATGCCCTCCTGAAGCCGTACCTTTGCATCGCTCCTCTCATAGATGCCGCGGATGTGATAGCCGTCCTCCTCCAGCACCTGGATCAACTTTTCTATAATAACCGGCTTTAAACGGTCAATGCCCAGTGCCAGGGATTCCACCACCAGCACATCGGAAAACTTGTCAATGACAATGCCGGGAAGGAAGTCAGCTTCCCCAAAGATAAGGCGGCAGCTGGAGGTATCCACTGTGGCCTTCCGGTACTCCCAGGCATTGCGCACCCGCATTTCGATAAAGGCATCATTGATAACAGCATCCTTTTTCCTGGACAGCATGCGCACGGTCAGCTTAGATTTTGTATTGAGAAAGCCGTGGCCCAGGGGATAGCCGTCAAAATCCTCCACGGACGCCAGACAGCCATCCTCGTACTCTCCGGTAATGGTGTCGATCTCATTGTCATATATCCAGGCTCCGCCTGCCTTTAGGGAACGCCCTGTGCCCTTTTTGATGCGGACGCAGGCCTTTTCTTCATATAAATGTTCTCTGCTCATAGGATTCTCCTGTAGTATTGATAACTTGCAATGCCAGCAGCACCTGTATGGCCGCTGGCATGGTTCCTGAGGTATCATAACACATTTTTATTCCATCGCATAGGGATTCTTTTCCAGAACACCTATCCCTAAGGTGATGATCTGCTCTGTGAGCCTGGAGAGCTGTTCCGGTGTCTCCTTCAAGCCTGTCTCCAGCCAGTTCTGTACCAGCCCCACACAGCCTGAGACGATGAAGGAGAAGAAGGCGTCAAAGACCTCAGGATTGCCAAAGCGGTACACCTCCATCCAGTCCCGCAGGCATTTCTCCCGCACCAGCTGCTTTAGGCGGTTGACGAAATTCATATCGCCGTTTTCGCCTATGAGGATCTCGATCAGGTCCGCATTCTTATATACAAGGCTGTAGACCTCGTGGAAGACAGTAAAGGGGCGCTGCTTCAGATCCGCCGCATCATGCTTCATCACAAGAGTATTAAAATCTGCTAAAAGCTCAGCCTCTGTCTTCTCCAGCAGGTCAAATACATCTTTATAATGAAGATAAAACGTACCTCTGTTTAGATCTGCCATATCTGTCAGCTCCCGGACTGTGATGTCCTGCACCTTCTTTTCCTTTAATAAGGCAATAAGACATTCGCGGAGCTGTTTTCTGGTCTTTCGCACTCTGCGGTCAATTGATTCTGCGCCCATAGCATGATTCCTTTCTTTTCCCGTTCCTTTGTTGAAAAAAATTTACAAATATTTAATGGCTGGATATTAGACAAAATATAATGAAATGTCCATTAATAGCCAAACGAACAAAAATTAATCATTGTATTTTTTCCATATTTCAGTATAATCCATTATAGTTAATAAATAGACAAAAGTCAATTATTATAATTAAAGTTGTTTAATGATATAAAAGGCGGATATTTCATATAATAGTTGTCAGCGGGAGATGATGGAATGAAGGTCTTAAAGCATAGAATGCTGTGGAGTACCATGTGTGTCCTGGGGCTTTTGGCAGGCTGGCCGGGGCTGGAGATACGGGCAGAGGAGGCTTTGGCGCAAGCAGACGGCAGCACGGCCCGGACTGCAGTGCTGCAGGAGGCCGGAGCTGCCCAGGCTGCAGGCTTCCGGGGCTGGGTAAAAATGGAGCAGTCCTGGTACTGGCTGAATCCGGACGGCACCGTCTTCCACGGCTGGCTTGATGACAGTGGACGGCGGTATTATCTGGGGGAGGACGGTGTTATGGCTGTAGGCTGGAAGGAGATCGGGGGAAAATGGTACTATTTTCACCAGGATGGCGGTATGAACCTGGGAGAAATGGTGCTGGACAACGGCGTTTACCAGTTTGCAGAAGACGGGTCCCTCCTCTCCTCCCGATGGCTGGAAAACACAGGAGGCGGCTCCTACACAGCGGGCTGCTTCGATGAGGAGGAGCAGGCGCTGTTTGACAGCTTAAGCGAGGAAAAACGGGAGCAATATTTTGACGAATACCCGGACAGGGAAGAGGAATACGATGGGGATATGCACACCAGCTATGACCGCTTTGCAGGCTTTTGGGTGGAGACAGCCCTGAAGGAGATTGCTTCCCACCGGCTGGAGGCTGCCGTGGAGCAGGGCTATGCAGACGAGCGTATCCCTGGAGAAGGCAGCTTAAAGGACTATCTGGCAGCAGTGCCCTATCGGAAAAATGCCTCCTGCCTGGAGCTCTACATCAGAAATTGTGAGGACGCGGACGAGGCCTATGACAAGGTAATGGAGCGGATGGAGCACAGGTTTGACGGAAAGCGGGACAGGAAATATTCCCTGGAGTACTACCGCTATCTGGGTATTGCCCATATGGAAAAAAATGGAAAACAGCAGTTTATGGTAATATTCCTGCGGTAGGCAGCAGAGACTGCGTGTAAGGAGTAATCGGTTATGAAATGGAATGCTTTAAAAAGGAAATCCACATGCGCCCGCCGGCAGGACTTTCATAGTAAGGACAGCGGGAAGGAAAAGCTGTCTGTCCGCCTGGCCAGGTTCATCATACATAAACAGAGCTGGATCGGGGGCATCTTTCTTGCAGGCTGCATTTTCTCACTGATCGCCATGCTCTTTGTCAATGTCAATTATGACCTGACAGAGTATCTGCCGGATACCGTATCCTCCCACATAGGGCTTGAACTGATGAGGGAGGAGTTCGGCTATCCAGGAACAGGCCGGCTGATGTTAAAGGATGTCACTCTGTATGAAGCAAAGCAGTACAAGGATAAGCTGGAGGCTATTGACGGAGTGGACCAGATACTCTGGTGCGACTCTGTGGTAAACATTTATTCCGGCGAAGATTTTATCAACGAAAAGGATATTGAAGACTATTACAAGGACAGCTGTGCGGTGATGGACATCACCTTTGACGAAGGAGATACCTCGGTGCGCACCTCGGCGGCCATTGACGAGATGAAGGCCCTGACCGGTGATAAGGGCTACTATGTAGGGATGGCAGTACAGACAAAGTCTCTGACAGAAAACATGGAAAGTGAGATGAGCAGGATCATGTCCGTGTCCGTGGTGATGATCTTTGTGGTGCTGTGCATCACCACCAATGCCTGGACGGAGCCCATCCTGTTTTTACTGGTCATGGGAGTTGCGATCCTGTTAAACAGGGGCAGCAATATTTTCATCGGTACGGTGTCCTTCCTCACAAACAACGTGGCAATGGTGCTTCAGCTTGCCACCTCCATGGATTACTCCATTTTCCTGCTGGACGCATTTGAGCGTGAGCGGAGAAAGGGCCTGGGGGAGGAGGAGGCTATGACAAATGCCATTGATGCGGCTATCAACTCCATTTTTGCCAGCAGTCTTACCACTATCGTAGGATTTTTGGCTCTTGTGTTCATGAAATTTGCCATCGGCTTTGATATGGGCCTGGTGCTGGCAAAGGGTATTGTGTTCAGCCTTATTACAGTGTTGTTTTTAATGCCTGCCATGATCCTGAAATTTGCAAAGTGGAATGAGAGGACCAGGCACCGCCCCTTTCTTCCTGCGTTCCGCGGCCTGGCTGAGAAGATATATAAGCTGCGCTACGTTTCCCTGGCAATTATGCTCCTCCTTACACCCCCGGCTTACGTGGCCCAGAGCATGAACGACTTTGTGTACGGCAACAGTTCCGTGGGAGCCAGCGAGGGAACCCAGGTGTATGCAGACGACCAGGCGATCGTGGAGCAGTTTGGGCGCAGCAATATGATGCTGGCCCTGTATCCCAACACCTCCCCCATAGCGGAAAAGGAAATGTCAGATGTCATAGAGGAGCTTCCCTATGTGAAAAGCGTGACCTCCCTGGCGAATACGCTTCCGGAAGGCATACCGGAGGAGTTCCTTCCCTATTCCATGACCAGCCAGCTCCACACGAAGGATGCCTGCCGCATGCTGATCTACATACGTACAAAGGCAGAGAGCGATCAGGCCTTCCGGTGCATGGACGAAATCGAAGGGATCGTGAAGCGCTATTACCCGGAGGACTCCTATCTGGTAGGGGAGACGCCTTCTACCAGGGATATCAAGACTACGATCACAGCGGACAATGCCAGGGTCAACATGCTGTCGCTATTAGGTGTGTTCTTTGTGGTAATGTCCAGCTTCCGCTCCCTGATCGTTCCTCTTCTGGTGATGGTGCCCATTGAGGTGGCGATCTTCCTCAATATGACGATCCCCTATCTGACAGGGGAAACCATGGGATATATGGGATATATCATTGTCAGCAGCATACAGCTTGGAGCAACGGTGGATTACTCCATCCTTCTTGCAAACAATTACGTGTCCAGCAGAAAGCGGATGCCGAAAAAGGAGGCCTGCATTGAAGCAGTTATGCTCTCCTGTCCTTCCATATTTACATCAGGGGGAATTATTGTCCTGGCAGGATATATTATCCGCTTTATTTCCAGTACAGCGGCGATCAGGGATATCGGCCATCTGATCGGCAGGGGCGGTCTGCTGAGCTCTATCTTAGTGCTGACAGTCCTTCCGGCTCTTCTGGTACTGTTTGACAGGATCGTTACCAGCAATGAGTGGGACCGCCTGCAGAAAATGCTGAAAAAGCGCCATGAAAGGCGGAAGGAACTGATTAAGAAAGGACTGAAGGCCGTGGCAGACCGGGTCGGGACAGCCGGAGCCGGGGATGCCGGTGCAGAGGCTGCCAAACTGGAATCAGGCGGAGATTTTTATCAGAAAGAACCGGCTATCGGAGGTGAGAAGCAATGAAGATCAGACATAGACAGCTGACTGCAGCCTTGCTGGCAGCTGCAGTTATCGGAACAGGAGCAGGAGGAAGCCTTCCCGCATACGGTGCAGAGGCCTCTGTGGCAACGGATGAGACCATGTATGTCAATCTGGATTACTACGGAAGGCCCGCCAAGATCAACGTGGTGAAGGGATGCAGCCTCAACGGTAAACAGACATTTATCGATTACGGAGATTATCTATCTGTAGATAATATGACTGGCCCTGAACAGCCGGAGCTGGGAGATGGAAGCGTTACCTGGAATCTTCCGGAAGGCCGGACAGGACGGTTTTACTATAAATGCGCCATGGATACGAAGACGGTGGAGCTTCCCTGGAATTTTGATGTTTCCTATAAGCTGAACGGCGTTCCCATGGATGGGGAAAAGCTGGCCGGAGCATCGGGTCTGGTGGAGATTCATGTAAAGGCAGTTCCAAATGAGAAGGCAGCGCTCTACTACCGCAACAACATGCTCCTTGTGGTGGCAGTGCCTGTGGATCTGTCCACCTGCTACAGTGTGGAGGCAGAGGGCTCCCAGACTCAGAACATGGGAGAGACGACCGCAGTGGTATTTACAGCTCTTCCGGGCGAGGAGGGAGATTACAAGGTGCGTATGGGCACTGACAGCTTTGAGACCACAGGCGTGCTTATGACGATGATGCCGGGAACCATGGAGGATCTGGAGCACATCAAGGACTTAAAGGAGGCAAAGGATACCTGGAGAGATGCCGGGGACCAGCTTTATGACAGCCTGGAGCAGATGGCAGAATCTGTGGAAGCCATGCGAGAGGGCGTAAACCAGGCAAAATCCGGAGCAGCCTCCGCGGAGCGGGCAAGGCAGAAGTGGAGCGGTGCAAAGGACAGCATCCTGGCTGGAAATGACGAGGCATTAAATGCCCTTACCGCATTGTCACAGCAGATGGAGGCCATGGTTCCACATATCCAGACAGCAAAGGAGACCTCAGAGATCCTGCATAACAGCATGAACGATATCGTGGCGACCATGGGAGAAATGCAGGAGCCTTTGAGAAAGCTCCATACCAGGCTCCGGAACATTGAGAGCAGCGCTGATGCTATAGCGGATGAGCTCCCTGATATCCAGAAGGAGATGGAAACCCTTATGGCCCTGGACGCCAGATTCCAGGCCAATGAGCAAGCCATTCTCACAGCCCTTAAGGACCTGCCGGATACGCTTCAGGAGATCGATATGGATTACTATGATCTGGAGCTGGAGGCAGATAAGCCAAAGAAATCCGGCTCCCAGTCCTCCGGATCCTCCGGCACAGCAGCCGGGGCAGCAGGAGATCAGGCGGGCGGAAGCAGCGGAGCCGGAGGAAATCAGGAAGGCGGAAGTAGCGGAGCCGAAGGAGACCAGGAAGGCGGAAGCGGTGCAGCCGGAGGAAACCAGGAAGGCGGAAGCAGTGCAGCCGGAGGAAACCAGGCGGGCGGAAGCAGCGGAGTTGGGGGAAACCAGGAAGGCGGAAGCAGTGCAGCCGGAGGAAACCAGGAAGGCGGAAGCAGCGGAACCGGGGGAAATAGGCCAGACGGAAGCACCGGAACTACAGGAGGCCAGGAAGGCGGAGCCGGAGGAAACCAGCCAGGCGGAAGCACCGGAACTACAGGAGGCCAGGAAGGCGAAAGCAACGGAGCCACAGGATCCGCCGGATCCCAGCCCACCGAAGACACCCAGGACAAAGCCGATGGCGGAGCCGGAAGCAGCAGTTCCTCAGAGAATACAGCAGGCAGTTCCTCCGCAGATCCCGGTCAGGGCGGCACATCCGGCAGCGAAAACAACAGCGCTGAAAGCTCAGGCCAAAGCACAGCCTCCGACAGCGGCAGCTCACAGGATACCAGCCAGGATAACAGTTCCTCCGCATCATCTGACGGCAGTCAGACGGAGGGAACCCCTCTGGCCTCCATTATCAGAAAAGAAGCACCTCTGGTAGGAGATCCCACAGATATGACGCTCACCGCATCAGAGCTTTTAGCCCTTCTCCAGAAGAGAAAAGGCACCCTGGAGGAGATATCCAAAACCAGCCGCTCCCTTACCGTCCTCATGTCAAACCTCATGGACAATACGGCAGATTCTGCCAAATACAGCCGTGAGCTGATCGACAACCTGGATTACCTGATCGAGGATATCACAGCCCTGAATGATTCACTGGATGTGTATTATCCCGATCTTCAGGAGGCTCTGGATGATTCAAAGGAGCTGGTTGATCGTACCACAGAAGCTTTAAACAGCGGGATCAGCACTATGACGATCGTTCAGAATACCCTGAGGGCCACCAGCGAGGATGCAGACGCAGCAGCCAGGGACAGCTTAGGGGCCAGTCTGGAGCTTCTTGATAAGAGCCTAAGCATTCTTGACAGCACCACAGCCATGCGCCAGGCAGGAAGGACCATGAAGGACACTGTTGACAGCCAGCTGGATAAATTTGATACAGAGAATCGTTTTCTGTTCATGGATCCATCGGAGAAAAAGGTCTCCTTCACCTCCTCTGAAAACGAAGAGCCCAATACTCTGCAGATCGTGCTGAGGACTGACGAGATCAGCCTGGACAGCGAAGAAAACAAGCTGTTGGACGCAGAAGGGGAAAAGGAAAATGTGAGCCCACTGCGTCGCATGTGGAATGTATTAGTCCAGATGTGGCAGGCGATTATCTCTATTTTCAAAAACCGTTGAGAATAAACTTATACAAAATGCACAATAAAAATAGTTAATATTTACAAAAAATGCAAGAAAGCGGCAAATGCAAAGGTTTGCTGCTTTCTTTCTTTTGTTAAATGTGTTACAATATTAACAATAATGCACAATACGGAGTCATCCGGCATTTTAAACACAAAGAAAAGGAGAAGAAAGTCATGGCAAACAGAATTGTACTCAACGAGACCTCCTACCATGGAGCAGGAGCGATCAAGGAAATCGCAGCAGAGGCAAAGGCAAGAGGCTTTAAGAAAGCCTTTGTATGTTCTGATCCAGACCTTATCAAGTTCAATGTAACAAAGAAGGTAACAGATGTTTTGGATGAGGCAGGACTTGCCTATGAGATCTATTCCAATATCAAGCCCAACCCCACCATTGAAAATGTACAGACAGGTGTGGCTGCATTTAAGGCATCCAGCGCAGATTATATTGTAGCCATCGGCGGCGGCTCCTCCATGGATACCGCAAAGGCAGTAGGCATTATCATTGCTAATCCTGAGTTTGAGGATGTTCGCAGCTTAGAGGGCGTAGCTCCCACAAAGAAGCCCTGTGTTCCGATCATCGCTGTTCCGACCACAGCAGGCACAGCAGCAGAGGTAACCATCAACTACGTTATCACCGATGTGGAAAAGAAGCGCAAATTCGTATGTGTGGACACCCATGACATTCCGGTTATCGCTGTGATCGACCCGGATATGATGTCCTCCATGCCGAAGGGACTGACCGCATCTACCGGTATGGATGCTCTGACCCATGCAATTGAGGGATATATCACGAAGGGTGCATGGGAGATGACAGACATGTTCCACTTAAAAGCCATTGAGATCATTTCCAAGAGCTTAAGAGGCGCATGTGAGAACACAAAGGAAGGCCGTGAGGGCATGGCATTAGGCCAGTACGTGGCAGGAATGGGCTTCTCCAATGTAGGACTGGGCATCGTTCATTCCATGGCCCACGCATTAGGTGCGGTTTATGACACACCTCACGGAGTAGCCAATGCGATCCTTCTCCCAACTGTTATGGAGTACAATGCTCCGGCTACAGGGGACAAGTATAAATACATTGCCATTGCCATGGGCGTAGAGGGCGTAGAGGCTATGAGCCAGGAGGAGTACCGCAAGGCAGCTGTTGACGCTGTGAAGAAGCTGTCCGCAGATGTAGGCATTCCGGCTGACCTTAAGGCGATCGCAAAGGAAGAGGATGTTGACTTCCTGACACAGTCAGCTATGGATGACGCCTGCCGTCCGGGTAACCCGAAGGATCCGACCTTTGAGGATATCAAGAACCTGTACCTTTCCTTAATGTAATGATACCAGGGTCAAAAGGTCCAAAATCCGATGCAGGCTTGCCTGCAGGAGGAGCTTTGATCTTGGGACCTGCCAAAAATATGAATAAGCAGCCATTTTCCGCAGAAAATGAGCGGATCATGAATGTTTTTTGAAAGAAGGCTGACCTTCCGGCATCAGGCTTTTATGCCCGGGAAGGCCAGCCTTCTTTGCTGCACAGAAAAACATTATCAAAATTTAGATAATAAAGATGTAATATCGGAGAAAACGGTATAGAAAGTTCATATTTTACATATAATTTACATAGACTTTACATTGAGACCAGAAATCGATATTGACGATAATTGAAATATCCCGTATAATGAGTATGTGTAAAACAATTGCAGAACATATGTAAATATCAGGAAAAGAGGCGTGGATGGCCGTGGAACAGATTTGCTGTGACCGTTTATACGATGGGAAAACAAAGATAGCATAACCTGCGATCTCTGGGTAGATGGCGGGCTATGCTATATTTTTGCCTTCAGCCAGGTAAAAGGTCCTCAGTCTTTGTTATCTATATATGGATAATAAAGCATACGCCTGTTCCTGAACAAAAAGGAGAAAATATGGGAATGGAATTAATATTAGGTCTGCTGGGCGGTCTTGCCCTGTTTCTCTATGGTATGCAGATGATGAGTACCAATCTGGAAGCAGTGGCGGGAAACCGGATGAAGCAGATACTGGAACGCCTTACGGCAAACCGTTTTTTAGGCGTGCTGGTGGGAGCAGGGATCACTGCCCTGATCCAGTCATCCTCCGCTACCACTGTCATGACTGTGGGCTTTGTTAACTCAGGCCTTATGAGCCTCAGGCAGGCTGTGTGGATCATCATGGGAGCCAATGTGGGTACCACCATCACAGGCCAGCTGATCGCCCTTGACATCGGTGCCCTTGCACCCTTGATCGCATTTGCAGGCGTTGTGCTCATTGTCTTTGTGAAAAACAAAAAGGCACAGCATGTGGGAGGGATTATCGCCGGTATCGGCGTGCTTTTTATCGGTATGGGCATGATGAGTGATGCCATGGTACCCCTCAGGGAATCACAGACCTTCGTTGATATGGTGACAAAGTTCTCCAATCCGATCCTGGGCATCCTGGTGGGCGCAGTGTTCACAGCGGTCATCCAGTCCTCTTCTGCTTCTGTGGGTATCCTCCAGGCGCTGGCCATGGGAGGCGTTATCAATCTCCACAGCGCCGTGTTTGTCCTGTTCGGCCAGAACATCGGTACATGTATCACTGCCGTCCTGGCCTCTGTGGGAACAAGCAGGAATGCAAAGCGCACCACATTGATACACCTGATGTTTAATATGATCGGAACAGCGATTTTTGTGACCCTGTGTCTGTTCCTGCCGTTTACAGACTGGATGGTAAGCCTGGCTCCGAATGATCCGGTGTCCCAGATCGCTAATGTCCACACCATTTTTAACCTTACCACCACGATCCTGCTTCTGCCCTTTGGCTCCCTTCTTGAGAAGCTGGCCATCCGCATTCTGCCTGACAGCCAGGCTCCTGTGAAGGATGCGGACAGCTGGTTCGAGGGCCTTATGGCATCCAAGCATCATTTGGGCGTATCCACCATTGCCATCAATCAAATCCATGAGGAGATCGAGGCCATGCTGGAGACTGCAAGGATCAATGTGACAGAGAGCTTTCACGTATTGGAAAACGGATTGGGAGACGGCGGGATTGAGGAAATCGCAGAGAGGGAGGAGGATATTGATCTGACAAATGTCCGGCTTTCCCAGAAGATCTCGAAGATCCTGGTATTAGACCAGACTCCGAAGGATATTGAGGCATTAAATCAAATGTATACGATTCTGGGCAATATTGAGCGAATCGGTGACCATGCCATGAACCTGGCAGAGTATGCGGAAACCATAAAGGAGAAAAACCTTAAGTTCTCCGAATACGCAGGCAAGGAATTCCGGACAATGGAGGAATCCTGCGCAGAGGGCATGAGGCTGCTGAAAGCGGCCGCAGCGGGAAGCTCTGATTTTAAGCTGTCCCAGGTAGCGGATATTGAGCAGAAGATCGATGATATCACAAAAGCCTTCCGCCAGAACCAGATTGACCGCATGCGGGCAGGCAACTGCAATGTGGAATGCTCCATCCTCTATTCAGAAATGCTGACAGACTATGAGAGGATCGGAGACCACATGTTAAACATTGCAGAGGCATATGATGCCATTGAGTGGTCCGGTGAGAGGAGTCAGATAGGAGCAGCGGCAACGGCTTAGTGTCAGCGTTTTTTGGCCGGAACCTTGTTCTGTATCCTCCACTCCCTGGGTGCTATCCCGTAGGTCTTTTTAAAGGCGCGCGAAAAATGAAGCTGGCTGGGATAGCCCACGGCATTGCTGATATCCTTGATGGACAGCTCCGTGAGCTTTAAGAGCTCAGCAGCCTTCGTCATCCTGTAATGTATCAGAAATTCCTGGGGACTCTGGCCCACGGCGTCGCGGAAGATCTTTCCGAAGTAGCTGCGGTTTAAGCTGCAGAAGGCGGCGATGTCCTCCACGGAAATATCGTTCTGGAAGTTCTGCTCAATAAAGGAGGTGGCTTCCCGGACATAGAAGTCCTGGAGCCTTCCGGCCTGTGACAGCTTGCGGGAGGAAGAGGAACGTGTCAGGTAGTCCAGGAACAGGTATAGATGGCCGATCAGGTGAAAAGGAGGCATGTCGGAATGATGGGCGATATAGAGCATCTCATTTTTTAACTCCAGCGACAGATCCCTGGCATTGGAGTGGTATATGGGATTGTCGATGGTCAGGCCGGATATATCCAGGGCCTCCTTTACCCTGAGGCCGTCAAACTCCAGCCAGGTATATTCCCAGGGATGATCCTTGTCCGCATAATAGGTGGTGACCTGTTTGGGGAAGATCATAAAGCCTTCTCCGCTTTTAATATGGTAGATCCTGGTCTGTCCGCTGAAGTCTGTGGACTCCAGGGTCCCTGCGCCGGAGATCACATAGTGGAACAGAAAATGGTTCCTGACAAAGGGGCCAAAGGAGTGGAGCGGAGTGCACTGCTCCCACCCATATTGATATAATCCCAGGTCGACAAAACGCTCATTGGGAAAAACTGAAAACAAATAATTATCCATTTTGTACAGGCTCCTTTCGTCAGTTCTATCGAATTAGACAAAGCAAATCAAATGAAATTGGTAAAAATTCACAGCAAATTCTTCTCTTAACTCTTATTATATACCCAAATGCATCCTTATATCAACTCTTTCATAAAAATATAGCATTTTGGCATATTTTTCCCAATATCAGAACATTTACGCAGAATTTACCAAATGATAATATAGGATCACAAAGCAAACCGCGGAATTGCATCAGATGGAACGACGGTTCCGTTTGAAAAAAGAAAAAATGACAGGGGGTAAATTATGCACAAGATGGCGAAAACAGGCGTTGTCATGGGCGTTGCTGCACTGACTGCGGCTATGTCCTTAAGCGGCTGCCAGAGCTCAGGCAGGACAGCGGACGGTAAGGTGAAGCTGACCTTTCAGATCTGGGATACTGCCCAGAGGAATGGTATGCAGGACATTGTGAATGCATATATGGAAAAGAATCCGAATGTGGTGATCGATGTCCAGGTGACAAGCTGGGATGAATATTGGACAAAGCTGGATGCAGCGGCAGAATCCAACCAGCTTCCGGATATTTTCTGGATGCACACCAACCAGATCTTGAAATATGCAGATTATGGTATGCTTGCAGATGTGACGCACCTTTACGATGACGAGGATCCTGATTATTACAAAAAACATTACTCTGACATTTCCATGAACAATGCAAGAGGCAGCGATGGAAATATGTATGGAGTTCCGAAGGATAAGGATACCGTGTGCCTGGCCTACAACAGGGTGATGTTCGATCAGGCCGGGGTCGCTTATCCTGACGAGACCTGGACCTGGGATGATCTCTGTGAGGCTTCGGCGGTCATCTATGAGAAGACCGGGAAGTATGGCTACATGGCATATGCAGACGAGCAGCTGGGCTACTGGAACTTTGTATACCAGGCAGGCGGCTATATCTTAAATGAAGACAAGACAAAAGCAGGCTTTACGGAACCAGCTACAAGAAAGGGCATGGAGTTCTACATCAACCTCCAGAAAGAGCCATGGTGCCCGGATCAGAACTACTTTGCGGAGACCAATCCCGGCACCGCCTTTATGTCGGGACAGGGAGCTATGTACCTGGAGGGCAACTGGAACCTGATGTCTATGATGGAGAACAACAAGGATATTGAAGGTCAGTGGGATGTGGCAGTTCTTCCAAAATGCCCGGATCCAATGAGTGGAGACGGCAGGGCGACGATCTCCAACGGTCTTTCCTACGCTACCGGTGCAAGGGGCAGGAACCTGGAATATGCCCTTGACTTCTTAAAATTCTGCGGATCCGAGGAGGGCCAGCGTGTACAGGGCTTATCCGGTGCTGCGATTCCTGCATATGATGGCTTGGAGGACACCTGGATCTCCGCATTTGACAAGTTTGAGCACAAGCTCAGTGTGGAGCACTGCGTAGAGATGTTCCCCTATGGCGTACAGAGCGTAAACAATGCCTCCAGACCAAACTGGAAGACCCAGGTAAATGACATCCTGCTCAAGATCTACAGCGGTGAGCTGACCCTGGATGAGGGACTTGAGAGCATGCAGAAGCAGGTGGACGAGGCAAAGGCTCCGTAATGGCATAGGTGCCATGAAGCCATCAGGACGAAATAACTGATTCATCGATTGGAGGGTAATATGGGAAAGAAAAAATGGCTGACAGATGATGCAAAATGGGGTTATCTCTTAGTAGCGCCTACCATCATCGGACTGCTTGTATTAAATGTATATCCGTTTCTTCAGACACTGGTGCTGAGCTTTTCAACCACGCACCCCTTTGGCTTTTACGAGATCACAGGTGTTGATAATTACGTTCAGATGTTCAGCAACAAGGAATTCTGGAAGGCAACCTGGAACTCGATCTACTTCTGCATCCTGACTGTGCCCTTAGGCATTTTCCTGTCACTGCTCACCGCAGTCCTGTTAAATGCCAAGGTGGCAGGCAAGACTGCCTTCCGCGCCATCTATTTCCTGCCCATGGTTGTGGCACCGGCTGCGATTGCTATGGTATGGAAGTGGATTTTTAACGCAGAATATGGTATTATAAATCAGATCATCGGAACAAAGATCAACTGGCTCACCAATCCGGCTCTGGTACTGCCCGCCTGCGCGGTTGTGGCAATATGGAGTGCGGTTGGCTATGACGCAGTGCTTCTCCTGTCCGGTATCCAGAATATTTCCAAGAGCTACTATGAGGCAGCCAGCTTAGACGGCGCCACCAAGGTGCAGCAGTTCTTCCAGATCACACTGCCCATGGTATCTCCCACCTTATTTGTCGTACTGATCATGCGCCTGATGTCCTCCATCAAGGTTTATGACCTGATCTACATGATGGTTGACACATCGAACCCGGCCATCACAAGCGCACAGTCACTGATGTACCTGTTCTACCGTGAGTCCTTCGTAGCCGGTAACCGCGGCTATGCATCCGCGATCGTTATCTGGACCGTGGCACTCATCGGTGTTGTCACCATTTTCCAGTTCTGGGGACAGAAGAAATGGGTTAATTACGAGGTATAAGGAGGGGAACTCATGGATTCATCATTGGAGAGAAACTACAGAAGAAATAAAATGCTGGTCTATGCAGCACTGATCGCAGGCTCCGTCCTGATGATCTTCCCATTTTTGTGGATGCTGCTTACAAGCTTCAAGTCTGCCGGTGAGAGTGTACAGATCCCTCCCACCATCCTGCCAAAGCAGTGGCTGACAGACAACTATAGCAGGGCTCTTACAAGCCTGCCCTTTGTAAAGCTTTATATCAATACAACACTGCTCATCGTGTTCCGCGTGATCTGCGCAGTGGCCTTTTCCTCCGCAGCCGGATTTGCATTTGCGAAGCTGGACTTTAAGGGGAAGAACGTGCTGTTTTCCATCGTGCTGATCCAGATGATGCTCCCGTCCCAGATCTTCATCATTCCACAGTATCAGATGCTGGCAAAGATGGGTCTGACCAACACCATGTTCGCGCTGGTGTTCCCGGGTATCGTGAGCGCTTTCGGAACCTTCTTCCTGCGCCAGTCCTATATGGGCATACCGGACGAGGTGGGAGAGGCTGCTTATCTGGACGGCTGCAACAAGTGGCAGACCTTTACAAAGGTCATGATGCCTCTTACGAAGGCTTCCATGGCAGCGCTTACGATCTTTACCGCAGTATTTGCATACGCAGATCTGATGTGGCCTCTGATCGCCAACACCGATCTGAATAAGATGACACTGTCCGCAGGACTTTCCACGTTGAGAGGACAGTTCACCACTAATTATCCGGTGCTTATGGCTGGCTCTATGCTGGCTATGATCCCCATGGTGATCCTGTATCTGGCGTTCCAGAAGCAGTTCATCGAAGGTATTGCAATGACAGGAGGAAAATAAGGCAGTCATGTCCTGTCTCAAACATCCTTTGCCGGCCAGTGGCAAGAGATGGATGAGGCAGGACACAAAAGTAACATTATTAAGGAGACTTTCCTAATGGCAATTGAATATCAGGAAAAGGAACGGCTGTTTACCCTTCATACGGCAAACTCCACATACCAGATGAAGGTAGACAGCTACGGATATTTATTACATCTATACTATGGGAGCCGTGTAAAGGGCTCTATGGAATACCTTCTGACCTATGCGGACAGAGGGTTTTCCGGCAATCCATACGAGGTGCGGGACGACAGAAAATATTCTCTGGATGCTCTGCCCCAGGAGTTTCCATGCCAGGGGACAGGAGATTACCGCAGCCCGGCATTTGTTGTAAGAAATGGAAATGGTTCCTACAGCACAAAGCTTTTATATGACAGCTGCAGGATAACAGAGGGAAAATACAGTCTGCCCGGCCTTCCTGCCGTATATGACACAGAGGAAGGAGAGACGGCAGAAGGCGGCCTTAGGACTCCGGCATCTGACGGTATCCAGACGCTGGAGATCGTTCTGCGGGATGAGGTGAACGGCCTTAAGGCAACACTGCTTTACGGCGTGCTGCCCGGACTGGATATTATCACCCGTGCGGTGAAGGTGGAAAATGAAGGCACGGAGACCGTGAACCTGTTAAAGGTCCAGAGCGCCTGTTTGGATTTCCTTTATGGTGACTATGATCTCATCCAGTTTTATGGCCGCCATGCCATGGAGCGGAATTTCCAGCGCACCCCGGTTGCTCACGGAGCGCAGATGATCGGGAGCCGCCGGGGAACCTCCAGCCACCAGTACAGCCCTTTTGTGATCCTGGCAGAGCAGTCAGCTACAGAGGACCAGGGCGGCTGTTATGGCCTCTCCTTTGTCTACAGCGGCGCCTTTAAAGCTGAGGTGGAGAAAGACCAGTACAACCAGGTGCGTATAAGCATGGGCCTTCAGGATGAGCTCTTTGATTATCCCTTAAAGCCTGGGGACAGCTTTTATGGCCCTGAGGTGGCCTTAAGCTACAGCAAAGAGGGATTAGGAAAACTTTCCAGAAATTACCATAAAACCTTCCGATACCACCTGTGCAGAGGCAGATACAAGACAGCTCCCAGACCAGTGCTCATCAACAACTGGGAGGCTACTTATTTTGATTTTACAGGTGAACAGATATACAATATCGCAAAGCAGGCTTCTGAGCTGGGCGTGGAAATGCTGGTGCTGGATGATGGGTGGTTTGGAGTGAGAAACTCCGATTACTCCGGCCTGGGGGACTGGTTTGTAAATGAGAAAAAGCTGGGAGGAAGCCTTTCTGATCTGACAGAGCGCATCCGCGGCCTGGGCCTGAAGTTTGGCATCTGGGTGGAGCCGGAGATGGTGTCCGAGGACAGTGATCTTTACCGTGAGCATCCGGAGTGGGCCTTTGTGGTTCCGGGCAGGAAGCCTGTGCGCGGAAGAAGCCAGCTGGTGCTTGATTTCTCCCGCAGGGAGGTAGTGGATCATATTTACAGGCAGATCAGCAAGGTGCTGAAAGAGGCTTCTGTGGAATATGTGAAGTGGGATATGAACAGGAGCATCGCGGACGTGTACTGCGCCACAGCAGGCAGGGAGGACCAGGGAGCTGTGATGTACCGGTATATCCTGGGACTCTATGAATTCCTGGAGCGCCTCCATCAGGAGCATCCCGATCTGCTGATCGAGGGCTGCAGCGGCGGCGGCGGCCGTTTTGACGCCGGAATGCTGTACTACACGCCTCAGATATGGTGCAGCGATAATACAGATGCCATTGACAGAATCCGCATCCAGTACGGAACGTCCTTTGGATTCCCGGTTTCTGCTGTGGGCTCCCATGTCTCCGCAGTGCCAAATCACCAGAATGGCCGTATTACTCCCATTGAGACCAGAGGCCTGGTGGCAATGGCCGGAAACTTTGGCTACGAGCTGGATTTGAATAAGATCACAGAGGAAGAGAAGGTCTGTGTCAGGGAGCAGATCAGAGAGTTCCGCCGTCTGTGGAATGTGATCCACAATGGGGATTACTATCGTCTGACAAGCCCCTTTGGAGACAGTGAGGCTGCGGCATGGATGTTTGTGGCAGAGGACGGCAGCGAGGCTCTCCTGCAGGCCGTGACTCTGGAGGCCCATGGAAATCCGCTGACTACGTATATCAGGCTTAAGGGTCTGGAGCCGGAGGCATTTTATGTGGATGAGTCTACAGGGCGGCGCTACAATGGTGCAGGCCTGATGTCAGCCGGAGTTCCGCTGCCGCAGCTTGGCGGAGAATATCGTCCATGGCAGCTGCATTTGAAAAAAGAGGAGTAGATGTAGTGGGAAAGGTGGAGAAAGAACCGTGAAGAAAAGTGACCGGATTTATAATGAGAGGCTTGAGCGTCATCTGGATGAGCTGAAATGGCTTTACATGGAGCTCTACAACAGCGAGGAACAGTTTGAGGCCTTAAAGAGCGGCTTGTACCAGTTTTATCAGGAACGCCGGGCCGGCTTAAAGAAACTGGACGAGGAGAGAGAGCAGGACAAGCACTGGTACCGCAGAAACGGCATGCTGGGCATGATGCTCTATACGGAGCAGTTTGCAGGCAATTTAAAGGGAGTGAAGAAAAAGCTTCCTTACATAAAGAAATGCAATGTCAATTATGTGCATCTTATGCCTCTTTTGGATACCGTGGAGGGACGCTCTGACGGAGGCTACGCTGTGGCCGATTTCCGCAAGGTGCAGGAAAAGCTGGGAACCATGGAGGATCTGGAGCAGCTTTCCATGGCCTGCCACAGACAGGGGATCAGCCTGTGCCTGGATTTTGTCATGAACCATACTTCCGAGGATCACGAGTGGGCAAAGCGTGCCAGAGCCGGGGAAAAAGAGTACCGGGACAGGTATTTCTTCTACGATGACTACACGGTGCCGCAGCAGTACGAGAGGACAGTACCCCAGGTGTTCCCCACCACAGCTCCCGGAAACTTTACCTGGCTTCCTGAGTGCAGCCAGTATGTGATGACGACCTTTTATCCCTACCAGTGGGATCTGAATTACCGCAATCCTGTTGTTTTTAACGAGATGATGTTTAACTTCCTCTATCTGGCAAACAAGGGTATTGATGTGATCCGCATTGATGCGGTTCCCTATATCTGGAAGGAGCTGGGCACAGACTGCCGCAACCTGCCAAAGGTCCACACCATTGTGCGCATGATGCGCATGATCGGTGAGATCGTGTGTCCGGGGATCGTCCTCCTGGGTGAGGTGGTAATGGAGCCGGAGAAGGTAGCGCCCTACTTTGGCACGGTAGAAAAGCCGGAATGCCACATGCTCTACAATGTGACCACCATGGCAACCACCTGGAATACGGTGGCAACAAGGGATGTAAGGCTGTTAAAGAGGCAGATGGAGATCATCAGCAGCCTGCCATCGGACTACACCTTCTTAAATTACCTGCGCTGCCATGACGATATTGGCTGGGGCCTGGATTATCCCTTGCTGGAAACCTGGGGAATGATGCAGGTGCCCCACAAGAAGTTCTTAAATGATTTCTTCACCGGAAAGCTGGCTGACAGCTTTGGCCGGGGAGAGCTCTACAATGAGGATCTGGTGACAGGAGATGCAAGGCTCTGCGGCACCACCGCATCCCTGTGCGGCATCGAAAAGGCCGGCTTTGAGCAGAATGAGGAGGCCATGGAAATGGCCATCAAGCTGGATGTGATGCTCCATTCCTTCATGCTCTTCCTCTCAGGGATCCCCATGCTTTACAGCGGCGATGAGATCGGCCAGGTCAATGACTATACCTATAAGGAGAACCCCTTAAAGGCAGAGGATTCCCGTTACCTCCACCGCGGAGATTTCAAGTGGGAGCTGACAGACAGCATCGAAAAGCCGGACACTGTCCAGAGCCGCCTGTTCCACGCCTTAGGAAGGCTGGAGGAGATACGGGCCGCAGAGGAGATCTTCGATGCTTCCGCCTCCTTTAAAGCCCTGGATACAGGCAATGATTCCGTTCTGGGCCTGTCAAGAGAGAGCAGCGCCGGAAAGGTGATCGGCCTCTTCAATTTCAGCAGCAACACCTGCCGTGTACAGTTGGGGAACGAAGATGAGAGATACGCCAGCCTTGTAGACGGCACAGAAGTGAAGCCGCAGGATATGGATATTGAGGGGAATGGATTTTATTGGTTGAAAAAACTTGATAGATAGATGAGAAAAACAACAGGAAAGCCTGCGTCTTCGGGATAGGGAGACGCAGGCTTTTCTGCTTTATTATGTGTCTTATTTCGGCTCCTTCCTCGTAGCCGTAGGCAGGTTCCAGCAGTACTTCGTTGCCAGCAGCCGTATGAGCACAATGAGAAATGCGCTGATGATCATAGATAAGTCTCCGGAGAGCCAGTCGGACAGGAAGACGTAGCTTAAGGCTCCGGCGATGGAGGCACAGGCGTAGACGTGCTTTCGCAGGATGTAGGGAGTCTGGCCGGCCATGATGTCGCGGAGGACACCGCCGCCCACGCCGGTGAGCACTCCCAGGAAAATGGACAGAAAACGGTAATCCTGATAGCCTGCCATAATGGCGGTGTCAATGCCTGTAACCGTAAAGGCGGCCAGTCCGATGGCGTCCACAATGTTCATCATTTTCTCGTAGATGGCAATGTAATGGCTTTCCAGCACCTTCTGGTTCAGTCTCACAATGCAGAAGAGGATCATGACTGTTATAAAGGCCGTGATCACATATACCGGATTCAGAAAAAGGCTGGGAGGTACATTGCCCAGGATGATGTCCCGGAGCATACCGCCGCCCACAGCAGTGGTGACGCCCAGAACCACAACGCCCAGCAGGTCCAGGTGCTGCTTGATGGCAACCATGGCCCCTGAGGATGCAAAGGCGATGGTACCGATGATTTCAATGATAAAAAAGATCGAAATATGGATGTTCATGACATTTCATTACAGCAGATAGATCTTGTGCTGTCTGCAGGTCTCCCTCATTTCTTTGGGCCAGATGCTGGCCTGTACTTCTCCGATATGTGCGCGGTCTAAGAGCAGCATGCAGAGGCGGGACTGGCCGATGCCTCCTCCGATGGTGTAGGGAAGCTCTCCCTTTAACAGCATCTGATGATAGGGTAGATTCCTTCTCTCCTCACAGCCGGCTTTCTTTAACTGCTCCTCTAAGGCCTCTTCGTCCACGCGGATGCCCATGCTGGAGATCTCCAGGGCGCAGTTTAAGGTGTCGAACCAGAACAGGATATCCCCGTTCAGCTTCCAATCATCATAGTCCGGGGCACGGCCGTCATGGGGCTTGCCGTTTGCCAGCTTGTCGCCGATCTGCATGAGGAATACGCAGCCGTGTTCTTTGGTGATCAGGTTTTCCCGCTCCTTCGGTGTCTTGTCGGGATACATTTCCTCCAGTTCTGTGGTGGTGATGAAGAAAATGTCATTGGGCAGATGCTTCACAGCCTGGGGGTATTTGTACCACACCTCATGCTGCATGTGCTTGATGATCTTGAAGATCCGGCGCACCGTATCCTTTAAGGTGTCCATGTTCCGCTCTTCTTTTGTGATGACCTTCTCCCAGTCCCACTGGTCCACATAGCAGGAGTGGAGATTATCCAGCTCCTCGTCCCGGCGGATGGCGTTCATGTTGGTGTAGAGACCTTCTCCGGGTTGAAAGCCGTATTCCTTTAAGGCCATACGCTTCCACTTTGCCAGAGAGTGAACTACCTCCAGCGTCTCTCCCGGCAGGCCCAGCATATCAAAAGCAACAGGCCGTTCTGTGCCGTTTAAGTTGTCATTTAAGCCGCTGCTTTTTTCCACAAACAGAGGGGCGGAGATGCGCTCCAGCTGCATTTCCCTTCCCATCTCCTTCTGGAAGGTGTCGCGTATGTATTTGATGGCATCCTGTGTTTCCCGGATCGTCAGCCGGGGATCATAATGTTCAGGTATGATAAGCTCCATATATGGTTTCCTCCCAATTCTTGTTTCATCATGATGCAGCCCTGTGGCTGCAGGCTCAATCTTCTTTATGGTATCATTATTAGGGAAAAGGTGCAAGTATGTATTTATTTGAGTTTTTACATTTTGCACTGCACCTGAAGCAGGAGGGGATGGTGCTCCGGTTGCGGACTATCCAAAGAGTCCTTCCAGGCGTTTCTTCATCATTTCCCTTCGCTTTCTGGTTTCCTCTGCATTGCAGGTATACCGGCCATTTTCCTCTGACAGGATATCACCTTCTTTTGCTTCAGGGGGAAGTTCCCTTGCAGGAATGGAAACAAGGGCGCCGGATTCATCCTCGCACAGGGCAAATTCGCCCTCAAAGCGGTCAATTGTATAATTCATAAGTTTGTCCTCCATAAGATCTTGATGCCCTATCAGATTAATACTCCCAGGAGATGGATTGTCCATCGCTTTTGGCAGTAATAGTTCCCAGTTCGTCATTGCGCAGCACCTCAATGCCCCGTTTTTCCAGCTTTTCCATCGTTTCTCTGTGGGGATGGCCGTAAGAATTGCCCTTGCCGCACTGGATCACTGCATAGGAAGGGGATACTGCATCCAGGAAAGGATCGCTGGTGGAGGTGCTGCTTCCATGATGTCCAACCTTCAGCACATCTGCTGAAAGAAGCCTGCCGCTGTCTACAATGTCCTGCTCGGCTTCTTGTTCTGCGTCGCCGCACATGACAAAAGCGGTATCGCCGTAGGAAAGGCGTATTCCGATGGACCAGTTGTTTAAATCATTCCCATAATCGCCTACAGGAGCCAGAACGGTGAAGGAGGCCTCTCCCAGGGAATAGGTATCACCGAGGACGGGCTTTGTAAGCTTCATCTCCCTTGCTTCCACAGCATCAAGGACATCCTCAAAGGTCTTTGTGGTATGCTCGATGGGCGGCAGCATAATGATCTCTGCCGGAAATGCTTCGATCACGTCATCCAGGCCTCCGATGTGGTCCGAATGGGGGTGGGTGCCGATAATGTAATCCAGAGAGGTAATACCGGCTTCCTTTAAATAAGAGACTACCAGTTCTCCTTTGTCGTTCTCTCCGGCATCGATGAGCATATAATGGCCATCTGTCTCTGCCAGTATACAGTCACCCTGGCCGACGTCGATAAAATGGACCCTGAGCTCCTGGCCCTCTGTCAGAGGCTGGGATGTAGTGACAGTGCCGCTGTCTGCCGGAAAAGATGGAAGGAACTCCTTATATTCCCCTGTGATCAGTGAGAGAAGCAGGAGGGCGCCCAAAACCAGAAGGGAGGCCGGTGTGTATTTGGTTTTTGTGTTAGATTTTCTTCTTTTTGCCATAGTATCATGTCAGTCCTTTGCAGTATTTACTATGAAAGTCCCAGACGGCAGCCGTGAACGAGCCATGCTTGCATGAGCGAGCTCACGGGTATCGACTTTCATGCATGGTGATGCCTGCGTCAGCAGGCATGTCCGTTTATTTTGTCATTCTTGAGGCTTTGGGCTGTGCTCTAGCAGGCCGCTAAACAGCTGGTCCCAGGCAGGATGGGAGCGCTTTAAAGACAGGGGACGCCCCTCCTTTGTGAGAAAGCAGTGGCTGCTCTCACCCAGTGTGCGCAGTTCCCCTGTGGCAGCATCCCGCATTTCATAGCCGATGGTCATGCGGATACCGTTGTATTCCTTCAGCCATACGCAGATGCGGACCTGGTCATCAAAGTGTACCATGGATTTATACTGGCAGGAAACTCCCAAAACAGGGATCATAACGCCCTCTGCTTCCATGGACTTATAGCCGCAGCCGATCAGCTCCAGCATATGTATTCTTGCCTCCTCCATCCAGCGGATGTAATTAGAGTGATGGACGCAGCCCATCTGGTCTGTCTCATAATACTGGGCGTGGTGTATATAATCATGTGACATGGTATTCCTCCTTCTATGCGGTGTTGTTTCTCCAGTATACCGCAAGGGGAAGGATTTGACAAGATAAAAGCAAACGTTTGTTTGCATGGACTTGAGAGAAAACGGAAAATGAATCGTATAAATCCCACATCCCCTACATATACTAATGATAAACAAGCCCTGCGCCACAAGATACCAGGTGCAGGGTGGAAGCGCTTTAGTTGACTAGGTAAAGGAGTATAAGAATATGGCACGGGGAGTAAGAAAATCACCGATGGAAAAGCTTCAGGGAGAGCTAAAAGAGGTTCAGGCAACCATTGCACAGTATGAGAACTGCCTGGAAACCATGAGGGATAAGGAGAGGGCTCTGAAGGAGCAGATGGAGCTGGAGCAGTTTAAGGCTGTCAATGAGCTGTTAAAGGAACGGGAAATGACAATGGAGGACTTAAAAGAGCTTCTGATCTCAGAAGGGAAAGCGGTATTGACTGCATAAATGTACAAGACGTAAATGCGGCCGGCCTGTGTGTGAAATCGGTATACACAGGCTTTCTTTTATGTTAGAATAAAAGAAAAAAAGAGGTACATAAGATGGCAAATATGACATTGGGAAGCACCGGTATTTGTGTCAACAAAAACGGTTTCGGAGCCCTTCCGATCCAGCGGATTTCAAAGGAAGCTGCAGTCTGTCTGATACGCAGGGCTTATGAGGGCGGCATAACTTTTTTTGATACCGCCCGTTCCTATACGGACAGTGAGGTAAAGCTGGGAGAAGCATTGGAAGGTATACGTGATAAGGTCTACGTTGCCACAAAGACTCCGGCAAATAATGCAGAGGATTTTTGGAAGGATCTGGAAACATCCCTGAGGAATCTGCGCACAGACTATGTGGATATTTTCCAGTTCCACAATCCCTCCTTCTGTCCGAAGCCGGGAGACGGGACAGGACTGTATGAGGCCATGCTGGAAGCAAAGGCCCAGGGAAAGATCCGTCATATCGGCATTACCAATCACCGTCTGGCAGTGGCAGAGGAGGCCATTGAATCCGGGCTCTACGAGACCCTGCAGTTTCCGTTCTGCTATCTCGCCACAGAGAAGGATCTGGCGCTGGAGGAGAAATGCAGGAAGGCAGGCATGGGCTTTCTCGCGATGAAAGCACTGTCAGGAGGCCTGATCACCAATTCCAGAGCAGCCTATGCCTTTGAGGCCCAGTATGACAATGTTCTGCCGATCTGGGGCATTCAGAGGGAAAGAGAGCTGGAGGAGTTCCTCTCCTATGTGAATGATCCGCCTGAGATGACAGAGGAGCTTTTGGCAGTGATCGAGCATGACAGGAAGGAGCTGTTAGGAGAATTCTGCCGGGGCTGCGGCTACTGTATGCCATGTCCTGTTGATATCGAAATCAATAACTGTGCAAGAATGTCCCTGATGATCCGCCGTGCGCCCTCCGCCGCCCAGCTGACACCGGAGATGCAGGCAAAGATGATGAACATCAAAAACTGCCTCCACTGCGGCCAGTGCAAGTCCAAATGTCCTTACGGGCTGGATACGCCGGCACTGCTGGAGAAGAATTTAAAGGATTATGAGGAGATCCTTGCAGGAAAGGAATATTAAAGGATGAAAAAGGATGCGCAATGGATCAGGGATTGCATTGCGGCATCCTTTTTTTGACACGCATCCGGAATTTATGGCGCAGCCATGGGCAGCGTATATGACAGGATCGCAGGGCAGGATCTAACCGCGGTAGCGGTTTAAGCAGGCATAGATTTCCTGGGTCCTGGGCATACACAGTCCCATGGCAGCGTAGGAGGAATCGCTGATGGCGGGAAGGCCGCCCTTTTCCAGCTCCTTTTGTACCATGGAAATCACGGTGGAGAGGTCATAGCGTTCCAAAAGCTGGTGCTCCACACAGTAGCGCAGTATCTGGGCAAGGGCATTGGTCTGCTCAGAGTCTATGAGCTGTTCCACAAAACGCAGGTCCACTGGCTCCTTTCCGACCTGAAGGGAGTCCTTGCCGTAGACCTTGACCTTGATGCGGTCGTCACGGCACCCCTCGCGTCCGCCGCCAAAATGTCCGTCCTGGCTGTCACTGCGCCCGCCGCCAAAGCGCCCGTTCTGCCCGTCACCGCGTCCGCCGCCAAAGCGCCCGTTCTGTCCGTCACCGCGTCCGCCGCCAAAGCGTCCATCCTGGCTGTCGCCGCGTCCGCCCTCAAACCGCATCCCTCGGCCTCTGTCCTGGGCCCGTGAAGCGCCATTTCCCAAAGCCGCCGCACCCCTCGCCGCATTCAGCCGCCTTCCGGGTGCAGGGATCTGAAAGCCCTCCGCCTTCCTGATCGGCTCGGCTCCGTATCCGGCACAGTACGCCTTTGTCTTTTCTGTAATATCAATGGGCACATAGCAGTCCATCTGAATGATCGTGTCCGCAATATAGAAGTAAGCCCCGGAGCTTCCTGCTACCATGATCGTGGAAATGCCGGCCTTTTCATATAAATCTCTTGCCCGCTCAATAAAGGGCGTAATGGGCTCCTTGCTGCGGCTGATGATCTTCTGCATCAGGTCATCCCGCACCATGAAGTTGGTGGCAGAGGTATCCTCATCAATGAGAAAGGCTCTGGCACCGGACTCCATCCCCTCGATGACAGCCGCTGCCTGGGAGGTACTTCCGCTGGCATCCTCTGTGGAAAAGCAGCGGGTGTCCTTTTTGTTGGGCAGGTCGTTGATGAACATGGAAATGTCCACATTGCGCACGCTGCGTCCGTCCTCTGCTCGCAGCTTTAAGGCAGTCTCATCGGTGATCACATACTCGCGCCCATCCCCTGCAATGTGGTCATAGACGCCTGTTTCCAGGGCCTTTAAGAGTGTAGATTTGCCATGATATCCGCCTCCTACGATCAGGGTAATGCCCCGCTTAAGCCCCATGCCTGTGACTGTGCCCCGGTGGGGGAGAGTGAGGGTTACCCGCAGGGATGCAGGAGAGGTAAAGGGCACGCTGCCCTTCATAGGCTTGCTTGATACGCCGCTTTCCCTGGGCAGGATGGATCCGTCAGCTACAAAGGAGACGAGCCCCAGCCGCCTGCATTCCTCACGGATCACATGCTGGTCCTCTGCCAGGTCGATCACAGCACTTACCTCTTTTGCCGGCCTGTTTTTGTAATAGAATACCTGACGCACGCACCGCGGCAGGAAATCAAAGAGGATCTTGACCAATTCCCCGGAGTTGATGGTACGCCCATTGGCAGGAAAGCCCACCTCAAAGCGGGCGGTGATGCCGGTCTGGCTGCACTGGCAGGCAGTTCTTGTGAGGATCTCAGGGCCAGGATGGCTTATGGCGATCAGGCCGCTTTTGCCTGAGCCCTTTGCCTTAAAGTTAAACCTTCCGATCTCCTGATCAAACTGGCGCACCAGGTAATCCTCCAATGCCCGTTTCTTATATTCTGTGTCAAAAAAAGAGGCGGGATAGCCGGCCCGCTGGTGGGGGATAAAGACAGAAAGCTTTGAGGGAGCGGCAAAGGGATCTCCCTGTACATGGTCAATGGAAAGCACATAATCAGAACAGTTATAAGAGCCCTGGGCCGACTTGTAGGCAGGATAGCTCCTGCGGTCAATGGACTCTAACAAACGCCGTAATTCTTCTGAAGATTTCATAATCACATATCACCTTTCGGGCTTGATTTTATCCATCTTATTTTAATGCAGAGGTCAGGAAAATGCAATGAAAACAATGGACTTGCCGTCAAGAAACCTGAATTTCCGGATCTTGCACCGCGGCTGGCAGGGGGAGGGCTGGTGCGACTTTGCAGGATATTAGAAGCACTTAGGCAGCTGGTTTTTCCGTTCAGAGCAGCATCAATGATTGTCTGAGCGCAGCGAGTTGCATTGATGCTGCTCTGGCTTTTAGGAAAAATCAGGTGTCTTAGCGCTTCTTATGTCCGAAACCGGAGCATCCAGCCCTCCCCCTGCCAGCCGCGGTGCAAGATCCGGATTCGGAAACATAAGCAGGAAACCATTCACAAACCTCAGTTCCTGTGCTATGATGAGTTCCATAAATTATGATGCAGGATCAGGAGATGGCAAAATGAATGAAAAGGAAGCATTGAGAGAGAAGCTGAAAGAGGCTGAAAAGGTACTGGTGGGGATCGGCAGAGAATGGGGCCTGCGGTGCGGCGGCGGGGATGTCAGAAACTGCCGCTTAGGGGATGCGGGGCAGGAAGCTCTGCAGAAAGCCTATGAAAGGCTGTTTGGCCTGCTCTCAGAGAAGGATTATTACATTGTCACCACCCTGACAGACGGGGCGGTCTATGATACAGGTCTTGATGCGGGACGGATCGTGGCTCCCTGCGGAAATGTCCACTGGCGTCAGTGCTCGAAGGCCTGTACCAAAGATATCTGGGAGGAAGGAGAGGTAAAGGACGATGTCTGTCCCCACTGCGGTGCTCCGCTGACAGGCAACACCATCCAGGCGGAGACCTATATTGAGGAGGGCTATCTTCCCAGGTGGGAGAGCTACAAAAAGTGGCAGGCTGCAACGCTCAATAAAAGGCTTCTGGTGCTGGAGCTGGGGGAAGGCTTCGAGACTCCCACTGTGATGCGGTGGCCTTTTGAGAAGATCACATTTTTTAACAAAAAGGCCAGCCTTTACCGCATTAACAGCCAATTTTACCAGGTTCCCAAAGAAGTAGAGGGAAAGGCCTGGGGGATCAAGGCGGATTCCGTGGAATTTATGCGCTCTCTTTGATGGATGAGAGCAGTGAAAAATATATTGCCTTTATTGCTTTACCATGCTAAAATATATGAATCATAGAAACAGCATACAGAGAGGTTGCACATATGATTGCGATTATTGATTATGACGCAGGAAACCTGCGAAGCGTTGAAAAAGCCCTTGTCTCCCTGGGAGAACAGCCGGTGATCACCAGGGACAGGAAGGCGATCCTGGAGGCGGACAAGGTGATACTGCCGGGCGTGGGAGCCTTTGGGGATGCCATGGGACGGCTGCACCAGTATGGGCTGGTGGAGGCGATCCGCGAGACTGCTGCCCAGGGCACGCCCTTTCTCGGCATCTGCCTGGGGCTCCAGCTGATATTTGAGAGCAGCGAGGAAAGTCCGGGAGTGGAGGGACTCGGCCTTCTTCCCGGAAAGGTGCTCCGTATTCCCGACTGTCCGGGCCTTAAAATCCCCCATATGGGCTGGAATTCCCTTGACATAAGGCCGGGCGCCTCCCTGTTTCAGGGGATTGAGAACGGAGCGTATGTCTATTTCGTCCATTCCTATTATCTGAAGGCAGGGGAGGAGTCTGTTGTGGCAGCTTCCACGGAATACAGCACCCACATCCATGCGTCTGTGGAAAAGGGAAATGTATTTGCCTGCCAGTTCCATCCAGAGAAAAGCGGGGCAGTGGGCCTTCAGATCCTGAAAAATTTTATCAGCCTGTAGGATGTTTCCGGTCCGGGCTAAGGATCCGCGGGAAAGAGGCCATGACCATCAACAAAAAAGAGATAGGAGAAAAGCATGTTTACCAAACGAATCATTCCATGTCTGGATGTAAACAACGGGCGTGTTGTAAAAGGTGTCAATTTTGTAAACCTGCGGGATGCAGGAGATCCTGTGGAGATCGGTGCCGCCTATGACAAGGCAGGGGCAGACGAGCTGGTGTTCCTCGACATCACAGCCTCCTCCGATAACCGCAGGACTGTGGTAGATATGGTGCGCAAGGTGGCGGAGACCGTATTTATCCCCTTTACCGTGGGAGGCGGCATCCGCACGGTGGAGGATTTCCGCCTTCTTTTGAGGGAAGGTGCGGACAAGATATCCATCAATTCTTCAGCCATTGACAATCCAAAGCTTATAAGCGATGCGGCAGAAAAGTTCGGGCGCCAGTGCGTGGTAGTGGCCATTGACGCAAAGCGCAGGCCTGACGGCTCCGGCTGGAACATTTACAAGCACGGTGGACGGCTGGACACAGGCATTGACGCAGTGGAGTGGGCTATGGAGGCGGACAGGAGAGGGGCAGGTGAGATCCTCCTCACCAGTATGGACTGTGACGGCACAAAGGCCGGATATGACAATGAGCTGACGGCCGCCATTGCAGAACGTGTATCCATCCCCGTGATCGCCTCAGGAGGAGCCGGCACAAAGGAGCATTTTTACGATGCGCTGACGGCAGGAAAAGCGGATGCGGCCTTGGCAGCCTCCCTGTTCCACTACAAAGAGCTGGAGATCAGAGACCTGAAGGAATATCTTGCAGGGAGAGGGATTCCCGTAAGACTGTAAAAGAGCCGGAGCCGCTCCAGCCATCCTCCCGCCAGCAGCAGTACAACATACGGAAGCTCAAAAATAGCCATTGTGTCCTCCCGCTGCCTATGCTAAAATAGAAAACGTTCAAGGACGATGACACAACACAGATGAGAAGGAGATCGAGGAAATGGCTGCAATATCCAATGACTGGCTTCCGCCATTAAGCGCTGAATTTAAAAAGCCCTATTATAGAAAACTTTATGAGACAGTGATGCATGAGTACCAGACCAGGAAGATCTTCCCGGACCCCAACGACATTTTCAATGCCTTTGCATTCACCCCTCTTGCCCAGGTAAAAGTGGTTATTTTGGGTCAGGATCCCTACCACAATGACGGCCAGGCCCACGGCCTTTGTTTTTCTGTGAAGCCGGATGTGGAGATCCCTCCGTCACTGGTGAATATCTATCAGGAGCTCCACGATGATCTGGGATGCGATATCCCAAACAACGGATATCTGAAAAAATGGGCGGATCAGGGAGTCATGCTCTTAAACACTGTGCTCACAGTCAGGGCCCATCAGGCCAATTCCCACCGGGACATCGGCTGGGAGCAGTTTACGGATGCTGCCATTAAGATCTTAAACGAGCAGGACCGCCCCATGGTATTCATCCTTTGGGGAAGGCCGGCACAGTCAAAAAAGGCGATGCTGAACAACCCGAAGCATCTGATCCTGGAGGCCCCTCATCCCAGCCCCTTATCTGCATTCCGCGGCTTTTTCGGAAGCCGTCCCTTCAGCAGGACCAATGAATTTTTGAAGGAACACGGCATAGAGCCCATTGACTGGCAGATCGAGAATGTCTGAGAAGGAGACTTCAGAGAAAGGAATAGCTGTCTGAGAAATTACATAAAATGTACGGCACAGGCACAGGGAAGCTCTAGGATCCATGGAAAGGACTGTGCAGCAAGGAGAAGCAATGAGCATAGTAGAAATATTAAAGATTATTGTACTGGGCATTGTTGAGGGATTTACAGAATGGCTGCCCATCAGCAGTACGGGACATATGATACTGGTGGATGAGATCATCCGCTTAAACCAGCCGGATGCATTTAAAGAAATGTTCCGTGTGGTGATCCAGCTGGGAGCGATCATGGCAGTGGTCGTCATGTATTTTCATCGGCTGAATCCGTTCAGCCCCACCAAATCCGGCAGGCAGAGGGACGCCACCTGGGCCCTGTGGATCAAGATCATTATAGCCTGCCTCCCGGCAGCGGTCTTTGGCCTGCTGTTAGATGACTGGATGGACGCGCATCTTTACAATGCTTATGTGGTAGCTATTACGCTGATCCTCTACGGAGTTCTGTTCATTGTGCTGGAGAACAGCCGCCTCTGCGCCAACCCAACATATAATAAGGTGGGTCAGATATCGGCAAAGACAGCTCTGTACATCGGGCTGTTCCAGCTCTTGTCCCTGATCCCCGGCACCTCCCGTTCCGGTTCTACCATTCTGGGAGCAATGGTTCTGGGCTGCTCCAGGGGCGCGGCTGCGGAGTTTTCCTTCTTTTTAGGGATTCCGGTGATGTTTGGGGCCAGCTTTCTTAAAATTGTAAAATTCTTCCTGGACGGCAACATGTTCACAGGCTCTCAGGTGTTCTACACGATCCTGGGAATGCTGATCGCCTTCGGTGTGTCCATCTACTCCATCCAGTTTTTGATGGGGTATGTGCGCAAGCACGATTTCAAATTTTTCGGATATTACAGGATCATCCTGGGAGTGATCGTGCTGGCTTATTTTGGGATTACGGCCTTAGCCAGCTGAATATAGGACGATAACATACAGACAATAAGATCAGGCGCGGCAGTTGATTTGCCGCGCCTGTTATATTTGTGCCGTTTGGTTGTTCCTGTGTGTAAGATCAGTCAAGCAGATCTGCAATATCATACAGCAGCCGTTCGGAATCCTCCCAGCCCAGGCAGGGATCTGTGATGGACTGGCCGTAGCAGTGCTCGCCAATCTTGTGGTTTCCGGGTACGATGTAGCTCTCGATCATCAGGCCCTTTACCAGGTTCTTGATGTCATTGGAGTGGGAACGGCTGTGGAGCACGTCCTTTGCAATGCGGACCTGCTCCTTGTACTGCTTGTTGGAGTTGGAGTGGTTGGTGTCCACGATGCAGGCCGGGTTCTTTAAGTCGCGCTTTGCGTAAAGTTCAAAGAGAAGCCGCAGATCCTCATAGTGGTAATTGGGCAGGCACTGTCCGTGGGAGTTCACTGCGCCCCGCAGGATGGTGTGGGCCAGCGGGTTGCCGGGGCACTCTACCTCATAGCCCCGGAAGCAGAAGGTGTGCGGAAGCTGGGCAGCCACAACGGAGTTGAGCATAACGGTCAGGTCGCCGCTGGTAGGATTCTTCATGCCCACAGGGACATCGCAGCCGCTTGCCACCAGGCGGTGGTACTGGTTCTCCACAGAGCGGGCACCCACGGCGATGTAGGACATGATATCAGACATATAGCCCACATTATCCTGGTAAAGCATCTCGTCTGCAGTGGAAAAGCCTGTCTCCCTCAGCACACGCATGTGCATGTGACGGATGGTGAGAACGCCCTCCAGCATGTCGGGCTTTTTTTCAGGGTCGGGCTGATGAAGCATGCCCATATAGCCCTCTCCGGTGGTCCTGGGCTTGTTGGTGTAAACTCTTGGTACGATGAGAAGCTTGTCCTTTGTCTTTTCCTGAACCTTCACCAGGCGGCTGGTATAATCGCATACAGCCTCCTCGTTGTCAGCGGAGCAGGGGCCGATGATGATCAAAAATTTATCACTTTTCCCCTCGATAATGTCTGCGATCTCCTTATCCCTCTGGGCTTTTAACTCTGCCAAATGGGCCGGAAGAGGAAACTGCTCACGGATCTCATCCGGTGTGGGCAGAAGCTTATTGAATTTGAATCCCATATCTTAAGTCCTCCGATAAATCTAAACTAACTATGCGCTTTGCGCTCTAATCAATCATTATAATATAGAAAAAAGAATTCGTAAAGACCGAGATTTCCCCGATTTCCGCGTTTTGTATCACGGCTGTCAGGGAGAAGTCCGGATGCTCCGGTTTCGGACATAAGCAGCACTAAGACACCGGATTTTTCCGAAAAGCCAGAGCAGCATCAATGCAACTCGCTGCGCTCAAACAATCATTGATGCTGCTCTGAACGGAAAAACCAGCTGCCTAAGTGCTTCTAATGTCCTGCAAAGTCGCACCATCCTTTCCCCTGCCAGCCGCAATACAAAACGCGGAAACTCAGGCGGGATTTCTCGAAAAGGGCCATGAAATGGTTGACAGAAGAAACGCTACAAAGTATAAATAGAAAGGGCACAAAGGAAGAAATGGAGGCAGTTGGAGGATCATGGCAGGAGCAGTGACAGAGAAGAAAAGGGAAGCAGGCGCAGAGCCGTGCCGCATGCGACTGGGAACAGTCATGGCGCTGATCGGAGGGACCTGCTGGGGCTTTTCCGGCTGCTGCGGGCAGTTTTTATTCCAGCAAAAAGGCGCGCAGGCTCCCTGGCTGGTATCCCTGCGTCTCTTTTTTGCAGGACTCCTTCTGATCGCGGCAGGCTTTTGTATACACGGAAAACGGAATCTTGAGATCTTTCAAAAGAAGAGGGATGCTCTTCATCTGCTGGCATTTTCCCTCTGCGGGATCACCTTCTGCCAGTTTACCTATTTCATGGCGATCCAGGCTTCCAATGCAGGGACGGCTACGGTACTGCAGTATCTTTCACCTGTCATGATCCTGTTTGTGGTATGTATCCGTGAGAGGAGGAGACCAAAGGGACTTGAGCTGGCCGCTATTGGCTTGTCTGTTCTGGGCACCTTTGTTTTAGGGACCCATGGGGATATCCATACATTTCACATTACGGGGCAGGCGCTGTTTTGGGGCCTTCTGGCAGCAGTCAGCTCTGTGATCTATACTATGCTGCCGGGAGGGCTGATCATCCGGTATGATATCTATCAGGTACTGGGCTTTGGAATGTTCTTTGGCGGTGTTGCCATGAGCCTGGCTGTCCGCCCCTGGAGCTATGAGCTTGTGTGGGACGGAGGAACCTGGGGAGCTCTGACCGGTGTGATCGTTGTGGGGACGGCATTGGCCTTTGCCCTCTACCTGCAGGGCGTCAGCATGATAGGACCCTTAAGGGGCAGCATTTTAGCCAGTGTAGAGCCTATATCGGCAGTTATCCTCTCTGTACTGTGGCTGGGCACAGCCTTTGAGACAGCTGATTTCCTGGGCTTTGTCCTGATATTATCCGCAGTCATGGTTCTGACCCTTGCCCAGCAAAAGAGAGGGAAAACCACGGAAAGACCAGCTGACTAAGTGCTTCTAATGTCCTGCAAAGCCGCGCCGTCCGCCCTCCTGTCAGGCGCTCCGTAAAATGGTAACAGTTCAGACGGCGGGGACTCAGGAGGAAAAAGGCTTGACAAATATAGAATGCCTGTCTATAATGGGAATAATTTCATGAATTGGCTGTGACAAGAACAAGTAGCGGTCTGAAATCCCATACAGAGAGCTGCCGGGTGGTGAGAGGCGCATGGAGAGCAGGACGTGAATACATCTTCGAGCTCCGCACCAAACGGCCCTTTATCCGGCCCAGTAGGCTGCGGCGGATTCCCGCACCCGTTATCGTGCTAGAGTATTGGGATATGATATGTACTCGAAGAGGCAGGCAGTGTGAGCTGCCTGTGAACATTAGGTGGTAACACGGAAAGCGCAGGCTCCGTCCTTTTGAAGGGACGGGGCCTTTTTTGCATCACAGGAAGCTCCTCTGGAGCCTCTTATGATACAAAAAGCCCGACCGGCAAGATGCACATGCCGCGCGAAGGAAGATGTGCTCTATAAAGCAGAGTACGCGCGGCGGTGCGCAAAGCAGGCAAAGCCCTTGGGGATCGAGGGAGTGGGGAGCTGAGGCGGTCTTGCCCGCTTTGTTCTATCCCGCCAGTGTCAGAAAACGTAAGAATCAGGCTCTTGCATGAAAGGAAAAATATGATAAAATAGAAAACGTAAGAAGAGGAGAAATGACAATGCAGATTTACGAAGAGTTAGTTGCCAGAGGCCTCATTGCCCAGGTGACAAATGAAGAAGAGATCAGAAAAATGGTCAACGAAGGAAAAGCCGTCTTCTATATTGGTTTTGACCCAACGGCAGACAGCCTTCATGTAGGCCACTTTATGGCCCTCTGTCTGATGAAACGCCTTCAGATGGCAGGGAATAAGCCCATCGCCCTGATCGGCGGCGGTACCGGTATGGTAGGAGATCCCTCAGGCCGCAGCGATATGCGCAGCATGATGACAACAGAGACCATACAGCACAACTGTGACTGCTTCAAGAAGCAGATGAGCCGCTTTATCGATTTTTCCGACGGAAAAGCATTGATGGTGAACAATGCAGAGTGGCTTATGGGATTAAATTATATCGAGTTTCTGCGTGACGTAGGCCCGCATTTTTCCGTCAACAACATGCTTAGGGCAGAGTGCTACAAGCAGAGGATGGAGAAGGGCTTAAGCTTCTTAGAGTTTAACTACATGATCATGCAGAGCTACGACTTCTATGAGTTATTCCTCCGCTACGGCTGCAACATGCAGTTCGGCGGCAATGACCAGTGGAGCAATATGTTAGGCGGCACAGAGCTGATCCGCAAGAAATTGGGCAAGGACGCTCATGCCATGACTATCACTCTGCTCTTAAATTCCGAGGGCAAGAAGATGGGCAAGACCCAGTCCGGCGCAGTGTGGCTTGACCCGGAGAAGACCTCACCCTTTGACTTCTATCAGTATTGGAGAAATGTGGGAGATGCTGATGTGCTCAAGTGCCTGCGCATGCTCACTTTCCTTCCTCTGGAGCAGATCGACGAGATGGACCAGTGGGAAGGCAGCCAGTTAAACAAGGCAAAAGAGATCCTTGCCTTCGAGCTCACCAAGCTGGTTCACGGCGAGGAGGAGGCCGCAAAGGCTCAGGAGGGCGCAAGAGCGCTGTTTGCAGCAGGCTCCGGTACAGCCAATATGCCCACCTGCAAGCTGGATGATGAGGACTTCACGGAAGGCTCCATCGACATTTTGACCATCCTTCACAAATCCGGCCTGGCAGCTTCCCGCTCTGAGGCCAGAAGAAATGTAGAGCAGGGCGGCGTATCCGTAGACGGAACCCAGGTAAAGGACATCAAAGCCTGCTTCTCAAAGGAGCAGTTTGCAGGAGAAGGCCTTGTGGTAAAGAGGGGAAAGAAGAATTTCATGAAGGTGATCGTGAAATAGAGAGTCTGAAAAACAAGTGCTTTGGGAGTGCCGCAGAGATTGAGAGAGAGGAGGAGAACGTATGAGACGGAATAACATGGTGCGCAGGCTGTGTGTTCTTGCACTGTCTGCAGCAATGGCTGTTTCTGCTGCTTTTCTTTCGGAAGCATCTGCCGTGAAAGAAGAAACGCCGCTGACGCTCCACATGGATGTCAATAATCGCCAGACGGCCATCTATGACGGCTACACATCCTACGTGATGGGCTACCGTGCTTCGGAATATGACACGTTCACCGTTACGAAAGATACAAACAACATCAATCTTGATGAGGTAACCATGAACTACTATCTGATCACCTATAACGGGGAATCACAAAAATATCTGGAGTGTACGGTCCATGGGCTGAAGGAGGGAACACATTATCCCGTTGTAAGGCCTGAGACCGTTGCAAAGGAGACGGAGACAGGGAACTTTTACGAATACCTGGAACGGTGCTATGTTGTTGAGTTCTGCTATGAGAACACGAGAAAATCCCTTTATTTCACCCTTCTGCCTGAGGAGGACATGGCAGCCTACCGGAATATCCTGTTGGGAAAATGGGATAAGGATACCAAGGGCTGGAAATATTTTTACCAGGACGGATATCTGACTTCCTGGGCAAAGATCAACGACTGCTGGTATTACTTTGGCCTGGATGGGTATATGAGGACAGGCTGGCTGGAATATAAGGGCTTCTGGTATTATCTTGATCCCTCCAATGGAGTGATGAGGACTAACTGCACCATTGACGGCTATGAGATAGACGGCAACGGGATCCGAAGATAGGTTAAGAGAATAGAAGAATAGAAAAGAAATGAAAAGAGCTGTACAGGGATCTGCCAAATGGCTGCAGTCCCTGTACAGCTTTTCCGTTGTCTATGTTTGGAGGCACCGCCATATCGCATCAGAATAAGATGCCCAAATGCTCCAGCAATATCTTTACGCCCATGAGCACCAGGATCAGGCCGCCTGCGATCTCCGCTTTGGATTTATATTTGGAACCAAAGGCATTTCCCACCTTTACTCCCGTCATGGACAGGAAAAATGTAACAGTTCCGATAAAAATGACAGCAGGCACGATATCTACCCGGAGAAAGGCAAAGGTGACGCCCACGGCCAGAGCGTCAATGCTGGTGGCAATGGCCAGCAGTGTCATGGTCTTTACATCCAGTGCAGCGCTGGGACATTCCTCCTCGCCCTCCATGCCTTCCTTTATCATATTTCCTCCGATGACAGCCAGCAGGAGGAATGCGACCCAGTGGTCATACTGTTCAATGGCCTGGCTGAAGCCGGTGCCCAGAAAAAAACCGAGAAGGGGCATAGCTGCCTGAAATCCGCCGAAGTAAAGCCCCACGATCAGCGCTCCCTTCCAGTTCATGACCGGCATGGAAAGACCTTTACAGACCGATACCGCAAATGCGTCCATGGAAAGGCCCACAGCAATGATAAACAGCTCTGCAATTGACATAACGAATCCCCCTGATAACTGAATAGTTGTATGCCTGTTATGTAAAATCCGTCTTATTCTAAGATACAGCCAGAAAAATGTCAAGTAAAATTCCCGTATTGTAAAAATATATGCCCTATGATAAACTGAGTAGACGTGAGGAGGAGAATGACAATGAAAAAATCCTATGAAATTGATATGTGCCATGGGCCGCTTTTAGGGAAGATCCTGCTGTTTTCCGTCCCTTTAATGCTGTCCGGCATTTTGCAGCTTCTGTTCAATGCAGCGGATATCATCGTGGTGGGAAGATTTGCAGGGAGCGGTGCCCTGGCGGCAGTGGGCTCCACGTCCTCCCTGATTAACCTTCTGATCAACCTGTTCGTAGGCTTGTCCGTGGGCGTCAATGTGCTGGTAGCCAAATATTACGGCGCAGGAAAGGAAAAGGATATCAGCGAAACCGTACATACAGCAGTGCTTACAAGTATTTTAAGCGGCCTCATCCTGGTGGCCGTGGGCCTGATGGCGGCAAAGCCCCTTCTGCATATGATGGGAACGCCGGATGATGTGCTGGATCAGTCTGTACTTTACATGAGGATATATTTCCTGGGTATGCCGGTGCTAATGATCTATAATTTCGGCGCAGCGATCCTGCGTGCGATCGGAGATACAAGACGTCCTCTTTATTTCCTGTTTGCAGCCGGCATCGTAAATGTGATACTGAACCTGTTCTTTGTGCTGGGCATGGGAATGGGCGTGGACGGCGTTGGCTGGGCAACAGTGCTGTCAGAGCATGTGTCTGCTTTCCTTGTTCTCCGCACCCTTATGAAGACTGAGGGGCCCTTAAGGCTTCATCTGAGACAGCTTAGGATCGTTCCGGGAAAGCTGAAGCGCATTGTGAAGATCGGCCTTCCGGCCGGCATGCAGGGAGCGGTTTTCTCAATCTCCAATGTGGTGATCCAGTCCTCGGTCAATTCCTTTGGCTCCATCGCAATGGCCGGCAATACAGCTTCCTCCAATATTGAGGGCTTCATATATACGGCCATGAATGCGGTGTACCAGACCAATTTGAGCTTTACCAGCCAGAACCTGGGCGGCGGAAAGTATAAAAGGATCGATCAGATCATGTACCAGTGCCTGGGAGTGGTGACTGTGGTCGGCTTAAGCCTGGGGCTGTTGGCTGTGATGGGAAAGAGCGTTCTTTTGGGGATCTATTCCTCTGATCCTGAGGTGCTTTCCTATGGAATGCTGAGGCTTAAGATCATATGCGGCACCTATTTCCTGTGCGGCATTATGGACTGTATGGTGGGAAGCTTGAGAGGGCTGGGATATTCCGTTCTTCCCATGCTGGTATCCCTGACAGGGGCATGCGGCTTTCGGATCCTCTGGGTAGTTACTGTGTTTGCCGCCCGGCATTCACTGACCGTCCTTTACATGTCTTATCCGGTATCATGGTTTATTACGGCAACAGCCCATATGGTCACCTTCCGAAAGGTGCGCCGCCATTTTCCAAAAGAAAATGTAGCAGAAGTATAAAATGTCAGTAAATTTTCAAAAATATATACAATTAAGCAATAAATACTGTATAAAAATGGAAACAATTATAATAAACGAGCCTTGAAGAAAAACAAACAAAAAATTAGACCAAAATGCGAAAAAAGTGTTGACAAAATCCGGCTCGTTTATTATAATAAAGACAACAAAACAAAAGAGAAAAACAAACAAGGAACTGTAGACAATCAGTTCAAAGGGTATAAAATCTAAGCAAAGGAGGTACGGACCGCCAGCAAATTAAATTTTGTTTCATTTATAAGCTGATTATAAATGAAACCAGGAAAACCTTTCATCCAAAAGTGAAAAGTTCCAAAAAAGAAGAGTTACAAACAAACAGATAACCGCATTTTCATTGGCTGTGACAGAAGTATCAGAGAGATAGAAATGATCGGTTTGGTAATATGACGAGAAAGTATTATCAGAACGAAGACGAGATACAAGACAGTATAAAAAGAAAGTAAAGTAAGAAATGGATTAAATGTAAGTGAGTAAGAAATAGGAACAGAGTAGCAGAAGGAAGAGAGGATGACAACTTCATATAGATGTTGGAAAACTTCAGAAAAGAGAGGTAAGTCCAATGGACGAGATAGCAGGAAGACGGATATCGTAATCGAGAACGTGGTTAGTCAAAGATTCGATATCCGTCTTCAATTTGATTTGTTGTGTTGGCCTTAAGGCGGATAGGAATTATGTTGCTAAAGCAGCCGCCGCAGGCAGAGAAGTTCGCAAGCGGACTTCTTTTTTTGTGCTGTTTTTAGTGGAAGGATGGAGGGAGGGCATGCTATAATGGAGACAGAAATCAAAAACGGAGGTAGATAACATGAAAACGATTGGCCTGATCGGAGGCATGAGCTGGGAGAGTACGGTGACCTATTATCAGATCATCAATGAGACCATCAAACAGAAGCTGGGAGGGCTTCATTCCGGAAAGATACTGTTGTACAGTGTGGATTTTGCGGAGATAGAAAAGTACCAGGCAGACGGTGAGTGGGACAAAAGCGCAGAAGTGCTTGGCGCGGCTGCTGTGAACCTGCAGAATGCAGGAGCTGATTTTATTGTGATCTGCACCAACACCATGCATAAGGTCGCACCGCAGATCCAGGAGAAGATCCATATCCCGGTCCTTCACATCGCAGATGCCACAGCAGATGCCTTGCTGGGGGCTGACGTGAAGACCGTGGCCCTTCTTGGGACAAAGTATACCATGACCCAGGATTTTTATAAGGACAGGCTGACCGCAAAGGGGATCTCTGTCCTGATCCCGGACAAGGAAGAGGTTGAGATCGTGAATCACGTGATCTACGATGAATTGTGCTGCGGTATCATTTCCCCGGATTCAAGAAATGAATACAAGCGGATCATCGGGCAGCTGAAGGAAAGAGGAGCAGAGGGCGTGATCTTAGGCTGTACAGAGATCGGGCTGCTGATCCGTCAGGAGGATTCGCCGCTTCCTGTATTTGATACGACAGTGATCCACGGAACGAGGGCAGCATTGGCATCCCTTAAATGATCCTGGTAGAAGGCCGGAGGCATGGATGATGCCTTACAGCCGGTGCTGCCGGACAATGATCGTGTCATTCCAGGCCCTCCAGGTTAAAGGGAGGCGTATACTCCTCCTTGGCACTGCTCTTCTCCTGCATAAAGCCCTGGGTCAGTCCCAGGGAGATGGCGGCGTCCACCACCTGATTGTATTCATAGGTGGTGATGCGCCGGTTCAGCTCAGGGTATTGGCTGCTGTGAAAGCAGGGCGTGTATTGGCTTAGGAGGCTTAAGAGGTACTGGCCCTCTGGAAAATGCTCCTTTATCCAGTGAAGGAGCCTTATGGAGTCATCCTTGTGGCTCGGAAGGACCAGATGGCGGATGATAACGCCCTTTTTCATGAGCCGGTATGGAGAGCCGCTGTCCGGTGCCACTGTCTCAAACACAGGAGCGCCGGTCTGCCCGATCATCTGAGAGATGGCGGCAGCTGCTGTCTCAAAGTAATCGCCTGCCCTGGAATACCGGAGGGCCAGTTGGTTATCAAAGTACTTGAAATCAGGAAGCCAGATGTCCACATAGTCCTTTAAGGCCATGACGGTGGAAACACGCTCATAGCCGCCGCAGTTATAGACAATGGGAATGGTGAGTCTGTGGCGCACCTGATCCAGAGCAGGAAGGATGGAGGGAAGATAGTGGGTGGCCGTCACCAGATTGATGTTGTGGGCACCCTGGGCTTCTAAGCGCAGAAAGATATCTGCCAGCTGACCGGAAGAAATTTCCTTTCCGTGTCCTTCCTCGCTCAGCTCAAAGTTCTGGCAGAAGGCACAGCGAAGGGTACAGCCGGAGAAAAAGACAGTGCCGCTGCCTCCGGGCTCATATTCGGGGCCGCTCAGGACGGGCTCCTCCCAGAAATGGAGAGCGGCCCTGGCTGCCTTCAGGACAGGACCGCAGCCGCAAAAGCCAGTGGCCTTGTAGCGGTCTGCGCTGCAGCCTCTGGGACAGAGGGAGCAGGCATGGTAGCTGTCTGTGGAAATGGTATGGTTCATAATATCGTACTCCTATGGATCGCAGCCATTATTTCCGCGAAGCAATGAGCCAAATAGCCGTGCTTGCACAGATGTTCGGCTGTGTATGGCATTGTGCGGGCTGCTTTTGGTAAGAGGGAGGACAGGTGCTCAGGCTTTCTGGCGCCAGCCTTGCGTGTCAGCTGTGTTTTGGCACTTCTGGCAGCCGGTGCTGTTCCCTGTATTCCTTTGGTGCTGTTCCGTATTCCTTTTTAAATGCCCGAAAAAAGCTGGTATAGTCCTTAAAGCCGTATTGCTGATACACATGGCTGATAGGCTGGTCGGAGAGAATGGCATTTTTGCTGGCGTGAAGCCGTTTTTTCAATATATATTGGTGAAGCGGGATGCCCATATTGTCCTTAAAGGTGTGGGCAATGTGGTATTTGCTTACATAGAAAAAGGAAGCAAGGCTGTCAAGGCTTAAGTCCTCCTCCAGATGCTCGTTGATGTAATTGCAGATATTGAGGTAGAGGACATTTTCATATACCATGGGTTTCTGATGGAGGGCGTCATAGAGCAGGCGGTTCACGTATACCATGAAGGAGGCTGCCATGAGCTCCGCAGTCTGGCGGCAGAAGGCGCGGCTGCTGCCCATTTCCTCCAAAAGCTCCATGAGCTTACCCTGGAGGGCCTGGGTGGCAATGGAGTCTGTGTGGAAGCGGTAGACCTGATTGCTGCCGGCATAGTCAAAGCTGTAGGTCAGCGCCTCGTCTAAGGACCGCAGTTTCCGGTAATAATCCTTGCCGAACCAGAATACGAAGCGGCGGTAGGCCTTTTCGTGGGAGAGAAATACCGGATAGTGGAAGGTGCCGGGAGGAATGATGAGGCAGTCTCCGTATTCCAGATGGTAGATCTTGTCATGGATGTGGTAGTCCACATCTCCTTCCAGGAAAAAATAGAGCTCATAGTAATCGTGGTCATGGGAGGCCACGGATTCCAGCGTGGTGTCGCTGTAGTAGAATAATTCAAAATCAACGGGCTTCATATACTGCCGCGTATTAAAATCGGAGGAAAGACGTTTTTTCACCGGAAATCTCCCTTCCGGGGCATATCTGCCCCTCACATTATCCCCATCTTAGCATGCAGAAGCAATTTTTGCAATGTATACAGCATTTGAGATCCCGCATGGCTGAATAGTTACCATTTTGCGCCGCTGCCGTTTTGTGAATATGTCTAGAAAATCCTATTATTTTTGTGAACAATCACCATTGTAAATCAGAGATAGAAGTGGTAGTCTGTATACAGATAGAAAAAGTTGTATACAAACTAGAAAGTTTGAATACAAACAAAAAAGAGAAGGAGGAATTGGAAAATGGATATTCGTTATTCTGCAAATCAAAGGGACGTAAAACGGTATACCACAGAGGAATTAAGAGATGAGTTTCTGATCCAGAACCTGTATGTGGCAAATGAGGTAGTGGCTGTGTACTCCCATGTAGACCGTATGGTAACTCTGGGATGTATGCCTACCACAGAGGTGGTGTCCATTGACAAGGGCATTGACTGCTGGAAGAACTTCGGCACCCACTATTTCCTGGAGCGCAGAGAGATCGGTATTTTCAATATTGGCGGAGCAGGCACCATCAAAGCTGACGGTGAAGAGTTTAAGATGGGCTACAAGGACTGCCTCTACATCACAAAGGGCACAAAGGAAGTATTATTTGCAAGCGAGGATCCGGAGAAGCCGGCAAAGTTTTATATGGTAAGCGCACCGGCCCACACCTCCTACACCACCACCTTTATCCCCATCGATAAGGCTGCTAAGAGGCCCTGCGGCGCAGCAGAGACTGCCAATAAGCGCACCATCAACCAGTTCATCCATCCGGATGTGTTAAAGACCTGCCAGCTGTCCATGGGCATGACCTACTTAGAGCCGGGCAGCGTATGGAACACCATGCCGTCCCACACACATGAGCGCCGCATGGAGGTGTACATGTACTTTGAGGTTCCTGGGGATAATGTGGTATTCCACATGATGGGCGAGCCCACAGAGACAAGGCACATTGTAATGAAGAATGAGGAGGCTGTGATCAGCCCATCCTGGAGTATCCACAGCGGAGTGGGCACCTCCAACTATACCTTTATCTGGGCTATGGGCGGAGAGAACATGGAGTTTGACGACATGGACACCATGATGCCAAATGAGATGAAATAATGGTTCCCAAATAAGAAAAATGAGCTATAATAAAGAAATGGAGGATAAAGAAATGGCAGACTATTTACAGAACTTTTCATTGGAGGGCAAGGTTGCCCTGATCACAGGCGCTTCCTACGGCATCGGCTTTGCGATCGCAAAGGCCATGGCAGGAGCCGGCGCAACCATCGTTTTCAATGACATCAAGCAGGAGCTGGTGGACAAGGGAGTAGCAGCATACAAGGAAGAGGGCATTGAGGCTCACGGCTATGTATGCGATGTTACCAACGAGGACGCTGTGAACGAGCTGGTTGCTAAGATCGAGAAGGAAGTCGGCGTGATCGACATCCTGGTAAACAATGCCGGCATCATCAAGAGGATCCCAATGTGCGACATGACAGCTGCTGAGTTCAGACAGGTGATCGATGTGGACTTAAACGCACCATTCATCGTATCAAAGGCAGTGATCCCCAGCATGATCAAGAAGGGCCATGGCAAGATCATCAATATCTGCTCCATGATGAGTGAGCTGGGCCGTGAGACCGTATCTGCTTATGCAGCAGCAAAGGGCGGCCTTAAGATGCTGACAAAGAACATTGCTTCTGAGTACGGCGAGTACAACATCCAGTGCAACGGCATTGGACCTGGCTATATTGCAACTCCACAGACAGCACCTCTGCGTGAGATCCAGCCAGACGGCTCCCGTCATCCATTTGACCAGTTTATCGTGAGCAAGACTCCTGCAGGCCGTTGGGGTGAGGCAGAGGACTTAGGCGGACCAGCCGTATTCCTGGCTTCCGATGCTTCCAACTTTGTAAATGGACTGGTACTCTACGTAGACGGCGGTATCCTTGCTTATATCGGAAAGCAGCCTAAGTAATACCAATTATTTACCTGGTTTCACTTATCCGGCGGCTGCCTTGGCCGCCGGATCCTGCTTTTCATCCGCTGTTATCAGCTTCAAACGGGGGTCATAGGATGGAAGAGACAAATTTTAAAAACCGCGGCGAGCTTGTATTTGAAACCTTGAAAAGGGAGATTTTGGATCTGAAGCTGGAGCCAGGAAAATTGATCAGCGAGAATGACATCTGTGAGCGTTTTGGAGTGTCCAGGACGCCGGTGAGAGATGCGTTAAGGCTTCTGCAGGAGCAGGGCTTTGTGGAGACCATTCCCTACAGGGGAACCTATGTGACGCTCTTGAGTCTTGACAATATTAAGCAGATGATCTACATGAGGGTGGCGGTGGAGACCATGGTCCTGCGGGATTTTCTCCAGGTTCAGACACCTATGGTGATCGAGGATATCCGTCACGCCATTGCCCAGCAGAGGGCAGTCATTAAGGAACCCGGCTTTGTGCCGGAGCAGTTCTACCGCCTGGATGCGAAGATGCATTCCATCTGGTTTACAGCAGTAAGGCGGCAGAAGCTGTGGGATATGCTTCAGGCCCAGCAGCTCCATTATACCAGGTTCCGTATGCTGGACTTCATCACGGAGACAGATTTCATGCGCATCATCAGCGAGCACGAAAGGCTCTTTGGACTGATCGAGGAGAAAAATGAAAAAGAGCTGGAGGCAGTCCTGAAGGACCACCTTTACTACAGCATGAAGCGTATGCGCCACTCCATTGAGGTGGATTATAAGGATTATTTTGAGGAAGAACCGGAAGAGGGGCGGTTTGTCATTTGACAGGCTGCCCGCTTCCGGGCTTTTTTGTTTCATCGAGGTATTTCCTCTCGTCCGGATTTTCCTCCAGATATTCCTCCAGCTCCTCCTGGGAGAGGCCCAAGCGGACCTCCTCAAAAAATGCGGCTTCTCCCATGGATACAAAGTCTGAGATCCGCTTTACCACGTCCTCATCTTCCAGAAGCTCCTTTATCTTGTCATCTGTTAAATGTACCATATTTCGTGCCTTCCTTTCATAAAAATATACACTCAATTACCTATAGTATATTCGCAATTGCGGAGATATTCAATATGTGAAATTGGAAAAAAAAGGCAGGTTTCAAAATGCAAAACTCAAGCGGAAGCCTTTTCAAATCCGGAGAACTATTATAAAATAAAGGTATGAGGAGTGTCGGGAGGAAATATATGGGAAGAACGTGGATGTCAATGCCGCTGGAACGGAAGGTGAAAAGCATTTCCACTTGGGCGGCAGTGATCGTAATTTTGTCCATTGCTGCCAATGTGATGGTGGCTGGCTACGGCATGAAGAGCTTCAGTTCCATTTTAAAAAGTAATTCCCAGAGCCTTGCCTTTTGGTCTGCAATGGATGAGGAGAGTCTTGCCTTCCGGTGCTATGTGGAGGATGAGACGGAGGAGAATTACCGGAGGCTTCAGAACGCCTGTCTGGGCTCTAAGCGCCGTTTGAAGGAGCTTCCCTTTGATTATCAGAAGACCGGGGCAAACCGGTATGCAAGGACCTGGTCTCTTCGCAATATGTATGAGAATTATGAGCGTGAACGGGATGGCTTTCTGGAAATGAAAGAGGGGGAAGCAGGATATTTGGACCAGCTCTATCTGGTGTACCGGATACAGGGCTATCTGAATACCAGGGCAGGACAGCTGGAGCAGATGACGGTAGAAATGGGAAATAGTGCCTACGAAAGCCACAAGTACTGGCTGGTAGTGGTTCCCAGTCTGACGATCCTGCTGGGAGCGGTTTCCCTGCTGTTCATGAAAGGCTTAAGATGCTCGGTGGGCCGCTACATTGTCCAGCCTGTGCTGGATCTGGCAGAGGATTCCAGGCGCATTGCAGAGAATGATTTTTCAGGACCGGATACCTGCGCCCGGGGAGAGGATGAGATCGCCCAGCTGGTACGTGCATTTTGTACGATGAAGGCTTCCACCAGGGGATATATTGAGGCCTTGAAGAAGACTCATGCCATGGAGCAGAAGCTGAATGAGGTGCGCCTCCAGATGCTAAAGAACCAGATCAATCCCCATTTTCTTTTCAACACTTTAAATATGATCGCCAGCACGGCGCAGATCGAGGATGCCGCTTCCACGGAAAAGATGATCACAGCCCTGAGCCGTCTGTTCCGCTACAACCTGAAATCTTCGGATTCTGTTATGCCCCTTGACAGGGAACTGAATATTGTCCAGGACTATATGTATCTGCAGAAGATGCGGTTTGGAGCACGCATCCGTTATTCCATTGATTGTGCCCCGGATACTCTGGAGGTCCTGGTGCCTTCCTTTGCCCTCCAGCCTCTTGTGGAAAATGCGATCAAGCACGGCCTTTCCTCCAAGAGCCGGGGAGGGAGGATCCATATCCGCTCCAGGATGGAGGGGACGAAGCTTAAGCTGTGGGTCTCCGATACGGGCACTGGTATCAGTGAGGAGCGCCTAAGAGAGATCGGGAAGGCCTTAGAGAGAGAGGACGATAAGAAGACCGGGATCGGGATCAGCAATATCTACCGGAGGATACACGGGATGTATCAGGATGGGGAAATGCTCCTCTACAGCCGGGAGGGCTGCGGTACGTCAGTGGTGCTGTCATTTACGGCAGGGGAGCGGGTTGAATGAAGCATATGTAACTACTCAGCGCAGGTCTTTGCATTTACTGCAAAGACCGTAAGAACGAGCTGCGGACGAGAAAAATCCGGCTCCTTCGCCGCAGGCGGACTTAAAATGAGCCGGATTCCGTAACTACACAGCCATAGGCTGAGTAGTTACAAGCGTATAGAGGAGGGAATGGGTTTGTATCGTGTGTTGCTTGCAGATGATGAGCAGATCGAGAGAATGGCTCTTGCAAGAAGGCTGAAAAAGCAGTTTGGAGATATGCTTGTGATCAGTGAGGCCATCAATGGGGCGGAGGCCCTGGAGGTATTCAAGCGGGAAAAGAGCCAGATCATCATAATGGATATCGCCATGCCGGAAATGAACGGGGTAGAGGCGGCAGAGCATATCAGGAAAATGGATGAGGACTGCATTATCGTGTTTCTCACTGCCTATGACGAGTTCAGCTATGCAAAGCGGGCGATCGTCATCCGTGCTCTGGACTACCTGTTAAAGCCCTGTGAGCAGGAGGAATTGGTGGCTGTCATGGAGGAGGCCATGCGGCTGACAGACAGGAGGATGAGGGAAAGGGAGTGGGAGGAGGAGAGCCGGACAGCCCTAAGGGAGCAACGGAGTGAGGCCTCCTGGCAGCCTGTGGAAGACGGGGACCTGGAAGAAGCAGGAGGGGGACGCATGAACCAGGTGGCGGAGGCCATACGGGAGTACATCCGCAGCAATTATATGAAGGAGATCTCCATGCAGGATGCAGCCAAAATGATGAATTATTCTGATGCCTATTTCTGCAAGCTGTTCAAGCAGTGCTTTGACCAGAATTTTACCACCTACCTTACCAGATTCCGGATCAATGAGGCAAAGCGTCTGTTGCAGGATAAAAATATCAGTGTGAAGGATGTAAGCCTGCAGGTAGGCTACAATGATTCCAACTATTTTGCAAAGGTGTTTAAACGCCTAACAGGAATGATCCCCTCGGAGTACAGGGATAGGAATAATGCATAAAAAATAAAGATGATTTTTGTACATTTCCACAAATGACACAAAGAATTTACAAAAGATGTCAAAATCTTCTTCCCCAATGACAAAGTTTTACGGTACAAAATAAGAGCACCGGGCTATATAATGAAGAAAGTGTTAAGAGGACGCTAAAATTCCTGAACACAGGCTTGATTTTATGGCTGCCGGTGCTTTTTTTGACGTGAAAGAGGGCAGAATGCAGGAACAAAGGCATGGGAGAGGCTGTTTTCGTCCAGAATAGTGTAAGGGATTTTAAATAAAAGCGGTTATAAGGGAAAGGAAGGAAAAACGTGAGGAAAATGATGAAGAAACTGGCTGCCTGTATCCTGGCAGCTGCCGTGACAGCGGGACTGGCTGGCTGCGGCTCTGTGACCTCAGGGAGAAGGATCATCCGCATCTCCCATGCCCAGTCGGAGACCCACCCGGAGCATCTGGGCCTTCTGGCATTTAAGGAGTATGTAGAGGAGCGTCTGGGGGACAAGTACGAGGTGCAGATCTTCCCCAATGAGATCCTGGGCTCCGCCCAAAAGGCCATTGAGCTGACACAGACAGGGGCCATTGATTTCGTGGTGGCAGGTACGGCAAACCTGGAGACCTTTGCAGGGGTGTATGAGATATTCAGCATGCCATACCTGTTTGACTCCGAGGATGTGTACAAGTCTGTGATGCAGGATACGGACTATATGGAGAGGGTTTATGAGTCCACAGATGAGGCAGGCTTCCGCGTTGTGACCTGGTACAATGCAGGTACCAGAAATTTCTATGGCAAAAAGCCGATCAACACACCGGATGACTTAAAGGGCATGAAGATCCGTGTACAGCAGAGCCCTGCCAGCGTTGCCATGGTAAATGCCTTTGGCGCAGCGGCAGCTCCCATGGGCTTTGGCGAGGTGTACACAGCCATCCAGCAGGGCGTGATCGACGGTGCTGAGAACAATGAGCTGGCCCTCACCAACAATAAGCACGGCGAGGTGGCCAAGTATTACTCCTACAACAAGCACCAGATGGTGCCGGATATGCTGGTTGCCAACCTGAAATTCTTAAACAACTTAAGCCCTGAGGAATATCAGATCTTCAAGGAGGCGGCAGCCCTCTCCACAGAGGTGGAGCTTGAAGAGTGGGATAAGAGCATTGAGGAGGCAAAGAACATTGCCATGGGTGATATGGGCGTGGAATTCATCGATGTGGATGTAGATGCATTTAAGGAAAAGGTGCTTCCTCTTCATGAGAAGATGCAGCAGGACAATCCGAAGATCGTAGAGCTTTACAGCCATATCCAGGAAGCCAATGAAAAGGCGAAGGGAGGACAGTAATATGGAAGCAATGCATAAAGTGAGAGCAGCCATCATGAAAGTGCTGGGGATCGTGATCATCTTCCTGTTTGCCTTTATGACGGTGATCGGAACCTATCAGATCGTGACCCGGTATTTCTTTAACAGGCCCAGTACGGTGTCTGAGGAGCTTCTGACCTACTCCTTTACATGGATGGCCCTTCTGGCCTCTGCCTATGTGTTCGGCAAGCGGGATCACATGCGTATGGGCTTTCTGGCAGATAAATTTACAGGGCCCGGAAGGAAATATCTGGAAATCGTTATCGATCTTCTGACCTTTGGACTGGCAGCCGTTGTGATGGTGTACGGCGGTATTTCCATCACAAAGCTTACCATGATACAGACAACAGCATCCTTAAGAGTACCTATGGGATATATCTATGTGATCGTTCCTGTGACAGGCGTGATCATCATGGTATTCAGCATTATGAATGCTCTGGATATGCTGCACCATGATTTTGATGAGAAAGGAGAGGCAAAAGTATGAATATAGCAGTAGCATGCGGACTGATCATATTGGTCCTTCTGGTGGTAATGTTGCTGGCCGGTGTGCCCATTGCCGTTGCGCTGGCAGTGTCCTCCATCTGTGCGATCCTTCCTGTGCTTGATACGGGAGCAGCCGTGCTTACGGGAGCACAGAGGATATTTTCCGGTATTTCCGTGTTCAGCCTTTTGGCGATCCCCTTCTTTATCTTAGCCGGAAACATCATGAATAAGGGCGGTATCGCTATCCGCCTGATCAATTTTGCAAAGCTCTTTACAGGAAGCATTCCGGGAGCTCTTGCCCACACCAACGCAGTTGCAAACATGCTGTTCGGTGCCATCTCCGGCTCCGGCACAGCGGCAGCCTCCGCCATGGGCTCCATCATCGGCCCCATCGAGGAGGAGGAGGGCTATGACAGGGATTTCTCCGCGGCAGCCAACATTGCCACAGCGCCCACAGGCCTTCTGATCCCGCCCAGCAACGTTATGATCACCTACTCTCTGGTGAGCGGCGGAACCTCTGTTGCAGCCCTGTTCATGGCAGGTTACATCCCCGGTATCCTCTGGGGCCTGGCTTGTATGGCGGTTATCTACTATTTTGCAATGAAAAGGGGATACAGGAGCACAAAGAAATTCTCCATGAGCGAGAAGGTGAAGGTGTTCTTCCAGGCAATCCCCTGTCTGCTCATGATCGTGATCGTAATCGGCGGTATCATTACCGGTATTTTTACAGCCACAGAGGGAAGCGTGGTGGCTGTGGTTTACAGCCTTGTGCTGTCTCTGGTATTTTATAAATCCATCAAGGTTTCCGAGCTTCCCAAGATCTTCTTGGACAGCGCTGAGATGACAGGCATCATTATTTTCCTGATCGGCGTTTCCAGTATCATGAGCTGGGTCATGGCATTTACAGGCATCCCTACAGCCGTATCCCAGGCAATGCTGTCCATCAGTGACAACAGGTATGTGATCCTCTTTATCATCAACATCCTGCTCCTGATCATTGGTACATTTATGGATATGACGCCTGCCTGCCTGATCTTTACACCGATCTTCCTCCCGATCTGTCAGGCGCTGGGAATGCATACAGTACATTTTGGAATCATGATGATCTTCAATCTCTGTATTGGAACCATTACCCCTCCTGTGGGCACCACCTTGTTTGTGGGTGTTAAGGTAGGTAAGACAAAGATTGAAAATGTGATAAGGCCTCTTCTTTTCTACTTTGCAGCGATCTTCTTTGTGCTGCTTCTGGTATCCTATGTTCCGATCCTGTCCATGTGGCTGCCGGGACTTCTGGGATATGTATAGGTATTGCCTTAGAGAAAGGTATTTTGGCGCAGACAGTAAGAAAATCCTACTGTCTGTGCCATTTTTTGACTTTTTGTATATTGAAGTCACAGCGGGTTTTTGGTATAGTACAAAGGTGTGTCCCGGTGTATGATGACAGACAGGGACAAAAGGAAGGGATAAGGAAATGGCAGAGATATTGGTAAAGGCCGCATCCTTTGTGGCGATCATCATTTTAGGGTATGTTCTCAGGCGGAAGGGACTTTTTAAGCAGGAGGATTTTCATGTATTGTCGAAAATCGTTTTGAAGATCACTCTTCCTGCGGCGATCGTTTCTAATTTTTCAGGCATTGACTTAAAGCCTTCCATGCTGCTTTTGTCAGCTCTGGGGCTGGGAGGCGGTGTGCTGCTGATCACAAGCTCTCTGGTGATGAACGCCGGAAAGAGCCGCAATGAGCGTGCCTTTGGCGTGATCAATTTATCGGGCTATAATATAGGCAACTTTACCATGCCCTTTGCCCAGGGCTTTTTAGGGCCAATGGGAGTGGTGGCCACCAGCCTTTTTGATGCAGGCAATGCATTTGTCTGTCTGGGAGGAAGCTACAGCATTGCTTCTATGATAAAAGGCGGAGATAAGAAGTTTTCCATCATGCCGATCCTGCGGACATTGGTGAAGTCAGTACCCTTTGATGCGTATGTTGTTATGACAGTTCTGTCACTGCTTCATCTGTCAATGCCTTCACCCATTGTGTCCTTTGCAGGGATCATTGCCAATGCCAATGCATTTCTGGCAATGTTCATGATCGGTGTGGGCTTCAAGCTGTCAGGTGATATGAGCCAGACAGGAAAGATCGCAAAGATCCTTCTGGTGCGCTATGGAATATCCATTGCCCTGGCGGCGGCCTTTTTCTTCCTGCTTCCCCTCGATTTGGGCTACAGGCAGGCTCTGGCGATCTTAAGCTTCAGCCCCATTGCCTCCGCGGCCCCGGCATTTACCGCTGACCTAAAGGAGGACTTCGGCCTTGCCAGCGCCATTAATTCCATCAGCATTGTCATCAGCATTGTACTGATCACAGTTACGCTCATACTTATTTTATAAGTTGAAAAATTTTCGAAAAGGCTGTATATTTTCCGGGGAAGTGTTCATAATGTTAGTATCAACAAATGATAAAAATTAATACTTATCCTCCCCTTTTTGCCGGTCCCGGTGCAATGGCGCACTGGGGCCGGTTTTTTGTTGCATGGGAAACTCCTCTGGAGTCTCCTATGCAACAAAAAGCCCGGCCGGCAGGATGCACACACTATTTATTATCTCCAGGGCCAGTTATCATGATGATCGCGTCTGTCTCTGCAGTCATCACACTGCCTGTGGCGGTGATCATGTCCGTCCTGGTCGCGGTGGCCGCGGTCATGGCCGCAGAAGGGGCAGTCACGCCTGGGCCAGTCCCGGAAAAATTCTTCGAATCGATCAGGCATAAGGTTTCCTCCTTTTTTATTTCATGTACTCTCGGAATCCAAAAATCATCCCACAAAATCAGACACAGAGAAATTCTGAGAATACATTTTAATATATGCAGGAGGGGGACAAGATGTGTAAAAGGGGGAAAGCAGGGCTGAAGGGCTTAAGGCGTGCCCTCCGCCTGCTGGTGATACTCATAGTAGCGGTCTCTGTACTGTTTTGGCGTGTAGCCGCAGTCGGCCTTCATGAGCTCGGTGAAATGGCTCTGGGTACCGAGGGAAAGGAGGCTGCATATTTCGGATATGGGGAAGCTGGAGTATTTCAGCATATTTTTGGCTGCAGTCAGCTTTTGGGAACGGATGTACTGGGTGATGGAGCAGCCCATGGTCTTTTTGAAAAGAGTGGAGAGATAGTTGGGGTGAAGACCGGTGTGCTCTGCCAGGATAGGGACTGTGATCTTTTCGTGAAGGTGGTAGTAGATGTAATCTGCACACTGCTGTACTGGCTTGGAATCAATGCGTTCACGCCTTACAGCTCTCATCCTGTGGATGTAGTCAGTGATCATTTCCATATAGAGCTCATTTAGCTCCGGAATGGAAGGGCACACATCGGCCTTCTGGATATAGAGGTCGCTTAAGCTGTAGGCAGTCTGGTAGTCCATGCCGCCGTGGATGCAGGCCCTGGCTGTCTGGGCAGTTTCTACCACAAAGTGATATTTGATGTTGCGCAGGGGATGCAGGGACAGGGTGCCGTTATGGCAGCCTGTGAACTTCTCATAGCCCAGAGAAATGGCGGAGGAGTCCCCCTGGCTTACCAGGTGGTATAGGTGGTATTCATCATCGTAGGTGTGGTGGACGAACTGACTTTCCCTCTGAATATAGGCCAGATAGGTTAAATCTCTTTGACGTACGCTCTTCATGGAACTTTGCCTCCTTCCTTCTGTGATCCTGTTGATAGGATTATATAATAAATATGATATTTTTACAATAAATTTGATAGAAGCGAAGAGGGCATTGCAGTATGATATGTAACAGGGAATATGCGGCAGGGAAAAGGACGAGAGCGTCCATCAGGAGGCAGGCCATAGGAGAATGGAGGGAAAAGGATATGGATGTGCTGATAATCGGAGCAGAATACAAGATAGGTTTGGTGGAAAACTATTTAAAGCAGGGGGCGGAGGTCTGTGCGGTCTGTTTTGAGCCGGATGTCAGGCTGGACAGATTAAGTTGTCAGTTTGAAAACCTGATGCTGCTGTGCATTTCAAAGAGGCAGAGCCATCTGACAGACGCGCTGCAGTATCTGACAAGTACGGTCCGGCTTCCCTGCGGGATAGATGACTTTTCCACTGTGATCTATGTGAAATGAGAGATAAGGAGGCTTACGATATGAAGAGAGCGGGATGTGGAAGGACGGCAGTAATGGTATTGGGGATTGTGATACTGGGACTTGGGATCAGTCTATTTAAACTGTCAGCCCTGGGAAATGATCCCTCCAGCGCGATGGTGATGGCGATCGGGGAAAGGATCCACATTGCCTTTGCGCCGACTCTGCTGGCGGCCAACTGCCTGTGGTTTGCTGCGGAGTGGAAATGGGGACGTCATTACATCGGTCTGGGGACTCTTGTAAACTGGTTTGGAGTGGGCTACATAAGTACTTTTTTTACAGGGATCTTAAACCGCCTTGTGGATGCGCCCCAGGGAATGGACCAAAAGCTGGCGGTGATGGCAGCAGGGCTTCTGGTACTGAGCCTGGCAGCCTCCATGTACCAGACAGCGGATCTGGGGATCGCGCCTTATGACAGTCTGGCTCTTATGCTGAGAGATCATTTCCCGGTAAAATACTTCTGGTGCAGAATATGTACGGACTGCATATGCGTCATTGTCTGCCTGGCCTTTGGAGGCCTGGCTGGGTTCGGAACCCTTGTGTGCTCCCTGGGCCTGGGACCGTTTATCCACTTTTTTAATATCCACGTGTCAGAAAAGCTGATAAGCTGTCTGGATGGAAGAGCCGTATCCGGATCAGCAGAACAGTAATATCCAGATACGGCATACGTCAAAAACGGATTATTCCCCTCCGGGGCCATCGCGTCTGGGCCTGGAGGATTCAGGAAGGGGTTCTGCAGGTGTGTCTGCCGCCTTTGCGGGACGGTCCGTGTCATTGGAGACATCACGGTTTAATGCTGTATTCTCTGTGTTGGCTGTTGTATCCATTGTCTCACCTCCTTGGGAAAATGAAGCCGCTTTTGCAAAAGAAAGGCGGCTTTTTTTAGTATGTGTAGATATCGTCGGGTTTATCCACAATAATGTGGAAAAATATGTGGATAAAATGTTAGTATCTGAAAATAAAAAACAGAGAAACAATGGTGTGAGATATTAAAAAAGCCCGCGCAGATACGCGGGCAAAAAAATAATGGAGACAACAGGACTCGAACCTGCGACCTCCTGCACGTCAAGCAAATGCTCTCCCAGCTGAGCTATGTCTCCATTAAAACTATTATATCATGTTTTATATCGGGGAAGCAACCGGAAAATTGGAAAATCGGGGAAAAACCGGAAGAAATTACTTTAGGGGGGTGCCCGGCTTGGCCTGCGTTGTGATGGGAGACCTTACCGGGCCGCGTCATTTCTGACATGTCTAAACTATACCATGGAGTTGGTTTAAGGTCAACGGAAGTCAGAGAAATGTAATGAAATGTAATAATTCTTACAAAAAACGAAGGAGAAACCGGATACAGACAGAAAATAAGGCAGCCCGAAACCGGGCTGCCGCAGGCTGCGGGCAAATACATTAATACACATGATGCCCGCAGTGTCAGGAAGGATGGCTTACTGCGCCTTGTTTACAAAGGACTCGCAGTCAGTACATTCCTTTTTGGTGGGATTCATCTCGTGAGTACCGATCTGGATGGTGTCAAGGGTGCAGTAATCTACCGTCCCTGCATGGTGGACACAGTTCTTGATGGAACATTGGATGCTGTCGTTTTTTGCGCTGAATTTCATGTTGAACCTCCTTTTGATTTGTTTGATTCCTCCTTAGTATCTGCAAAAGGCTGCAAAAAATACGAAATAATATTGTAATATGAAAAATGTTTGAAAAATCCGAGGTTTTGTTATATACTATAGGACATGACTATAAATACAAAAAGGATGGTTATGTTATGGCACTGTTAGAGACATGGAGAAATCTGGCCTATGGCGATGGCCTGGACGATAAAAAAAGAGAAGAACTGTGGTCTGGCTATTTCCAGATCGAGAAGGGCATCTATGAGCAGATCCTTTCCAATCCTTCTGAGGTGGTGACCGGCACCGTTAAGGGCCTGGCAGAGAAGTACAACACAGAGATCCTGATCATGACAGGCTTCCTGGATGGCATCAACGAGAGCTTAAAGGGCTACGAGAACCCGATTGATACCATGGAAGAGGATACCGAGGTTAAGATCGAGATCGACCCGGAAAAGCTGTATTACAATATGGTCGAGGCAAAGGCTACCTGGCTGTATGAGCTTCCGCAGTGGGACAGCATTCTGACACCTGAGAAGCGCAAGGAGCTGTACAAGACTCAGAAGGCTTCCGGTACGGTCCGCAAGGGCAAGAAGATTTTCCCAAATGATCCGTGTCCATGTGGAAGCGGCAAAAAGTATAAAAAGTGCTGCGGAAAGAACGCTTAAGACCCGCGCACAGGTTTGAGCGGCCTGCCCGGAGAAGAACCCCGGACAGGCTTTTTTCGCTGCCAGGGGCCGGAACAGTGAAGCGGATCCCGGCCTTCTGAATGTAAAATGGAGCCGGGAATGACAGGGAGGACCCTGGATGTAAGGAGGAGGCAGATGGACGCATATACAAGCTTTGCCCGGGTATACGACACCTTCATGGACAATATTCCCTATGAGGAATGGGCTTCCTATGTAAAGGAACTTCTAAAAGGATATGGGATAAATGACGGCCTTGTGCTGGATCTGGGCTGCGGCACAGGAAGCCTTACAGAGCTTTTGGCAAAGGCGGGCTATGACATGATCGGGGTGGACAGCTCTGAGGATATGCTGGAGATCGCTATGGAGAAGCAGAGAAGCTCAGGACTGGACATCCTCTACCTTCTTCAGGATATGCGGGAGTTTGAGCTCTACGGCACGGTGCGGGCTGTGGTGGGCATCTGCGATTCCCTGAACTATATCCTGGAATATGAAGAGCTGGTCCAGGTCTTCCGGCTTGTGAACAATTACCTGGATCCCGGCGGAGTGTTTATTTTTGATATGAATACGGAATATAAATACCGTGAGATATTGGGAGAAAACACCTTTGCGGAGGACAGGGAAGACAGCAGCTTTATCTGGGACAATTTTTATGATGAGGACGAGAGGATCAATGAATATGACCTGACCCTTTTTATAAGGGAAGGGGAGCTGTACCGCAAGTTTCAGGAGACCCATTACCAGAGGGCTTACAGCCTTAAGGAGGTTGAGAGGGCTGCGGCGGAGGCGGGGATGGAATTTCTGGCCGCCTATGATGCATTTACCCGTGATCCGATGAAGGAGCACAGCGAACGGATGTATGTGATCCTCAGGGAAAAGGGAAAAGAAGGACAGGAGTGAGAAAAATGGCAGATTATGTGATCAGGGCAACAGCAGCGGAAGGGCAGATACGTGCATTCGCAGCTACCACAAGAGATTTGACAGAGGCAGCCAGGGCGGCCCACAATACAAGCCCTGTGGCAACGGCTGCCCTGGGAAGACTTCTGACGGCAGGAGTCATGATGGGATATGATATGAAGGGAGAGGACGACCTTCTGACCCTGAAGATCCAGGGAGACGGGCCTATAGGAGGACTGACAGTGACGGCAGATGCCCATGGAAATGTAAAGGGATATGCATTTAACCCTTCTGTGATGCTGCCTCCCAATGAAAAGGGAAAGCTGGATGTGGGGGGAGCCCTGGGAGTGGGCGTCTTAAGCGTGATCAAGGATATTGGCTTAAAGGAGCCCTATGTGGGCCAGACGATCCTGGTGACAGGAGAGATCGCGGAGGACCTTACCTATTACTATGCGACCTCGGAGCAGACACCGTCCTCTGTGGCACTGGGAGTCCTCATGAATAAGGACAATACGGTGCGCCAGGCAGGCGGCTTTATCCTGCAGCTGATGCCGGGAGCCTCTGAGGCTGTGATAAGCGGACTGGAGGCAAAGCTTAAGGAGATCCGGTCTGTCACCACACTCCTTGATGTGGGCAATACGCCGGAGACCATCCTGCAGTATATCCTGGGGGAGTTCGGACTGGAGATCAATGATAAAAAGCCAGCCAGATTCTTCTGCAACTGCACAAAGAGCCGGGTGGAAAAGGCGTTGATCAGTGTTGGAAAAAAGGAGATCCAGGAAATGATCGATGATGGCAAGCCTATTGAGGTGAACTGCCATTTCTGTGGAAGGAATTACAGCTTTGATGTGGAGGAGCTGAAGGAGATCCTGGAAAAGGCGAGATAGGCCTGGATGACAGAGAGAAACAACAAGAGCCAGTCCTATGACTGGCTCTTACTTGTAATCATTTGAAATCAGATATAACTTAGTTCAACTTCTATCAGTGATGATATATGTTTGAAAAAGGTACACTGTTGTTCATTAGATTATAATTTGGTTACGTTGGTAGCCTGAGGTCCCTTAGCGCCGTTAACAACGTCGAACTCAACCTCTGCGCCCTCATCTAAGGACTTGAAGCCTTCCATGTTCAGGCCTGAGTAGTGTACGAATACATCGTTACCCTGCTCATCGGAAATGAATCCGTAACCCTTCTGGTTGTTGAACCACTTAACTGTACCTTTCATTGTGATACCTCCAAAAATATATAAAAAAATGTTCCGTTGCGAGCAATTTCGCAACTGTGATAAGAATATCACAAATAATGGAAAGTGTCAAACATTTTAGGGAAAACCTTTGATTTTTAAGTGCTTGGGAAAAGACCTTTCCCGGAGAGAGAAAGAAAGTAGCCAGAAAGGGGCTGTTTGTGCTATACTGTAGGATAAGTTTGAATGAGTAAGCAGAAAAGAGGATTGGCAAATGAAAATTATAAATATATGGAAACATTTCTGTACGATCACAAAACACAGGCACCTTGTGAGAAAACACTGTTTCCGGCTGGGCCTGTACTGGCAGGGATTGACCCATGACCTTTCCAAATACAGCCCGGAGGAGTTCTGGACAGGAGTGCGCTATTATCAGGGAACAAGGAGCCCCAATGCAGCCGAGAGGGAGGATATTGGCTTTTCTAAGGCATGGCTCCACCATAAGGGGCGCAACAAGCACCATTATGAATACTGGATCGACATTTCCTCCAACAAGGAGGATGGCCTGGTAGGCAATAAAATGCCTTTAAGATATGTAGCAGAAATGATATGTGACAGGATCGCTGCCTGTGAGGTGTACCGTGGCAGGAACTATACCAGCGCTGCGCCCTGGGAGTACTATGAATTTACAAAGAAATATATCACCATCCACCCTCAGACCAGGAAGCTTTTGGAGAAGCTGCTCCTTATGCTCCGGGATGAAGGGGAGGAGGCGACCTATGTGTATTTGAGAAAGCTGTTGAAAAAGGGGAAATACTAGTACAGCGTCAGGAATCCGGAAACAGCTGTTCCTCAATGATGTGGACGGCATCCTCGATACAGCCTGCACAGCTTCTTAAGGGACGTCCGGTGTCAATGCCCTTGAGCTCGCGGCAGACAACGCTTCCGTTGGTATCCTTGAAGGCTTCGATGCACCTGCGGGATGCTTTATAGGAAATGGCCTTTGAGTCAGGGCGCTCTGTGTGGCCGGTGCTGCAGGCTAAGCCGGAGAGGACGGCGGCAGCGGAGATGGCGCCGCAGGTCCCCTCCATGCAGCCCATTCCCAGGCCAAGGCCCTCTGTGATGCGGAATAAGGTGGTCTCGTCCAGGCCCGTTTTATCTGCAAATGCACAGACCACAGACTGGGCGCAGTTAAAGCCCCGGTCATGGAAGGCAATGGCCTGTTCCGCTCTTGTTTTCTTGTTGGTTTCTGAATGATCATTTGACATTTTCATGTCTCCTTTCACTATTTTCCATTAGATATCCGGCGCAGTGACAGATGGCGCCTCCCAGGATCACAGACAGAAGGTACAGCAGGTTCCCAGGCAGGATGCCGATGGTAAGGGCGATCTGATGAAAGATCACCTGACCGTTGGGATAATAGGGGCTGATGTAGAACATGTCTGCATTTCCGTAGGGATGGGACAAAATGTTGATACAGGTGGCGGCTGCGCAGCAGAAAAGAAACAGCGGGATGGTGTCAAGAAAGTCCCTGATCCCCTTTTTGCCGTTTCCTGTCAGGGCACAGGTGAGTCCGATAAAGATCAGGATAAAATGCCATAAAAATCCGTGGAGGGTCAGCGTCCAATAGGGATGCATCAGCCCGCTGGGCTCAGCCAGGGCCATGATGCCCCCCAGAAGGCCGAAATCCTGTATAAAGGTATAGAAGACCGTGAGCAGCTTCTGCATGTTCCGCTTTTTAAGGAGCGGAAGGAGAAGACACAGATACATGGGGATGCTGCACAGCTGGAAGGGAAAATACCACCAGTCATAGTGTCCATTTCCGCAGACAGTATACAGAAAGCCCTGCTTGTAGGCCTCACTGGCAGCCAGTATCAGGCCGCAGAGAAAGAGCGGGGCGTGGATATCGGGGGCATACCGCCTGCTGCGGGAAAGCCGGTATGCCAAAAGGGCAGCCGCCGCGGTCCCCGCTGCCGTAAGACAGAGGTGGAAGGCCGAATAGGGCCTGGGTGGGATCATATCCCATGCGGTTGCCTGAAAAAAGGCAGTTGCAAAAAAAGCCATTGTCTGCGCCTCCTGACGGAATGATTATACATCATATGTGCCGGGCTGGCAACTCTGTACTGCCCCCAGCTTCCGCATTTTGTACCCTGGCTGCCGGGAGGGCGGCTCTCGCTCCGGTTTCGGACATAAGAAGCACTAAGACGCCTGATTTTTCCTAAAAGCCAGAGAGGCATCAATGCAACTCGCTGCGCTCAAACAATCATTGATGCCTCTCTGAACGGAAAAACCAGCCGACTAAGTGCTTCTAATGTCCTGCAAAGTTGCTCCAGCCGCCCTCCCGGCAGCCAGGGTACAAAATGCGGAAACTCAAATGTACTGCTTCCGACATGTTCTGAGCGAGGGACGAGCGGAATAAAAAGCCATTTCCCTGGGAAATCTAACACTACATGTAAGTCTCTGTAGAAAAAGAGGCCTCATGGCAGAATGGCAAGAACAGTGGAAAGGCAGGAATTGGAAAATGATGGGAATTGTAGTTGCATTGATCTCCGGGGCGTTGATGAGCATTCAGGGAGTATTTAATACGGAGGTGACGAAGCAGACCAGTGTGTGGGTGGCAGCGGGCTGGGTGCAGGTGACGGCATTTATCACATGCGTGCTGATATGGCTGTTTACGGGCAGGGAGCCCATTGGGGGGCTTATGGAGGTGACGCCCAGGTATGTGCTGGCGGGCGGTATCATCGGAGCATTGATCACCTATACGGTCATCCGGAGCATGGGCAGCCTGGGGCCGGCTCAGGCCTCTCTTTTGATCGTAGTGGCTCAGATCATTGTGGCTTACGGGATCGAGCTGTGGGGCCTCTTTGGCGTAGAGAAAGCTCCCTTTGCCTGGCATAAGCTGATCGGGGCTGCTATTGCCATTGCCGGGATCGTGGTATTTGAGCGAACGTAATTTAAAATTTGGAAATAGCCCTTGTATTTGCCGGGGGTTTTCGATAGAATAGTAATGCAGGCTGAGATAGTACCCTGAAAAGGAGGGGTATTGTTGAAGTTGAAAAAGATATCTTTGAAGAAGAAAAAGCTGCTGCTCATGGCAGTATGCATGTTGGCTGCAGGCATATGCTATAGCTGTAGCGTGGCTGCCTCAGACGGCTCAGGCAGATCAGAAGGTCCGGTGGAGCTTTTGCTGGCAGAGGAGGCAGGGACACCGGAGGCTTCCGGTGAGGCCCGCAGGGAGGATCAGGAGGATCAGGAGGCCCAGGAGGCATCTCTGGACCGTGTGCCGGAGGCCTATGCCCAGGAGACGGGGACAGAGGCCGTCCAGCCGGAGGAAGCCTGTATCTATGTCCATGTCTGCGGCAGTGTAGAAAGGCCCGGCGTATATGAGCTCTCTGCGGGAAGCCGCGTATATGAGGCTGTGGAAGCTGCAGGGGGCTTTGCTGAGGAAGCCTCCGTGGATTTTTTAAATCTTGCAATGGAAGCCGGGGATGGGATGAAGATCGAGGTTCCCACAGTCAGCCAGGCAGAGCAGTGGAGGGCAGATGGGATAACCGGTATGACCTCGGATAAACGGCCGGCTGCTGCCTCACCGGCAGTGGTGAACCTGAATACGGCTGCGTTAGAGGAGCTCATGACCTTAAAGGGCATTGGGCAGTCGCGGGCGGAGGATATTATCCGCTACAGGGAGGCAAACGGGCCCTTTCGCTCCATTGAGGATGTGATGAAGGTGCCCGGCATCAAGGAAGGTGCTTTTGAGAAGATAAAAGACAGCATATCTGTATGAATAGTCAGTAACCAGGAGGCGGCCCGGATTTTGGGCCGCCATTGATTCACACGAGCAACGAGCCAAGTGTCATGCTTGCATACACATTTGGCGGCTGCCGCGAGGGTCACATACCCCGTTGCTTGCAGCAGGGTTGTTGACTGATAGATAAGGGGAATATTGTATGGCACGAGTATTAGTAGTTGATGATGAGAAATTAATTGTAAAAGGAATCCGTTTCAGCCTTGAGCAGGATGGAATGGAGGTAGATTGCGCATATGACGGGGAGGAGGCCATTGCACTTGCAAAGCAGACAGAGTATGATATCGTTCTGCTGGATGTGATGCTGCCCAAATATGACGGCTTTGAGGTATGCCAGGCGATCAGGGAGTTTTCTGATATGCCGATCATCATGCTCACGGCCAAGGGCGGCGATATGGATAAGATCCTGGGCCTGGAATACGGCGCAGACGACTATATCAGCAAGCCCTTTAACATCCTGGAGGTCAAGGCCAGGATCAAGGCGGTCATCCGCCGCAGCTCAAAGAGCAAGAAGCAGAAAAAGGATGCCGGCGTCAGCCTGATCGGCGCCGGGGATCTGAAGATGGATACAGAGGGCCGCAGGGTCTTTATCGGTGAAAAGGAGATCAATCTTACGGCAAAGGAGTTTGACCTTCTGGAGCTTTTGGTGCGCAATCCCAACAAGGTGTACAGCAGAGAGAGCCTGTTGACCTATGTGTGGGGCAATAAGGCGCTGGACAGCGGAGATGTGAGGACAGTGGATGTCCATGTGAGAAGGCTCAGGGAGAAGATCGAGCCCAGCCCCAGCGATCCGAAGTATGTACATACCAAATGGGGTGTGGGATATTATTTCCGGGTAAAGGGCTGATCGATAAAAGAGAAAGGACAAAAGAAGCAGTATGGACAGCATTATTATAAGAAATGTAAGGCCGGAGGACCTGGAAGAGGTGGCAGCAGTGGAGCTTGCCTGCTTTCCAGCAGCAGAGGCAGCAGATAAAAAGAGCTTAAAAGAACGGTTGGGAGCATTTCCTGGGAGCTTTCTCGTGGCAGAGGATGCAGGAAGAATCGTGGGCTTTATCAATGGCGCTGTGACAGACGAGACCACCATTGCAGATGCCATGTTTGAGGACATTTCCCTGCATGATCCCAATGGGGCCTATCAGAGCATTTTCGGGCTGGATGTGATTGAGGAGTACCGTCACAACGGGCTGGCATCCAGGCTGATGGAGGCTATGATCGAGACGGCCAGAAGCCAGGGAAGGAAAGGGCTGATCCTGACCTGCAAGGACAGGCTGATCGGTTTTTATGAGAGGTTCGGCTATGTGAACAAGGGCGTATCCCTGTCCGTTCACGGCGGGGCTGTATGGTACGATATGATCCTGGAGTTTTAGTATATGAAGATTACCCTTGTAACTGTGGGAAAGATAAAGGAGCGCTATTTTGAGGACGCCGTCAAGGAGTATCAAAAGCGCTTAAGCCGCTACTGCCGTCTGGAGATCCTCCAGGTGGCGGATGAAAAGACCCCTGACGGGGCCAGTGAGGCCGTGGAGCGCCAGATAAAGGAAAAGGAAGGCCAGCGCATCCTGGACAATATCCGGGATGGAGCCTTCGTGGTCGCCCTGGCGATCGAGGGGGAGATGCTCTCCAGCGAACAGCTGGCTGAGAAGATCGATAAGCTGGGGATCAGGGGAGTGAGCCACATTGTGTTTGTGATCGGAGGCTCCTTAGGCCTTTCCGAAGCGGTGATGAATCGGGCAGACTATGCCTTAAGCTTTTCCAAAATGACATTTCCCCACCAGCTTATGCGAGTGGTTCTTTTGGAGCAGATATACAGGAGCTACCGGATCATTGCGGGGGAGCCGTATCATAAGTAAGACGGTATAACATGGCGGCAAAGTTTTCATAGTAAACCTTCATGCGCCCGGCCGGCGGACGCGCCACCGCACCGCGAAAGTCTGGCGGGCGCATTTGGAATACCTGAACTTAGTGCCGCCTATGGGCGGCGGAACTTTCATAGTAAACCAGAGGGAACGGATCGTGAGGTCATATATACGGAAGCATTATGATGAATGGCTGACAGCAGCAGAAAAGGTACATATCTGGTTTTTAAGGCTGGTAACAAGCCTGCTGACCATGGACCTGTGGCTGCTTTCTCTTAGCGGTATAGGATCGGTTTATCTGTTTTTGACCGGTGGATTGACGGTTTTTGGCGGAGTGATCCTTGTACTTTTTCTTATCTGCTATGGGAGTCTGCTGCTTCTTCTGGTCTGGATGTGTGTGCTGTGCAGGCGGCTGCGGATTGCCAAGCGGATCCTGATCTGGACATTTATCTGGATACCCGTTGTTCATTTCGGACTGGCTCTGTATGTCAGAGGGCTGGCAAAGCAGGAGATCGACCATACCCTATATAAGATCAGCTTGGATCATGTAAGGGTAGAAAACCAGATCTGCAGTACCCGTTACCCCCTCCTTCTGGTTCATGGCGTAGGCTTCCGTGACTTTCACTATTTTAACTATTGGGGACGGATCCCCAGGGAATTAGTACGCAATGGAGCCCGCGTTTATTATGGTCATCAGGAAGCATGGGGGACGGTAGAGGGAAACGGAGAGATCCTGAAGGAAAAGATTCTGGAGATCGTAAAGGAAACCGGGTGTAAAAAAGTCAATATCATTGCCCATTCCAAGGGCGGCCTGGATGCCAGATATGTGATCAGCGGTCTTCATATGGCTCCCTATGTGGCTTCTTTAACTACGATCAATACGCCGCACAGAGGATCTATGCTGGTGGAGTTTTTAAAAAATCTTCCTGACGGCATTTACCGGGGTATATGTAAAAGGATCGACACATATTTTGGAAAGCTGGGAGATAAAAATCCGGATGCCTATAACGCCAGCTATCAGCTATCCTGTGCCTATGCAAAAGAATTCAATAAGCGCTATCCCGATGCGGAAGGTACGTATTACCAGAGCTTTGCCAGTCTGATGAAGCATGGATTCAGCAGCAAGCTTCTGTGCATCCCCTATTGGATCCTAAAGGCGCTGGATGCGCCCAATGACGGTCTGGTAACACCAGAATCCGCTGAGTGGACCAATTTCCAAGGGGTGATCACAAACCGGTATTTGAAAGGAATCTCCCATGGAGACATGATCGATCTGACCAGGGAAGATTATCGGGGCTTCGATGTGCTGGAGTTTTACATACAATTAGCGGCGCGGCTGAAGGACATGGATTTTTAAATTCCTCCTGAAACAGGAAGACGGCTGCCGGCAGCAGAGCGCTGGATAGGCACTTGACAATAAAAATGAGAACATGTGAAGAGAAACCAGATCTTGAGAGAGGTCTGGTTTTGTTTTTAGGATCCTGTTTTATAAACAGTCATAAAACAGAGCCTGTCTCATATATTGAGATAAAGGGAGTGAGGAAGATGACTGGTAAGGAACAGGTCTTACAAATATTTCCAAAGGATATACGGGCCAGGCTCCGGGGGCTGCCGGTGGAGTTTGAGAAGCTTCAGGAGGTGCGCCTTCGGGCAGGAAGGCCCCTTATGATCCTGTGGGACAACAGGGAGTATGGGGTGACGGAGGAGGGAAGGCTGACAGAAGGCGGGCAGGAGCTTTTCTGCGTCACACCGCAGCAGATCAGGGAAACAGTGGAGTTTATGAGCAGCTTTTCCCTCTATGCAGCCGAGGAGGAGCTTCGCCAGGGCTTTTTAACGATCCAGGGAGGACACCGGATCGGCGTGGCTGGCAGGATCGTGACCCAGGGGAAGGAGGTACGCCTGTTAAAATTCATTTCCTTTTTAAATGTGCGCATTGCCCATGAGCGAAAGGGTTGTGCAGACGGAGTGATGGATCTTTTGTATTCCCCGGACAGACATTTTTTAAACACCCTTATCATATCGCCGCCGCGATGCGGAAAGACCACGCTCCTCAGGGACATCATACGCCAGGTCTCCAACGGAAGGCCGGGGAAGGACTCCCTGCCGGGGTTGAATGTGGGGGTGGTAGATGAGCGGTCAGAGCTTGCCGCCTGTTACCAGGGAGTGCCTCAGAATGATCTGGGCTTGCGCACAGATGTGCTGGACTGCTGTCCGAAGAGCCAGGGAATGATGATGCTGGTGCGCACCATGGCGCCTGATGTGATCGCTGTGGATGAGGTGGGAGGCAGGGAGGACACAGAGGCCATTGAATATGCCGGAAACTGCGGCTGCGCCCTTGCAGCTACTGTCCACGGAGGCTCGCTGGAGGAGATCCTTTATAAGCCTGGGATCGGCAGGCTGGTAAAAGAGGGATTTTTTAAGAGGATCATTTTGCTGGATCAGAGGCAGGCAGGACGTATACAGCAGATCTATGGTGAGAGGCTTAAACCTTTAGGGAAGCCGAAGGGAGGTGCCGCGATAGATGGAGGCAGCAGATTTGATATGTAAATGGGTTGGAGCGGGACTGGTCTTATTTTCCGCCGGAGGCATGGGCCTGTGGTACTCCTGGCAGTGGAAAAAACGCCTGAGGACGCTTTTGCAGCTGAGGCAGATGGTGTATTTCCTGAAGGGCGAGATCACCTACAGCCATGCGCCTCTGCCTGAGGCGCTGGAACGGGTCGGAAAGCGGGCAGGCGGCGGTCTTGGAAGGCTGTTTGTCAGCGCGGCAGAGCGTATTGGAAGGCAGGAGGGAGAGACCTTTCAGGAGATCTGGAAGGATGAGACAGAGAAGCTGGCAGGACAGGAAATGGGGATCGTATTGACTGGGGAGGATGTAGAGCACCTGAGTGGCCTGGGGGAGCATCTGGGATATCTGGATGTGGACATGCAGGAGAGAACGCTCCTTCTTTTTCTGGAGCAGCTGGACGATGCCATTCTGTATCTGAAAAGCCATCAAAAGGAAAAATGCCGTCTCTATGCCAGCCTGGGCATGATGGGAGGAATGTTTCTGGTGATCGTGATGTGCTGATGCCCGGAAATTTTGGTAGAAAGTTGAGGAAAGGTTATGGGGATAAATCTGATATTCCGCATTGCTGCAGTGGGGATCCTTGTCTCTGTCATCTGTCAGGTGTTAAAGCACAGCGGCAGGGATGAGCAGGCATTTCTCACCAGCCTGGCAGGGCTGATACTGGTGCTGTTCTGGATGATACCGTACATATATGATCTGTTTGAGACCATGAAGAACCTGTTTGCATTGTAAGCCTTCGTGTGCCCGGCTGGCAGATGCGCTGCCGCACCATGAAAGATTGGCGGACACACTTGGCATACCTGACTTTCGTGCCGCCTTGCGGCGGAGGACGTTTATTGTAAGGGAAGTGCTCTGGAAAGTAAAAGGAGGGATCGCATGACGATTGTTGCCATAGGAGCTGCTGCAGTGGCTGTCATTCTCATGGCCGTGCAGATGAAGAGTATCCGGGGAGAATATGCGGTGTACATGGTAATGGCAGCCGGTTGTTTTATTTTCTTTTATGGAACGGGAAAGCTGGCCGTGATACTGGATACCCTGAGGCAGATACAGAGCTATATAAACATTGATAATGTATATCTGGGGACTCTCCTCAAGATGATCGGGATCACCTATGTGGCGGAGTTTACCTCCGGCATCTGCCGGGATGCAGGGTATGGCGCATTGGGAAACCAGATCGAGATCTTTGGGAAGCTGTCCATTTTGGGGATCAGTATGCCGGTGCTTCTGGCATTGTTCGGTGTTCTGGAACGTTTTTTGAGATAAGTCCCTGGGAGGTTTGAGACATGGACAGGCTCGTATGGGAAGAAGGGTGGGGAAAATGGTTCAGGATAGGACTGTGGGCAGCGCTGCTGGCAGCCGTGTTCTCATGGCGGATGGCGGGCAGGGCCTGGGCAGCGGAGGAAGGTCCGGGAATCATGGCAGCAGCCGGGAACACGGGGGTTTTGATCCCGAAGGCCCCTTCGGAAGAAGTGTATCAGGAAGAAGAGAATTTGGGAGAAACCGTCCAGGAGCTGGGGATCGGGGATGAGATCGAAGACATGCAGAGATTTCTTGACGAGGTGATGGGACAGAGGCAGGAAATTTCCGGGGATTTCTCCTTCCGGGGCCTTATGAAGGAGATGGCGGGAGGAAATTTTAAGGGGATACTCGCGCAGATAGGAGCAGGTATTAGAAATCAGCTGTGGTCCGAGGTGGAGCAGGGGGGAAGGCTCTTGGCCCAGGTGGCGGCAATCGGGGTGATCGGAGCTGTATTTTCCAATGTGTCCTCTGTATGGAAAGGGGGCCAGATTTCGGATACGGGCTTTTTTGTGACATATCTTCTGCTGTTTACCTGCCTTGCAGGAAGCTTTCTCTCCAGTCTTCAGATCGCATCTAAGGTGCTGGGGCAGATTTTGGAGTTTATGCGGCTGCTGATGCCGGCGTATTTTATGGCAGTGGCATTTTCAGGCGGCAGTATGAGCGCATTGGCACTGTATGAGGGAATGATGGCAGCAGTGACAGCAGTGCAGTGGATGTGCAGCGGTATACTGCTGACTGCCGTGAAAATGTACGTGCTTGTGATCCTGGGAAGCCATGCGGTGAAGGAGCCCTTTCTTTCAAAGGCAGCAGAGCTTCTGGAAAAGGGGGTAGGGTGGAGTCTTAAGACCCTTCTGGGGCTTGTGGTGGGGATCCAGGTCCTTCAGTCCCTGATCCTGCCCTATGCGGACGGGCTGAAGCAGACGGGAATGTGGAGGCTGGTGGAGATGGTGCCCGGCCTGGGACAGGGAGCAGGCGCGGCTGCACAGATGGTGCTGGGGGCAGGAGTGCTTCTTAAAAATACCATAGGAGGGGCAGCAGTGGTGGTCCTCGCAGCCATTTCCCTGGTGCCTGTGATGAAGCTGGCGGTCCTCATGCTGTTGTATCATCTTGTGGCGGCTGTGATGCAGCCCATCTGTGACAAGCGGATGGTCTCCTGCGTATCCGGGGTGGCAAAGGGACATGGGCTGCTTTTGCAGATCGTTCTCTATTCCCTGTTCCTTTTTGTGCTGGCAGTGGCGGTCACCTGCGTATCGACAAATGTGGGATATCTGGCCCATTGATCATTGGGAGGCGTGCAGTGGAGGCAGTTTATAACTGGGTGAAGGGGATCATTTATTTTATGCTGTTTCTGGCAGTGGCAGGGAATCTTCTGGCAGAGGCAAAGTATGAAAGGTATATACGGTTTTTTGCAGGGATCGTGCTGATCCTTCTGGTAGTAAGCCCCTTTGCGGGCGGCTTCCGGCTGGAGGAGCAGGCAGCCAGGCTGTTTGAGAGCATTTCCCTGGAAATGGATACGCAGGATCTAAAGAAAGACCTGTGGGGAATGGAGGATAAACGCCGGGAGCAGGTGATCGGACGATATGAGGAGGCAGTGGAAAATGACATCGCAAGGATTGCAGAGAACCAGGGCCTTACATGCAGCCAGGTCCGGGTATCCATTGAGAAGGACAGCGGGAGCAGCCGGTACGGGCAGGTACGGTCGGTGTGGATGATGGTGGAGAAGAATGAGGAGGATGGATGGAACAATGCGGAAAACGGGGGACAGGATGGGAAGGAATGGGAAGCAGGGAGGAAAAAGAAAATTGAGGTGGAAAAGATCGAGGTAGGGAATGTGGGGGAATGGGCGGTCAAAGATACCAGTGCAGCTGCCAAAGCGGCCAATGTCTCAGACTCTCAGCAGCCCCCGGATCCTGTCCGCGAGAAGATCGGAAGCTTAAAGGGAAAGGTGGCGCAGTATTATGAACTGGAAGAAACAGATATCAAAATTCAGTGGAAAAATGACTAAGGAAAAATGGCTGTTCCTGCTTCTTTTAGGTGTGTTTCTCATGATCCTGTCCTTTCCGGCGCCTGATACCTGGGTAAAGGGGAAGAAAAGGGAACAGCAGACAGCAGCAGTAGAGGAAAAGGGGGCGGTTCCGCTTTGGACAGAGGAAGGAGGCAGCGGGAGCCAGGAGCCGGAGGAGGGGTACTTTGGCAGTGGTGCCGGGAGCTTTGACAGCGGTAATTCAGCAGGAAGCAGCGGCAGTGCCGATGGAGGGGATGGCGCCTTCCTGCCAGCTTCCGCCCCCACGTCTCCTAATTCCTATGAGGCCCAGCTGGAAGCCCGCATACGGGAGCTTCTAAAATCCGTGGAGGGAGTAGGCAAGGTGGATGTGATGGTGGTGTTAAAATCCTCCAGCGAGAAGGTCATGCGCATCGACCGTTCAGAAAGCTCCAGCACCACAAAGGAGCAGGATGCCTCCGGAGGACAGAGGGAGGCAGCAGATGTCCAGAAGTCTGAGAGCACGGTGCTGTCCGGGGCAGGTTCAGGAGGCGGTACATCGCCCATTATCGAGAAGGAATTAAGCCCGGAGATCTCAGGCATCATCATCAGCGCAGAGGGCGGGGGAAGCCCCGCCGTACAAGCGGAAATTTCTGAGGCAATGGAAGCATTATTTGGCCTTCCCCCACATAAAATAAAAGTATTAAAGAGGGTGGAATAAAAAGGAGTGCATGACATGAAGATCAAGAATATGAAACAGGTCAAGGAGCATATGAAGGACATGAACATGAAACGCCTCTTTCGGCGCAACCAGATCATCATCACCACACTGGCTGTCATGATAGCAGCTGCCGGGTATTTGAACTATGCCGGAAAAAAGGATCTGGAAGCCAGCAACCGGATCTCAGAGGTGGGAATGATGGAAATTTCCGATGAGGACATTTTCGCAGAAAACCAGGCAGCAGCTCTGACAGGACAGACGCAGCTGGAGGAGATCCCCAGTCTTGACCAGGATCTCTCTGATCTGGAGACAGCAAACACAGAGGGCATGACCCAGGCAGAAAATGACGGAGCAGCAGGCAGCAATCAGTCAGAAACCTCCCAGACAGGACTTGAGAATCCGGGAGAGGCCGTACTCACCAGCGGTATGAGTGTGGCAGATTACATAGCCAATGTGCAGCTGAGCCGGGAGCAGGTGCGTGCCAGGAATAAGGAAACGCTCATGAGCCTGATCAACAGCACAAGCATTGACGAGGCGGCAAAGCAGCAGGCCATCCAGGATATGATCGACCTGACAGAAATTTCCGAGAAGGAAAATGCAGCCGAGACTCTTCTGTTAGCCAAAGGCTTTGCAGATCCAGTGGTGAGCATCAGCAAGGAGAAGGTGGATGTGGTCATCAACGCGCCTTCCATCACAGATCCCCAGCGGGCTCAGATCGAGGATATCGTAAAGCGCAAGGCAGAGGTGGGAGCAGACCAGATCATCATAACACTGCTGAATATGGCGGAATAGCAAAATATATACAGGGAAAAGGCATCAGGCAGCCGGCATGGGGCGGTCCTGGTGCCTTTTTTTGCGAAGCGCCCTGGGGCGTTACAGTTCAGGCGCCAGCCGCTCTCTCAGCAGCCGCCTGAACTGTAACCCTGGGGCAGCTGCTGTACAGTTACAGATAAATTTTAGCCTATACATCTTTCGATGGATTTGATATAATAGAAGCAATTAAGTTTTGACAGGAGGGAAAGTTTAGATGGCGGAGGAAAATCGTAGTACCCATAAATTATACGAAAAGGACAAGATCGGCGAGGTGCAGATCTCAGATGAGGTGGTTGCCATCATCGCAGGCCTTGCAGCCACAGAGGTGGAGGGCGTGGATTCCATGGCCGGGAACATCACCAATGAGCTGGTGGGCAAGCTGGGAATGAAGAACCTGAGCAAGGGCGTCAAGGTGGAGGTCACAGAGGAGCATGTATCCGTTGACCTGTCCTTGAACATCAAATACGGCTACAGCATTCCGGCAGTCAGCGAGCAGGTGCAGGAAAAGGTCAGCGCCGCGATCGAGAACATGACAGGCCTTACGGTCCTGGATGTGAATATCAAGATTGCCGGTGTCAATATGGCTGAAAATTAAATATGCGTGAAAAACGCATCTTGATGGAACCTTTGTAATGAGAACACTCCCCGGAGCGCTGCCTAGGGAGTGTTTTATACATTTTTTATTGTTTTTATGCAACGTGTTTGATATAATCAATGAAGGACCTCATTTCCCAGCAGAGGGAGAGAGAGATGAGAGAAAGGAAAATGTACCTCAAAGCGCAGGCTTTTACGTACAAGCAGAGAAAGATGACCAGAAGAGAATTGCGGGAGCACTGCTTTAAAATGCTGTTCTCAGCAGATTTCTATCCCACAAAAGAGGAAGCAAAGGCACAGCTGGAGCAGTATTTCCAGTCACCGGAGGAGGACGATGTGGATCCCGAAGGCGTGTGTCTGGTACTGCATAAAGTAGAATTAAAAGAAGCGGACAGTGAATATCTCAGGGAAAGAACTGGGAATATAATGGATAAGATACCGGAGATCGACCAGAAGATCGATCAGGTAGCAGCAGGCTGGAAGACGCGCCGTATGGGAAAGGTGGAGCTCACTATCCTGAGGCTGGCCCTTTATGAGATGGGTTATGATGACACCATTCCGGAGAAGGTCTCTGTCAATGAAGCAGTAGAACTGGCAAAGAAGTTTGGCGGCAACGAATCCCCGGCCTTTGTAAACGGTATCTTAGCAAAATTCATAGGCGGAGAGGAACGGGAAAAAGAGGAGCCGGAGCCTGCCGCAGACAGTGAGAATAAGGGACAGGCATAGGAATGGCAAGCATTTTTACCGTATCACAGGTAACTGCATATATCAAAAACATGTTCACACAGGACTTCGCCCTGAACCGTATTTCCATCAAGGGCGAGGTCTCTAATTGTAAGTACCACACATCCGGCCATATTTACTTTACCTTAAAGGACGGCGGCGCTCAGATTGCCGCCGTCATGTTCGCAGGGCAGAGGAAGGGCCTGGCCTTTGAATTGAAGGAGGGCCAGCAGGTCGTTGTGACGGGGACCGTGGATGTCTATGAGAGGGACGGCAGATACCAGCTCTATGCCAGGGAGATCAAAAAGGAGGGCAAAGGGGATCTCTTTGCCAGGTTTGAAAAGCTCCGGGACGAGCTGGAGGAGATGGGAATGTTTGACAGCTGCTACAAGCAGCCGATTCCCAAATACGCAAAAAAGGTGGGGATCGTCACCGCCAGCACAGGGGCGGCCATCCGGGACATCATGAACATTTCCGCCAGGAGGAACCCTTATGTGCAGCTGATCCTGTACCCGGCCCTTGTCCAGGGAGAGCAGGCCGCCTGCAGCATCGTAAAGGGCATCGAAGCCCTGGATGCGATGGACCTTGACGTGATCATCGTAGGGCGGGGCGGCGGCTCCATTGAGGACCTTTGGGCCTTTAATGAGGAAATTGTGGCGAGGGCGATCTTCAACTGCCGGACGCCTGTCATCTCTGCTGTGGGCCATGAGACCGATGTTACCATTGCAGACTATGTGGCAGACCTGCGTGCTCCCACGCCGTCGGCGGCAGCAGAATTGGCTGTATTTGACTACCGTCAGTTTGTGGAGCAGGTAAGGCTTTACAAACAGGTCCTGGACCGGGCCATGGGACGCCATATGGAACGGCTCCGATTCCGGTTGAGCCAGGACAGGATGAAGCTGAAGCTCCGTGAGCCCATACGCCAGGTTAATGACATGCGCCAGCGCCTGGCGGACCTGGAAAGCAGCCTGGAGCAGGAGATGAAGGAAAAGCTTCTCTCTGACAGACAGCAGATAAAGGAAGCAGAGGATATCCTGAAGCGCCGGATGGAGCGGTCGCTTACAGAGAACAGCCACCGTCTGGCTCTCCTGGCCAGCCGTTTGGACGGCCTGTCTCCCCTTAAGAAGCTTGGCGGAGGCTATGGCTTTATCACAGACAGCAGGGGTCAGGCCATGACGGCCATCAGACAGGCTGAGGTTGGGAGCAGTATACGCGTACACGTAAGAGACGGCTACCTGGATGCAAGGGTGGAAGCAGTCATACCGGTTGCAGAGATAAGGGAGGAATAGCAATGCCCAGAAAGAAAGCGGAGGCCCTGGAAACAGAGGAAAAGGCCCCTACGATTGAGGAAAATTTTGCCGGGCTGGAGGAGATCATCCGAAGGCTGGAGGCGGGGGGAAGTTCATTGGAGGAAACATTTTCCGGCTACGAAGCTGGAATGAAGCTGGTAAAGGAACTAAGCAGCCAGATAGATGAAGTGGAAAAAAAGATTCAGATATTGAGCGAGGGTGATGACAATGAATGAAGAATTTAAGAAGGAACTGGAAGTTAGGACACAGGAGATCAATGCGCTTTTAGAGCAGTATCTGCCGGAGGAAAAAGGATATCAGAAAACCATTTTTGAGGCAGTAAATTACAGTGTGAGGGCCGGAGGAAAGAGGCTGCGCCCACTGTTCATGCAGGAGATGTGCAGGCTGTTTACAGGTGAAGTTCTGGGGATGGTGAAGCCCTTTATGGCAGCCATTGAGATGATCCACACCTCCTCCCTGGTCCATGACGACCTTCCATGTATGGATGATGACATGATGCGCAGGGGCAAGGCCAGCACCTGGGCAGAGTTTGGCGAGGATATGGGTGTCCTGGCCGGTGATGCCCTGATGATGTATGCTGTGGAGACAGCAGCAAAGGCCTTTAAAGAGGCAAATGAGCCGGATGAGTTTGCCCGCGTTGGACAGGCCATGGGGATCCTGGCAGGCAAGGCAGGCATGTACGGCATGATCGGCGGTCAGACGGTAGACGTTGAGCTGGCCGGCGGACCGATCCCAAAGGATAAGCTGAACTTTATCTACAAGCTGAAAACAGGTGCCCTGCTGGAAGCTTCCATGCTTATAGGCGCTGTTTTAGGCGGCGCAGCAGATGAGGACTGCAAGATCGTGGAAAGCCTTGCCTCTAAGATCGGCATGGCATTCCAGATCCAGGACGATATCCTGGATGTGACGGGGAATGAAAATGTGACAGGAAAGCCTTCGGGAAGCGATGAGAAGAACCAGAAGACGACCTATGTGACCCTGGAGGGCTTAGAGAAGGCAAAGGCAGAGGTAGAGAGGCTTTCCAAAGAAGCCATCGAGGAGCTTGACAAGCTGGGCTACAATGAGTTTTTGGAGAATCTCATAAAGGCTCTGGTGGGCAGGCAGAAATAAGGCTGCGCACCGGACGTTAGGCCGGACTGCAGAAAAGAAAGATGTACTCTCGGGATCACCCTTGCACCTGCTTTTGTGGCTGATTTTCTGCCGGCTGCACCCAAAGTTGATCAACGTACGTGCCGCGTACGCCTTATAACTTTGTGCACAGCTGGCAAAAAATCATCTCACAAGATCAGGTACAAAGAGACTCCGAGAGCACATAAGGGATAATTGGGGATGAATCCATTATGATATTGGAAAAGATCACAGGGCCTGAGGAATTAAAAAAGCTGTCCCAGGAGGAGCTTAAGGCCCTTGCACAGGAGATCAGGGATTTCCTGATCGGAAAGATCAGCCGCACCGGAGGCCACCTGGCCTCGAACCTGGGAGTGGTGGAGTTGACGATTGCGTTATTCTATACCCTTAACCTGCCAGAGGATAAGATCATCTGGGATGTGGGCCACCAGTCCTATACACACAAGATTTTAAGCGGGCGGGCGGCAGAGTTTGACGAGCTGCGCCAGCACGGCGGGATCAGCGGCTTTCCGAAGCGGAAGGAGAGCCCCTATGATTCCTTTGACACAGGCCACAGCTCCACCTCCATATCTGCCGGACTGGGTATTGCCCAGGGAAGAGATATCCTGGGGGAGGATTACAGGGTGGTCTCTGTGATCGGAGACGGTGCCCTGACGGGAGGCATGGCCTATGAGGCGCTCAATAATGCCGCCCGGATGAAGAAAAATTTTATTATTGTGCTCAATGACAACGAGATGTCGATCTCAGAAAATGTAGGCGGCATGTCCCAATATTTAAGCGGCCTGCGCACCGGCAGCGGCTATAATGATCTGAAAAAGAACGTGGTGGACGCCCTGGACAGGATCCCCGGCGTAGGCAACGTTATGATAGACCGCATTAAGCGGACAAAGAACAGCATCAAGCAGCTTTTGATACCGGGGATGCTCTTTGAAAACATGGGCATCACCTACCTGGGACCTGTGGACGGCCACAACATCCCGGTCCTCTGTAAGGTGCTGCGGGAGGCTCAGAAGCTGGATCACGCAGTATTGGTGCATGTGATCACGAAAAAGGGGAAGGGCTATGCTCCGGCAGAGAAGAATCCCGCCCAGTTCCACGGTGTAGGAGCCTTTGATGTGGCAACGGGAAAGCCTCTGGGAGAGAAGAAGGATCCGACCTACACAGATGTATTTTCAAGGAAAATGTGCCAGCTGGGCGGGAAATATCCGAAGCTGGTGGCAGTGACGGCGGCGATGCCGGACGGCACAGGGCTGACTGCCTTTGGAAGGAAGTTCCCGGACCGTTTCTTTGATGTGGGTATCGCAGAGGCCCATGCGGTGACCTCGGCGGCAGGCATGGCGGCAGCAGGACTGAAGCCGGTGGTGGCAGTGTACTCCTCCTTTTTGCAGAGAGGCTATGACCAGGTGCTCCACGATGTCTGCATCCAGGATCTTCCTGTGCTCTTTGCGGTGGACAGGGCCGGACTTGTGGGAAGCGACGGAGAGACACACCAGGGGATCTTTGATTATTCCTATCTGACCTCCATTCCCAATATGAGCGTGATGGCACCGAAAAACCTTTGGGAGCTGAGGGCAATGCTGGATTTTGCCATGGATTATGACCGGCCCCTAGCAGTCCGCTATCCCAGGGGAACAGCCTACAAGGGCCTTCGGGACTTCAGGCAGCCTGTCTCCTACGGAAAAGGGGAAATGCTCTATGAGGAGAACGGCATTGCCCTGCTGGCAGTGGGCAGTATGGTGAGCACCGGAGAGCATGTGAGGGAGAAGCTGAAGGAAGAAGGATATGAGTGCAGCCTGGCAAACGGCCGGTTCATCAAGCCCTTTGACAGGGAGCTTGTGGACAGGCTGGCAGGGAAGCACCGCCTGATCGTGACGATGGAGGAAAATGTGCTCCAGGGAGGCTATGGCCTGACAGTGGGAGCCTATATCCATGAGCATTATCCGGAGGTAAAGGTATTCCACGTTGCCCTTCCGGACGCCTATGTGGAGCATGGAAATGTCTCCATTCTGCGCCGGGGACTGGGGATCGACAGCGATTCTATCATAGAGAGAATGAAACGGGAAGGCCTGATACCTGTATAGGAGGAGGCCTTACAGTCCGGATCGGATGTCAAGTATACATTAGCAGGAGAGACGAGATGAAAGAACGTTTGGATGTGCTTCTTGTACAGAGAAACCTGGCAGAGTCCAGGGAAAAGGCAAAGGCCCTTATCATGTCAGGGATCGTCTATGTCAATGGACAGAAGGAGGACAAGGCCGGCACGACCTTTGAGGATAAGGCTGAGATCGAGGTACGGGGAAGCACATTGAAATATGTGAGCCGGGGCGGGCTCAAGCTGGAAAAGGCAATGACCCATTTCGGCGTGGAGCTGGCAGGCAAGGTCTGCATGGATGTGGGTGCTTCCACAGGAGGCTTTACGGACTGCATGCTCCAGAATGGGGCGGTAAAGGTCTACTCCGTGGACGTGGGCCACGGACAGCTGGCCTGGAAGCTGCGGGGCGACGAGCGCGTGGTCTGCATGGAGAAGACCAATATCCGCTATGTGACACCGGAGGATATAGGCGACAGGATCCAGTTTGCCAGCATCGATGTTTCCTTTATTTCCCTGACAAAGGTCCTGGGGCCGGTAAAGGCCCTGCTCACAGAGGAGGGCCAGGTGGTCTGCCTCATAAAGCCTCAGTTTGAGGCAGGACGGGAAAAGGTAGGAAAAAAGGGCGTTGTGAGGGAAAAAAGCGTCCACCTGGAAGTGATCGAAATGGCGATAAACTTTGCGGTATCCATTGGATTTGAGGTGCTGAACCTGGAGTTTTCACCGATCAAAGGGCCGGAGGGCAACATTGAATATCTGCTCTATCTCCAGAACCATGGGGAGGAGTATGGAGGAGAAGATGAGGCGGCCGGAAAGGTGAGTGCCTCTGCCGTGGTGGAGGAAGCCCACAGGACTCTTGATAAATAAGCCTTTTCCAGTTCCATGGAGAATGACAGGAGAGCGGCAGGAAACAGACGATGAGACATTTTTATATTATAGCAAATTATGATAAGGAATATGTAAAGGAAGCTCAGGCATTTATCAGAACCTATCTTGTGACAAAAGGAGCTGTCTGCCGTTTCCAGGAGCCGCGGGAGGACGGGGGAAGAAACACCCATATAAGCTCTTTGGAGGTGCCAAAGGAAACAGAGTGCATCATCACTCTGGGCGGGGATGGCACCCTGATCCAGGCAGCCCGCGATCTGGCGGGACGGAATATCCCCATGCTGGGGGTAAACAGGGGTCATTTGGGCTTTTTAAACCAGGTCAGCCGGAAGGAGGACATTGCCCCTGTGATGGACGCCCTGCTGGAGGACAGGTTCCAGCTGGAGCATCGGATGATGATCAAGGGAACGGCCTTCTGCAGAGGAGAACGGGTTCTGGAGGACATTGCCCTCAATGAGATCGCCGTTACAAGGATGGATCCCTTAAAGGTGCTGCGCTACAGCGTTTATGTAAATGGAGAGTATCTCAATGAGTATGCGGCAGACGGCGTGCTGGTGGCTACGCCCACCGGCTCTACTGCCTACAACCTTTCGGCAGGAGGGCCTGTGCTGGCTCCGGCGGCAAAAATGATGGCCCTTACCCCCATTTGCTCCCACGCGTTAAATGCCAGGAGCATTGTGCTGGCCCCGGAGGACTGCATTGAAATACGGGTACTCAACAGCGGCCAAGTGGTATCCTTTGACGGGGACAGCTCAGTGGAGCTGGGAGAAGGGGACTATGTGAGGATAGAACAGTCGGAGATGGAGACTGTGATGGTGAAGCTTAAGCAGATATCATTTATGCAGAATCTGAGCAATCATCTTGGGAAGATATAAGGGCGCGGCTTGGGGCGCCTGAGACGAGGAGGAAACCATAATGAAGGTGGAACGCCACAGCAAAATAGTGGAATTAATTGGAAAATATGAAATCGAGACTCAGGAGGAGCTGGCTGAAAAGCTGAATGAAGCCGGCTTTAATGTAACCCAGGCCACGGTTTCCAGGGATATCCGTGAGCTGAAGCTGACAAAGCTCCAGGCGGAGAATGGAAGGCAGCGCTACATGGTGCTGGAGAGCCCCAGGGGGACTTCTGCCATCAAATATATCAGGATCTTAAAGGATGGCTACATGTCCATGGATATGGCACAGAATATCCTGGTGATCAAAACCGTCTCCGGCATGGCAATGGCTGTGGCGGCTGCCCTGGATGCGATCCAGTTCCATGAGATCGTTGGATGCATCGCAGGAGATGATACCATTATGTGTGCTGTGAGGAGCGTGGACGATACGATCATCCTTATGGAGAAGATCAAGAAAATGGTGGAAGAGTGAGTGATGGCCGGCGGGAGGAACGCTTTCACGGCTTTGAGAAAGGGAGGTGTGGTATGTTACTGGAACTGCATGTGAAGAACCTGGCTCTGATCGAAAAGGCGGATGTGGAGTTCGGCGAAGGCTTAAATATCCTTACAGGAGAGACAGGAGCCGGAAAATCCATTATTATTGGTTCTGTCACTATGGCACTGGGAGGCAAGGCTTCCAAGGACAGCATACGCCAGGGTGCGGATTGGGCTTACATAGAGCTTGTATTTTCCGTGCCGGAAGAAGAGCAGAAAAAGGCGCTTCGTGAGCTGGAGGTGGAGCCGACAGAGGATGGCCTGGTGATCATCTCGCGCAAGATCATGCCCTCCAGAAGCATAAGCCGCATCAACGATGAGACAGTCACCACCGCCCGCCTGCGCCAGATCACCGGGCTTTTATTAGATATCCATGGGCAGCACGAGCATCAATCCCTGCTGTACAAATCCAAACATCTTGAAATCCTGGATGCCTATGTCAAGGCGAAAACCCAGTCAATGAAATTGAATATTGCCAGGGAATACCAGATATACCGCAGCCTGACGGAGCGCCTGGCCGGATTTGATATGGACAGCGAAGCCAGGATACGGGAGGCTGATTTTCTGCGTTTTGAGATCCAGGAGATCGAGGAGGCCGGACTCCGTGAAGGGGAGGAGGAGGAGCTGACTGCCAGCTACCGCCGGTTTGCCCATGCACAGAGGATAGCAGAATGCCTGGGAAATGCCCATGAGGCCCTGGAGGGGGACTGGCTCTATCATGCTTTAAAGGCAGTGGAGCAGGTAGTGGAGTATGATGCTGCCTTAGGAAGCATACGGGATCAGCTTTATGATGCGGATTCCGTGATCAATGATGCCTCCAGGGAAATTGCCTCCTATCTGGATTCCATGGAATTTGATGAGGAGACCTTCCGCCGTACGGAGGAGCGCCTGGATACCATCCACAACCTTCAGGCAAAGTATGGAAAGACGGTGGCTGATATTAGGAAAAATCTGGAAAATAAAAGGACGAGGCTGGAAGAACTGGAGGATTACGATGCTCACCGGGAAGCAGTGAAAAAGGAGTTTGCAGAGTGCAGGAATCGTTTGGAGGGATTTTGCGCACAATTATCGGAGATCAGAAGAGCTGCTTCAAGGAAGCTTACAGGGAGGATCAAAGAGGGCTTAGAGGATCTGAATTTCCTGGATGTGGAGTTTGATATGGAGTTTGAACGGCTGGATCATTTTACTGCTTCGGGCTATGACGAGGTGCAGTTCCTCATTTCCACCAATCCGGGACAGCCGATGCGGCCATTAAAGGATGTGGCCTCCGGCGGTGAGCTGTCGCGGATCATGCTGGCGATCAAGACGGTGCTGGCTGATTCGGATGAGATTCCTACACTGATCTTTGATGAGATCGACACAGGGATCAGCGGAAGGACGGCTCAGAAGGTATCCGAAAAGCTCTCCTATATTGGAAGGAGCCACCAGGTTATCTGCATCACCCACCTTCCTCAGATCGCCGCTATGGCAGACGCCCATTTTGAGATCGCAAAATCGGCAAAGGACGGCCGCACCACCACCACTATCCGGCTCCTTGACAGGGAGGAATCGGTAAATGAGCTGGCACGCCTGCTGGGAGGAGCCAAGATCACAGAGGCGGTGGTGAAAAATGCGGGGGAGATGAAGGAGCTGGCGGATAAAACGAAACTATGTGTAAAATGCAAATGAAAGAAATGGCAGACAGAACAAAATAAAACAGATTGAAAATCCTTCTGCGGATAATACTAAGAAAGAGGCATGAAAGAGCTTCTTTCTTTTTTTGTTTTAAACCGCACGTAAGCGTCTAAAATACAGGCGCTAAGTGCTCATAACGAGCCACTGCACTAAGCGGTCAGAGGACGCCCGCTAAGTGCCAGTGACATGTATCGCACGTAAGCGTCTAAAAAACAGACGCTAAGTGCTCATAACGAGGAGGCAGGCGATGACAGAGAAGACGAAATTTTACCGGTGGCTGGGGCGGCTGTTTTGGCTGTCTGTTATAGCTGTTACAGGGTATACCTGGTACTACATGGATCATGTGGTCCCGGACCGTATCAGCATTATTGAAAACCAGGCGGAGGAATTTTCCTTCGGCCTGCCCGTAAAAGCCACCATATCCAGCGAGAGCCAGGAGGTTTCCCTTGGAAATGAAAGCAATATTCCAGCAGACCAGATCACCATTACCAGCGGACAGTCCTTTTCCATGTTTGCGGGAAATCAGGGCAGCTATCAGGTAGGGCTTAAGCTGTTTGGCATTATCAAGCTGAAGGACATTCAGGTGGACGTGGTGGACACAAGGTACGCCATCCCCTGCGGAAGTCCCATTGGCATATACTTAAAATCGGACGGCGTCATGGTGATAGGCACAGGCCGCATTACCGGGGCAGACGGCATGGAGCGGGAGCCGGCCTATGGAAAGCTGAAATCCGGGGACTATATAGAGGCATTGAACGGCACTCCCATGAATACAAAGGAGGATCTGATGGATGCGGTAAACCGTGTTGGAGGAAAGGAGGAGGCAGTCCTTACTGTGCGGCGTGAGGGGGAATCCATCGATGTGAGCGTTGAGCCTATAAAAAGCTCAGACGGCCAGTACAAGCTGGGGGCCTGGGTCCGCGACGACACCCAGGGGATCGGGACCATTACCTATGTGGACATGAACGGGCGGTTCGGCGCTCTGGGCCATGGGATCAGCGACAGCGATACGGGAGAGCTGGTGGAAACCGCTCAGGGATCCCTGTATACCACCCAGATCATGGGAATCGAAAAAGGCACCATAGGAAAGCCCGGCCTCCTGTCCGGTGTCATCTACTACGGCCCCCAGTCCCATATGGGGGATGTCACCCAAAATACAAATGAAGGCATTTTCGGAACCGTAAACCAGCAGTTTATGAAGGACCTCCCAGGCGAGCCCATAGAGATCGCCTGCCGCCAGGATGTCAAACCGGGGACTGCCTATATACGGAGCAATATTTCCGGAGAGCTGAAGGATTATGAGATCGAGATACAAAAGGTAGACATCAATGCAGGCCATAAAAATAAAAGCTTGGTGATCAAGGTGGTAGATCCGGAGCTTTTGGAGCTGACGGGCGGTATCGTACAAGGAATGTCAGGTTCACCTGTCCTCCAGAACGGCAAGCTGGCCGGGGCCGTGACTCATGTGTTTGTGCAGGATGCAGCGCGGGGGTATGGGATATTGGCGGAGGATATGATACAGCATTGAGCGGAGGATGACAGAGACAGAAGAGTCTGATCATGAGGGAAAGCTCATCGGAACGGCATCATGTTCAGAGAAGAGATGATTACGGCATATTCCACAGCGGCCCAGGGACTTAGAGATTAAGGGATGACTTTCAGCTGTTACATTGCATTGTACAACTGTCCGCGGGGCCGCTGGATATGCCCGGAATACAGCAGATCGAACTGCTGTGTTGTAATATATTTTACCATATCCCTGCCGGGACAGGTAGATATGAAAACGGAATGCGGGTATTCCTGTACAGATATCCTGCAGAATAAGGCCAAAGGATTTCAGATGTTATCCGATTTCTGCTTTGCGGATGTTACAGGGATTCCGCGGTAGCAGAGCTCACCTTCCTCGTTTTTGCAGAACTGGCTGAAAAACTGGTCATAGCTGATCCGGCTTTCCTCCGGATAATTTCCGTGAACCATATTTTCCACAATGCCGATTGTCAGCATGGGCACGCCCTGGTCGTTGGGATAGCTGTACCAGGTAATGGGATAGGTTTTCCATGTGTGGAAGCGCTCCTTTTTCAGATGATAGCGCTCCAGCTTCTGGAGAAGTACCTGATGAACTTCCTCATGGACATAAAACGGAAAGTCAGGATTGGGTTCTTTGGAGATACAGATGTTATCCCGGTCACCGTAGAGAAACAGGGTAGGGGACAGGGGAGCGGTGGGCTCAAAATCACGGTAGGACCGGCTCTTTGACATCAGTGCTGACCAGGAGGCACAGGCTGCGAAGATGTCGCTGGCGCAGGTACAGAGCACATCTGTCATCATGCCGCCGCTGCTCTGGCCGCAGGCGTAGATGCGTCCGCGGTCAATAGGAAGTCTGCCTGAGATATTCTCAACCATTTGGCGGATGAAGGCCACATCGTCAATGGGCTGATTCCTGTAGATCCCATTCCATAGAAGGACATTTCTGAGGCCGTCTTTCTTCTGCTGATGAATTCCCGCTTCGGGGAATACGGCAATAAATTTGCGGTCATGGGCAACGGAAGACATGCAGGTGATGTCGAAAAAGGTCTCGGCGGAGCCTCCGCGCCCATGCATGACCACAACCAGTGGCCATTTGCGGTCAGGCGTACAGCCCTCAGGCACATATTCATACCAGCGGCGCGTCATTCCATCTACCTTCAGAGTATGTAAGGAAGCACCTGCCTGAAGGGGATCCTTTGTATAGCGGAGATTTTTGATTCTGAAGCTTCTGTGTCTTCTTGCCATGCCGATATAGCGCCAGGCGGTGGAAAGAGCAGAGTAGGAGATTTCTGTCACCTGTTCTGTGACCCGCACCTGAGCAATGGACTCCTCATTGATCTCACTTAGATACCGAACAGGGGAGGGCATCCAGATATAATCGGCACCCTGGCCGGAGAGGGGATCCGGCAGTACATGGTTTTGCTGGCTCCAGTATTGGACAGCCGCTGAGTTGATGCCCTCCAGATGGCTGATCATCATCCAGACAGGAAGCTGGGCCTTCTGTCCGTCGATCATAAGCTCCAGCTCGCCCTGGTCATGTTCCTTTTTGGAAACCGAAGAAAAGCCGGGGAAGGTGCTGCCCAGGTCACCGAAGGTCATTAGGCCGGACCAGTCGCTTGACATGGCGGCGGCGGCCAGCTGGGCAACAGCTGCGCCCTCACCTGCGCCGCAGGCGTAGATATTATCCTGAATTGTAACATAGTAATCGCGGCGCTGTACGGCTTCGTAGACAGCATTCATAAAGGCCGGGTCATCCGGAGTGAGCTTCCAGCCCTCCTTGGGCGGTGTCAGGACAGCGGTGTAGAGCATGTTTTCATCAGCAAGGCGGGCAAGGCCGGAGTGTTCCAGAAAGGCCAGAGGATCAGCACCAGAGGGAGGCGCAGCAATGATGCAGGGACGCGCATATTCGATCTGCTTTGGGATATAGATCAGGAAGGAGCGTTCCTGCTTCCCGATCTGGACTCTTTCTTCAAAGCAGCCGTTTATGAGAGCACGGTTTAAGTGATCAAAATCAAGTTCAAGATCTGCCATCTGTTTTGGAAACTGATTAAGTGTAAGCATAAGCTCCTCCTTTAAAATGGGTATACAGTCATGATCCACAGGATATTGACGATGGAAAGGATTACAGCGGGAAGAAGAGACTGCTTAAGAAGGCTCTTTAGATTATAGCCGCCGATATCCATGATCATTGGGACGCAAGCAGTAGCCATAGGGGTCATAAAGGCAGTACAGCAGGCGGAGGCCACTAAGAGCACCGGCCCCACGCAGCTGACTCCCATGCTTTTGCAGGCGAGAATCGCGATTGGCTGAAAGATCGCCATTACGGTGCGGTTCTGCATGATCTGTGTCAGGATAAAGGGTACCAGGTAGAATACGGCTCCGATCAGGTAGGGATTGCCCAGTTTCCCGGCTACTCCCGCGATCATGTTTCCAATGAGTTCACCGCCTCCTGTATTTGCCAGAGCGGAGCCCATACAGAGGCTTCCGGCGATCAGAAAGCCCAGATCCCAGGGAACGGCCTGATAGGCTTCTTTGCTGGAGAGAACACCTGTCAGGACAGTAATTAGAGCTCCGAAGAAGACGATCTGCCAGGAGGCCCAGGAGGGAAGGCCGACAGCGACCAGGACAGCGTTGAGCTGGGAGTTAAAGATCAGGGCGATCGTTACAAGAAAGAATACAAGATAGCCGCATTTCTCCTGGAATGGAGGGAGAGCCTTTCTGGCGGCATTCTTTGCGTTCAGCTCCTCGCTGCTTCCAAGGGCAGTAACCGGACGCTCTGGGGAGAAACGGTGGCCGAGGAAGATGCAGTACAGCATAACGGCAGCCAGGCTCAGGCATCTTCCCTTCCAGAGGTCGGTGATGGCCAGCTGGAACTGCTCATATTCGTTGGCAGTGATATAGCCATTGAGCTCAGCAAACATGGCCAGAGAGCCGCCTACTGGGATGATCCCGCAGGCAGCGATGCAGGTAAGGCCAACGCAGAAGGTTACCTTGCTGGGGCTGATTTTCAGCTCCCCGCAGCTTACGGTTACGATGGGTGCCATGATGCAGAAGGCGGCTGCGGCGCTTCCTGTCAGGGTTGCGGCCAGAACAGACGCAGCAATAAAGCCGAACATGATTTTTGTAATGCTGCCGTTTGCAAGCATGTTTACCGTTTTACCGATCATTTTTACAAATTGTGTTTTGCCGAAACCGGCTGATACAACGAACATGCTCAGTACCATGACCACATTGCTGTTGGACAGATTTCCCAGGGCATCCTTGGCGGAAATGCATCCAGTGATGAGATAAAGCGCCATACTGCAGGCGGCAACGGTTCCCAGGGAATATTTCCCCCAGACATAACCGGCGATGGTTAAAAGGCAGATTGTCAGACAGACCCCTAATAGTGTGTTCATTTGTGTGTTCCCCTCTCCTTTAAATTTTATACATAACGGCAGACATGGTCAACGGCAATATCAGAGAAGCCATAGGCTTCAGCCTTTGTAAGCCGTCCATTGCAGATTTCCTCAATGATCTCAAGAAGCATTTGCCCGCTTTCCTTAAAGGTAACGGTTCCGCGGATGATACCGCTCAGATCTACATCTATATTGTCCTCCATGCGTTGGTAGGTGAGGCCGTTGGCAGTCACCTTGAGAACGGGGACAATGGCATTGCCGGTGGGAGTTCCACGGCCTGTTGTGAAGATAACGGCATTGCAGCCGCCGGCCACCATGGAGGTGACAGAGGAAATGTCGTAGCCTGCGGTGTCCATGACGATGGCCCCTTGCCTGGTGGGGCGTTCGGCCTGGTCTAAAACCTCTACAATGGGCCGTGTCCCGCCCTTTCGGATACAGCCAAGGCTCTTTTCATCCAGGGTCGACAGGCCTCCTGCTTTGTTGCCAGGGGTGGGCTGTCCTGCGCGGCAATCCTGCCCGGCCGCCCGCAGATGCTCTTCGTAGCGCTTGCAGATATGAATGATCTGGTTGTGGATCTTGGGAGTAGCTGCCCGGGCCGCGACAATATGCTCGCCGCCGATCCACTCAATGGATTCGCTCATAATGGTGGAGGCCCCAAGGTCTACCAGAAGGTCGCTTAACTCCCCCACTGCGGGATTGGAGGCAATGCCGGAGGTCGCATCGGAGCCGCCGCATTCGATCCCAAGAAGGAGCTCAGAGATATCGCAGAGTTCCTTTTGCTGGAGGGCGGCTTCTGCAGCCATATCCCTGGCAGCGCGGACTGCCTTCTCAATGGTTTTTAAGGTGCCTCCCTCCTCCTGGATGCCGAAGGATACCACAGGCTTGCTGGTCATGGCCTGGATTTTTTTCCTCAGCTCCATGTGGGGCACGGTTTCACAGCCAAGGCCTATGATAACAACGCCGTAGACATTAGGATTGCAGGCGAAGCCGGTGAGGATCTTCTGGGACATGGCAGTGTTTTCAGCTACGTCGGAACAGCCCGTATTGAAAACAATGTTGACAGCTCCCCGGACCTGGCTGGCAACAATCCTGGCGCTTTCGCTTCCGCAGGCGCAGGTGGGAAGGATCAGCACATGATTGCGGATGCCGGCCCGTCCTTCCTTTCGTTTATAACCCCAAAATTTCATTGATCATTTTCCTCCTTCTGCGATCAGCTCGCTGTCATAGTCCCTTGGGACGCTGTAAATGTTGTTGTGGGATACCCAATCGCCCCGTCCAATGGGATAGTTTGTTTTTCCGATGGTTTCACCGTATTTGATGACCGTAGCTCCCTTGTCCAGATCTTTCAGGGCAATTTTGTGACAATAAGGAATGTCCTCGTTGGCGGTAAGGCTACAGAGGACTTCGCCTTTGCGGTATACCACCTGTTCTCCGGCGGCAACCTCCCTGACACAGGTTACAACATTATCCGTTTCATCCATCAGCAGTCCATTGATTTCCATGGAGTCAGCTCCTTTCATTAAATCTGGCTTTACAATAACATGGATATAATATATAATCAATTTTATAAATTTTATATTAATATTAATGGAGTTTATAGTATATGGAGCAGGAAATGCGCTACGCCTACGAGGTATTCCGTGAAGGAAGCTTTTCCAAGGCGGCGGAGAAATTATTTATTACACAGCCGGCTTTAAGCATTGCGATACAAAAGCTGGAGGCAGACATTGGCATGGCTCTTTTTGACCGGAGCAGAAGGCCGCTTAAGCTGACTGCCGCAGGGGAGATTTATATCAATACTATCTGTAAAATACGGGATTTGGAGCATGACCTGGAATGCCAGATCCATGATATTCAGAATTTAAATACGGGAAGTATACGGCTGGGAGGCTCCCACTATCTGAATGCTTATATTTTGCCGGACATTCTTACAGGGTTTGGCCGCCTGTATCCGGGGATCCGTCTGGAGCTTGTGGAGGAGGGTTCCAACGTTTTGGCCAAAATGCTGAGTGAGAGGAGGCTGGATCTGACCTTCAGCTGCAATACGGTTTTTATGAGAGAGTTTGAGCGCTATGAGGTTTTCCATGACCATATTCTTCTTGCCATTGCCAAGGATCATCCGGCCAATGGGCTGGTGCCGGAAGCGAGGCTGTCGGCGGAGGACATTAAGAGGGGGGTCCATTTGTCCGAAGGCTGTCCTTCTGTGTCCCTGAAAGTATTCCGGGATTTGGAATATATCCTGCTGACAGAAGGGAATAACCTCCATGACAGGGCTTTTAAGATGTTTCAGGAGGCAGGTTTTTCACCGAAGGTCAAGCTTATGCTGGCCCAGCTTGTTACAGCCTACCGTCTTGCAGCCAGTGGCCTTGCGGCAGCTTTGGTCAGTGACCGTCTGGTCCGCGATCCCAAGGTCTCTCTGTACTTTTATAAGCTGGACTCCGAAGAGACGGTCAGGCGCTTCTATGCCCTGCTGCCAAACCGGCTCTATACCTCCCATGCTACAAAAATGTTTATTCAGTATCTGCTGTTAAATGTTTGATGAGGGATTCCTGTTTCGTTTGATTTCCGAGAATTTCTGAGCAATTTGGAAGGAGGAGCTCCTGCTCTGCGGATCCGGGACCTGGATACAGAGCATTGCAGGAGCAGGTCAAACATGTTAAAATAAGCCCGGAGATAAATCATAAACAGGGGAAAAAGAATATGTTTGATATCAGCAAATCAGATGTGACGGAATGTAAGGGGCCGGCGCATGACGGGCAGCAGCCGGAGGAAGAATCATGCTGCTATGAAAGCGGAAACGTGTATGGAAGGATGGGGTTAATGATGAATAAAATAAAAGAGAGAAGCTGGGATACATGTGTGGCATTTCACGGACATGAATGCGGGGGGCTGACGATCGGATATAAGGCAGCCCTCTATGCGGTTAAGCTGCTGGAGCTGGCATTTTCCGAGGACGAGCAGGTGGTTTGTATCTCGGAAAATGATGCCTGCGGCGTGGATGCCATACAGGTTATGCTGGGCTGCAGCATCGGAAAGGGAAATCTGCTGTTCCATATGACGGGCAAGCAGGCATTTTCCTTCTACTGCCGCAGCACCGGACGCTCCGTCAGGCTGGTCCTGAGGGAAAAGCCCCAGGGTATGACAAAGGAGGAAGCCTTTGGGTACTACCAGAGCCGGACGCCGGAGGAGCTGTTTGAGGTGAAGAAAACTGCCATCCCTCTGCCGGAGCAGGCGCGTATTTTTGATTCCTATATCTGTGAATGCTGCGGGGAAAGAACAGGAGCCAACTGGATCCGCATACAGGGAGGGAAAAAGCTGTGCGTGGATTGTTACGGAACGTATGACCGGTTCCAGGTATAGGGAAGGACAGGCGCGAAAAGAGACCGGCAGCTGCCGGTGTTCCCAAGGAACACAGCCGCTGCCGGCCAGTAAAGCCTCGGCAGACCGTCCGTTATTTCAGGAAAAACCGTATCAGCTTCCCATTCACCCACCTGTAAGGCTGATACCTCATAGGCAGGTCGATCCAGGTCTTCTTGTCCACAATGCTTTTCGCGTGGGAAAAGGTGTCGAAGCCTGCTTTTCCATGGTAAGCGCCCATGCCGCTTTCCCCAAAGCCGCCAAAGCCCATCTCGCTGGTGGCAAGGTGGATGATGGTGTCATTGATGCAGCCGCCGCCGAAGCCGCACCGGGAGGTGATTTTTTCGGCGGCATTTTTGTCCTCTGTAAAGACATACAGGGCCAGGGGATGGGCCATGGAATTGATCCTGTCTATGGCCTCCTCAAAGGATCCGTAGGTAAGGACGGGCAGCAGAGGGCCGAAGATCTCCTCCTGCATGACGTCATCCTCAAAGGTCACATGGTCCATAACGGTGGGTTCGATCTGAAGGGTACCGGGATCTGCTTTTCCGCCCCAGACCACCTTTGACGGGTCTATAAGGCCGGCTATCCGGTTAAAATGCTTTTCATTTATGATCTTTCCATAGTTCCTGTTTTCCAAAGGAGCCTTTCCAAACTGCTTTCGGATCTGCTTTTTGATCTCCGCCACCAGGGCATCCTTCACATCCCGGTCACAGTAAATATAATCAGGTGCCACACAGGTTTGGCCGCAGTTTAAAAATTTGCCGAAAACGATCCGCCTGGCCGCCAGCTTAAGATTCGCGCTTTTTTCTACCACACAGGGGCTTTTTCCGCCTAATTCCAGCGTCACCGGAGTCAGATGAGCAGCTGCCTGCCTCATGACGTCCTTTCCCACGGCCTGGCTTCCTGTGAAGAAGATATAGTCAAAATGCTGGTTCAGCAGACAGGTGTTTTCTGCCCGTCCTCCTGTGATGACAGCCACGTAAGGCTCATCAAAGCATTTTTCGATCAGCTTCTTTATGATCCCGCTGGTAAAAGGAGAGTAGGCGCTGGGCTTTAACACGGCGGTATTGCCGGCTGCGATGGCGTCCACCAGGGGATCGAGAGTCAGCAGGAAGGGATAATTCCACGGACTCATGATCAGCGCCACTCCGTAAGGGGAGGGCTTTATGAAGCTTCGGGAATGGAACTGGGCCAGGGGTGTGGGAACACGCTTTTCCCTTGCAAAGGAGCGGATATGCTTTATCATGTAGCTGATCTCGCTGAGAACAAGCCCTGTTTCACACATGTAGCTCTCAAAGCCGCCTTTTCCCAGATCCTTCCCGATGGCTTCTGTGATCTCCTCCTCGTAGTGGAGGATCCCGGCCTTCAGCCGTTCTAAGGCGCGTATACGGAACTCGATGCTTAAGGTGGCCCCGGTGCGGAAATATTCCCGCTGGCGGTCAATGATCTGTTTGATTTCCTGCTCTGTCATGATCTGTTTCTATCCTTTCCTTATAGATTTTTATAAATTCCCATCAGACGGCCTGAAGCTGTCTGCACCATCTGCCTTTTCCATTAAAAGATAATAAAATTGTTCCAGCTCCTCTGCATCCATCAGCACAGGCACAGGATAGAGGGGATTAGCCTCCTTATCCGCATAGCGGGCCAGCTTTGGGATGTCCTCTTTTCGGATCTCCTTCACCGTGTCACCAATCTGGAAACGCTTTTTCATATCCTTCACTGCCTGGATAAAGCTTCTGGCAGCCTCGTCACAGGGAGTATCCTTCTTTGCTGCATGGGCTGCAATGGCGAGCTGGCGCAGCTTTTTGCAGTAGGAGCCGGGAGCGTTCCTGCGGGCAGCTTTTTTGGAGGCAGCCCGGCTTCCGGTTTTACAGTCTGAATCACAGCCTGTCCCGCTGGCTTCCAAGTACGCCTCCAGCACAAAGGGCAGCAGGATCGCATTGGCCAGTCCATGGGGAACATTGTATTCCCCGCCCAGGGAGTGGGCCACGGCATGGACGTATCCTACATAAGATTTGGTAAAGGCACAGCCGGCGTAAAAGGAGGCCTTCAGCATATTTGCCCTGGCCTTTACATTGCCTCCGTCCTGATAAGCAGTATCCAGGTTTTCAAAGATCAGCCGCACCGCCCGCAGGGCGTCCCTCCGTGTTTCCTTTGTGGTGGAATTGCCGATGTAGGCCTCCACCGCATGGGTCAGGGCATCCATGCCCGTGGTGGCAGTGATAAAGGGCGGAAGGCTTAAAGTGACCTTTGGATCCAGCACAGCGTAGCGGGGGATCAATGGAAAGTCGTTGATCGCGTATTTATGCCTGGTCTCAGAATCCGTGATAACAGCCGCCAATGTGGTCTCGCTTCCCGTTCCCGCTGTGGTGGGAACAGCAATGAGCAGGGGGATCCTTTTATGCACCTTCAGAATCCCCTTCATATGAGACAATGGCTGCTTTGGCTTGACGATCCGTGCCCCCACAGCCTTCGCACAGTCAATGCTGGAGCCGCCTCCGAAGGCCACGATGGCATCGCAGCCTTCCTGACGGTAGAGCTCCAAAGCCTCTGCCACATTGGCAGTGGTGGGATTGGCCACGGTTTTATCGTACATGGAATAGCTGACACCGGCCAGAGCCAGGGCTTCCTCCAGCCTCGCTGTAAGCCCCAGGCCCCGTATGCCGGCGTCTGTGATGATCAGGACATGGCTGCAGCCGTGCTTTTTTATGATTTCCGGGATCCTTGTCACGCTGCCCGCGATTTCCGGTTTTCGGTAAGGAAGAAAGGGCAGTGCAGCCTTAAAGGCAGTCTGGTAGATCCGGCAATAGCTTTTTTTCAGTTTGTTCATGGTTTTTTATCCCCCTTTTCCTGTTTTATCTTACTTGATTGGAGGAAAATTTGCAATGCGCAGCAGCAGGGAAATATTTTTTTCTGTGTTTGTGCTGCCTGGTTTTGATGAATAGCCGAAATGCAGCGAAAAGCAGATGGGAAAATGAAAATCATTGATTTCGGGGAGAGGAGACTTTATAATTATCATATAGAAAAAGATTGAGAATAGGGAAAATATATGAAATCAGAACAATATGAACTGCTATTGGATTCATTCCGGATGACCGGAGTTTATGTCATACGGGAAGATGATCATGAAATCCTGTATTTTAATAAGCGGATAAAGGAGATCGTGCCGGAGATCAGGGAAGGCATAGTCTGCCATGAACTGTGGAAGGGAGCCTGTTCTAACTGCCCCGTGCTTTCCATGAAAGAGAAGGACGAAGCGCGCTCTGTCAGCTATGATTCCCCCTTTGGAAGAGCAGTAGAGATCACAGCGAAAAGGATCCTCTGGGAAGAGGCGGTTTCAGCCCTTATGATTACGGTCACTCCTTATGAGGAAGATTCAAATTATGTATATTATAAGGTGCTGCGCGGAAATCTGAGCGCAGACAGCTTCAGTATCGTCAAAGCAGATGAAAAAGAAATGCGGGATATGCAGGGATATATGACCTCTCTTTCTGCATGGTTTGAAGGTATTGCGTTATGCGGCTACATTTATGAGGAGGATGTTGAGCGGTATCGGAAGTTTGTTCAGATAGATCGGCTGAAAACGGAGTTGAGAGACAATGCGAAGGTTCTGAACTGCCTTTACCGGCGGAAAGCAGGAAACGGCTTCCGATGGCATACGCTGGAGATTGCCCCGGATTTTGAGTATACGGAGGATAACCAGCGTATCATGATCCGTGTGAAGGATGTGCATGATATTTTCAGGGACGGGCTTGAGCGGGAAGAAATCAACATTCGGAACCAGGAGATCATTCATTCTCTGGGAGAGATGAATTTTGCTATTTATGTGGTAGATCTGCAAAATGGCGGCGTAAATATTGTGCGTACCACAGAGTTGGTCAGACGGGCCGTGGGAAGGGACATCTTTTTATGGGATAATATTTTTAAGGGCAAGTCAGCTGAGCACATCGCTTCGGAGGACCAGGAAGAATTTGCCCATAAATTTTCTCTTAATGCGATGAGGCAGGCATGGGAGAAGAATGAAAGAAAACAGAATCTTGTATGCAGGGCATTTCTCTACGGTGAGTGGCGCCATATATCGGTAACCGCTTATTTCAAGGAGAATCAGAGACAGGGCGGATATGCAATTCTGACCTTCCAGGATGTGAATGAGCAGACAAAGAAAAATATGGAGCGCACCTGGAATGACCGGAGAATGGCTGCTATCATCCGGTCAAGATTCAGTATCTTGAATATTGTTGATTTGGAAACAGGAAAATGTGAGAGGATCTATCTGAGGGAAGGAACTACGGAAAATCGGTTAGAAGGAGATTACAGCTACTATATCCGGAAAGCGCTGGATACGTTTGTGGCAGAGGAGGATAAAGAGGGTTTCAGGAATACATTTTTACTTGAAAATCTCCGAAAGAAAGCGGAGGATGTACAGAATTTTAAGGAAGAGATCTTTCAGTACCGGAGTAAAACCGCTTCCACACTGTGGGTTGAGGAGCAGGTGTTTTATATACGGCAGGGAAATAAGACGGTGGTCAATATATTGGGACGCGATATTACTTCCGAAAAGCTGGAGGAGGAGCGTACCCGCAGGGATGTTCGGGAAAAGACTTCCATTATCAGCAGTTTAAGCAGCATGTTTTTTGCCACGTATTACTTAGATCTGGAGAATGATACGTTCCGGCCGGTAACCCAGAAGGCGGAGGTTGGAAGCGTTTTAGGGGATGAGAAAAATTGTACCCAGGGATTTTTGCTGTATGCCCAAAACTTTGTGCATCCGGATGACCGGGAGGAATATCTTGCAAATATCAGTCATAAGAATTTATGCAACACTCTGAGCAGGGAACATCCGCTGATCGCTTTTGAATACCGCAGGCTGCCATATGGGGATAGCGGGATGGCCTGGATCCGTGCCACTGTGGTGCTGGCTGCAGCAATTGACAAAAGGCCGACCCAGGCAGTGTATGTGGTGCAGGATGTGACCGAAAGCAAGCGAAAAGAGGCACAAGAGCAGCAGGCATTAAGAGAAGCATGCAAAGTGGCGAATCATGCCAATGCGGCCAAGAGCGAGTTCATGTCAAGGATGAGCCACGATATCCGGACTCCGATGAATGCGATCATCGGAATGACAGCCATTGCAGGAAAGTATCTGGAGGATCATGAGCGTGTGGCGGACTGCCTGGGTAAGATCACGGTTGCCAGCAAGCATCTTTTGGCGCTGGTCAATGAGGTGCTTGACATGAGCAAGATAGAATCCGGGAAAATAGATCTGGCGGAAGAGGAAATCAACTTATCTGATCTGATCGGGAATCTTGTAACAATGATCAGGCCTTCCATGGATCAGAAGAACCATAACTTCAATGTGCATATTGCGAATGTGGAGCATGAGCAGGTGATCGGCGATTCCATGAGGATACAGCAGATCTTTATGAATATACTGGGAAATGCAGTGAAGTATACACCGCCCGGCGGTGACATTGAGATGGAGATCAACGAGAAACCATCCTCTACGTATGATTATGGCTGTTATGAATTTGTTTTCCGGGATAATGGGATCGGAATGAGCAAGGAGTTTCAAGAGAAAATGTTTGAACCCTTTAGCCGCGCAGAGGATTCGATGGTCAGCAAGACCGAAGGGACCGGCCTGGGAATGACGATAGCCAGAAATATTGCCCGCATGATGAATGGGGATATCCTGGTGGAGAGCACACCCGGCAAAGGATCACAGTTCATAGTCATATTGTCTTTCCGGATTGCCCATACGGCGGCGCCCAATACGGACAGGCTTGTGGACCTGCCGGTACTTGTGGTGGACGATGATGAGGCGGCAAGCCAGATGACCTGCATGATCCTGGAGCATATTGGGATGAAGGGCGAATACGTATTGAACGGAAGAGAAGCCGTGGAACGTGTATGGGAACATCACCAGGCAGCTCAGGATTATTTTTCTGTAATTTTAGACTGGAAAATGCCGGATATGGATGGGATCGAGACGGCCCGGGCCATCCGCAAAAAGGTGGGTCCCGATGTTCCGATCATTATCCTGTCGGCATATGACTGGAGCGATGTGGAGGAGGAAGCACGCCGTGCAGGCGTCAATGGTTTTATATCCAAGCCGCTGTTTAAGTCGCGCCTGGTCTACCTGTTCAACCAGATTGCTGCAGGCGATGAGGAAGAGGAGCCAGTGGAAACAGGCCTGCCTGACGAAGCCGGGCTTTCAGGGAAGAGGATACTTCTGGTTGAGGATAATGAACTGAACCGGGAAATAGCCGAAGAACTCATCGGAGAGACCGGGGTGACGGTAGAGAGCGTGGAGAATGGCCAAAAAGCGTTGGAACGTTTTGAGCAAGTGCCGGAGGACTACTTTGATATGATATTTATGGATATTCAAATGCCGGTTATGAATGGATATGAAGCAACTGCTGCGATCCGCCGGCTTCCCCGGAAGGATGCGGCCAGGATCCCGATCATTGCCATGACTGCCAATGCTTTTGCGGAGGATATACGAAAGTGTGAGAATGCAGGCATGAATAGCCATCTTGCAAAACCACTGGACATCAGAAAGATGATACAGTGTCTGAAAGCATGGACGTGATGAGAAGAAGCCTGGACCGTCTTTTCGGTGAAGCTTCAGATAAAAATGGCCGAAGAAAAGGCGGCAGGAATCGGTGACTTATGTAAATAAGCACTGTTCCTGCCGCTTTTTCCTTTTATATTCAGGCAAAACGTTAATTGTCACTTCGGGGTAAATATGTTATATTATCAACAGAAACCATGAGTTTTGTCTAAAAATAAAGAGAGGAAATCATGATTACAAGACAAACAACAAAAACAATATACGACCTAGTTCAGAATGCCGGCAGTGATTACAGTGACCGGATTTTTTTGCGTTATGAGGACAATGACGTTGTCTATGATGTGACCTATGGAGAGTTTGCAGCAGAGTGCCGGGCGATCGGTGCCTGGGTCCATGACCAGGATCAGAAGGCGGGACACAAGGTGCAGGTAGGACTTCTAGGAGGCAGCAGCCATCACTATCTGACCGTGCTCTTAGGTGTTATGGGAAATGGAAATATCAGCATCCCTCTGGATATCCAGATGAATGTGGACACCTTAAGCGACTGTTTAAACCGCTCGGATGTTGACATCCTGTTCTATGACTGGGAGCACCATGCCCTGGTGGAGGGTGTCAAAGAGCGCTGTCCGGGCGTAAAGGCATACATATCCCTGCAGCACGGAAAGCACGTGCCCTGCTCGGACAATATTTTAAAGGAATACGCCGGCCGCAGTGTCACCCCTGAGGTCTCCGGGAAGGACTGCGCCATGATCCTTTTTACCTCCGGCACCACCGGAAGGGGAAAGGGCGTTATGCTCTCCAACGGGAACCTGATCGATAATACCTTCTGCACCACAGACAAGGAGCACCCGGAGAATGAGGTCTACTTGAATGTGCTGCCCATTCACCATGTATTCTGTATCAACGGAGATATCCTGATCGTGATGCGCTACGGAAGCATGCTCTGCTTAAACCGCGACATGGCAAAGCTGGCAGACCATATCCAGCTTTTCCAGCCAACAGTCATCCGTATGGTGCCCATGATTGCAAAGGCCCTGTACAACAGGATCGCCATCCTCACAAGGCAGGAGCCCGGAGTATCCATCCATGCCATGCGCGACCGTGTGCTGGGACGCAGGCTCCACAAGATCATCAGCGGAGGCGGCTACTTGGCGCCGGAGCTGGCAGCCAACTTTAAGCGCCTGGGCATTTCCATTGCTCAGGGCTACGGCATGTCAGAGTGCTCCCCGAAGATATCCTCCCCTGATTGGAACCGCCCGGACAAGGTGGCATCTGTGGGCAGGATCGTGGAGGGCTGCCAGGTGCGCATTGTGGACGAGGAGATCCAGGTAAAGAGCCCCTCTGTGATGATGGGCTACTACAAGGAGCCGGACAAGACCGCGGAGGCTATAACAGAGGACGGCTGGCTCTGCACAGGTGATATTGGCTATGTGGATGAGGAGGGCTTCCTCTACCTTACAGGCAGGAAGAAGAATCTAATCATCTTAAGCAACGGCGAGAACGTGGCTCCGGAGCAGCTGGAGAACCTGTTTGAAAATGAGCGCCTGATCGAGGATATCCTTGTATTCGGCGAGGATGACACCATCTGCGCCGAGGTCTACCCCAACCTGAAATTCGCAGACGCGGCAGGCATTACGGATATCCGGTCCGCAGTGGCAGAGATCATAAAGAAACATAACCAGGATCTCCCCTCCTATAAGCGGATCATGAAAAACAGGATCAGGGAGACTCCATTTGCAAAGACCTCCTCAAAAAAGATCATCCGCAACCAGTATTTCACTCAGAAAAAGAAGGAAGAGGAGGAGCTTGCAAATGTCCGTCAGCCGGAAAATGAGCTTCAGCAAAAGCTTTACGACGCCATTGCAGATACCCTGGGACACCGCCGTTTCGGCATTGACACGGATGTCTACGAGGCAGGGCTGGACTCCCTGGGAAGCGTGCTGCTCCTCACAGATCTTTACAACCGCTTTGGGCTGTCCATGACCTTAAATGACCTGATGCTCCACCCGACAGTGGAAAAACTGGAGGCCTTCTTCCAGGAGCAGAAGGAGGGCGGACAGGTGGATTACACAGTGCGGGATGTGTACCCCCTCACAAATCTGCAGCTCTACTTTGCCTACGTGATGCGGGGCAACACCACGGCCAACCTGCCATTTTTGTTCCGCTTGGATAGGCGGGTGAACATCTACCGGTTAAAGACAGCGGTGGAGGCCCTGTTTGATGTCCATCCTCAGTTAAAGGGCGTGATCCAGCTGTCAGAGGGTGTGTATAAGAATTTCCGCTATGACAGCAGGAAGGTGGTCATCCCCATCACAGAGCTGTCTGACGAGGCCTGGGATAAGGTCAGCACGACCCTCCTTAGGCCCTACACCTACACAGAAAATGAGCCATTGTACCATGTGGGCATTTATAAGACGGATACCGCTAATTATCTGTTCTTCGACATTGCCCATATCATGGGCGACGGCATGACAATGAATATCCTGTTCGAGGATCTGAATGCCCTTTACCGGGGAGAGCAGGTGGAGAAGGAAAACTATACCTTCTACGAGTACATACTTGACGAAAAGGACAAGGATGCAAGGGGCCTGCGAAAGCAGAACGGAGAATACTATAAGGAGCTCATGAAGGATTTCAGGGTGAGAAAGAGCATTCTGAACCGGAAGGATTTCGGAGGCCTTTCCCACGGGGAAAATGCAGCTATCAGGGAGCGCTTTGACTCCCTGAGCAGAAAGAAGCTGACAGCCTTCTGCAAGAGCAACGGCGTCTCTGAAAATGTGGTCTTCCTCACAGCCTTCAATTACTGCATCGGCATTTTCAGCAATGAAAAGGATACGGTCAGCTCCAGCATCCACAGCGGAAGGACAGACAGCCGCTGGAACAGGCTGGCAGGTCCTCTGTTTTTGACCTACTTTTTCCGCTACACCAATGTGCCCCATGAGACCGTGCCGAAGCTTCTGAAGCGTTCAGGCCAGCAGATCATGAACACCATGCGCTGCTACATTTCCAACCTCCATGCAGACGAAATGTTCTTCCAGTATCAGGGAGACATCCTGAATCTGGATGAGATCGGCGGCCTTCCGGCGGAGCGCATGAGGATGCAGTTAGACTCCCTGCCCTTCCATCTCCAGGTGATGTCCGATTACAGGGGATATTATTACGAACTGCGCTACTGGGAGAACCGGTTTGATGCAGGACAGCTCCGCATCTTCATGACCTGCATGGAGGCCATTGTGGAGGCAATGCTGGAGGAGCCCTCTGTGCGCCGCTTGAAGAAGCATCTGCCGGAGAAGGTGTTCCCGAAGCACTACTTTGTGGAGGCGGACAAGGTCAATGCAGCTGCAGGCTGCGATCTCATAGAGGGAGTGGCAGGAAAGACCATGGTAAAGGCCTATGTATTTGATGACACCTGCCGCAAGCAGCCTATTGGCGGCTGGGGAGACCTCTATATCATGGATCATCCCACCAGGGACTGTGTGGACAAGATCACAAACCCCTATGGGCCGGGCGTCCTCTATAAGACAGGGCGTACAGCCAGGATCCTGCCGGACGGCTCCATTGATATGCTGGAGCAGGGCGGAAGGACAGTCATGATGGAGAGCGTCACAGGACGGAGCTTTCTGGATCTCTACAAGCTGGAGACCGTGCTGTCCGGCCATCCCGGGATCAGCAGGGCCGAGGCTTATGTGCAGTATGGTGAGGACAATAAGCTTTATCTCACAGCAGATGTTTACTCCGGGGCTGAGCTGGAGGCGGAGGAGCTGAAGGCCTATGTCGAAGCGCGCTGCGGAAAAACACTTGTACCCAGCCATATCGTTTTCAAAAAACAGTAAAAAAACAGCATAAAACGTAAAAATTGTAAAAAACGGCGAAGGAAAATTTGCCGTTTTTTACGTTATATATAATATAACAACAAAAGAAAAAACTGGTTTTTTCAGAACAAAGACGAAAAAAAACGCGATATGTGTCTAAAATTGCGACCAAGAAGCGTTGCTATCATGGGAGCAAGACATATATAATGGAAAACAGTTACAAAACGACAGTTGCGTAACGATTTTCAAGCCAATCATTGACCGGCTGGTTCAAAAACTAGTGAACACGTTTAGGAGGTAGGTTTAAGTGGAGAATCTGAATGTTGCGATTGTAGATGACAATCCGCTGATTCTGAATACGCTGGATGAAATGATTAACGCAGAAGACGGTTTATCTGTAATTGGAAAAGCAGATAACGGAGAAGACGCGATCGATATGATCGTGGACACCACACCAGACATCGTACTGCTGGACCTGATCATGCCAAAGATTGACGGGATTTCCGTAGTGGAACGGGTAAAGAGCGGACATACATTTCCGAAAAATCCCGCATTTATCATCTTAAGTGCAGTGGGCGGGGAGCAGATGACAGAAGAAGCATTCAGGGCAGGTGCGAATTACTACCTGATGAAACCATTTGACAAGGAGATACTGATGAACAAGATCCGGCATATCGGGAAGCTTCCCATGAAGCCGGTAGCAGGAAAGATACAGGCCTCCCCCTTTGAGCCGGGAGAAGAGTCCCACATATCCAGGGAAGAGTACATGAAGGAGCACTTAGAGGAGGATATCACCAAAATGCTCCACGAGCTGGGCATCCCGGCCCACATAAAGGGCTACCAATACCTCCGCGATGCCATCACCATGTCCGTCAAGGACCAGGAAATGATGAGCTCTGTGACAAAGATCCTCTATCCAGCCATCGCAAAACAAAACCAGACCACCGCCAGCCGCGTAGAACGCGCCATCCGCCACGCCATCGAGGTGGCCTGGGGCAGAGGGAAAATGGAGACGATCGATGAAGTATTTGGCTATACGATCAGCACAGCCAAGGGAAAACCCACAAATTCCGAATTTATCGCCCTGATTTCAGATAAAATTTTACTGGAGTACAAAAAATTTTAACATAAAAAGAGAAGAAAGAACTTTCTAAATGAAGGAAATTGGGGTATAATGTCCACGTAGGCAATGAGCAGTGCGAAAAAAAGCGGAGAAGCAGCTGTGTTGTGCTTGCACAAAAACAGCTGCTTATCTGATTTTTTTCATAGGGCGTTGCTGAGTGCCGGTGGCACTCGTTTAGCAAGGACCGAAGCGGAGCGTAGACGCCCGTGAGCGAGATGGAGCGCAGCGGAATCGAGCGGCGCACTGCGGACCAGGCAACCGCGCTGTCCCAGGAGCCAGAGACCACCCTGCCTAAAAGCGAGGTCTCCCACCCTCCCCAAAAGCGTCCGCATCCCCCGCATCAATCCTCGCCCCATTTCCCCTGCCCATCCCATCTATATATGTATACCAGGAGAGGGAGGTTTGGATGAAGAAAATATTATTTGCAGCTTCAGAAGCAGTACCATTTATCAAAACAGGAGGCTTAGCCGACGTAGTTGGTTCACTTCCAAAATGCTTTAACAAAGAATACTTCGACGTCAGAGTCATCATTCCCAAATACTTATGCATCAAGCAGGAATGGCGCGATAAGATGGAATATGTCAGCCATTTCTACATGGACTATCTGGGCCAGAGCCGTTATGTAGGTATTCTCCAGTATGTTCACGAGGGCGTAACCTTCTATTTCATTGACAATGAGAGCTATTTCAACGGCGCAAAGCCTTACGGCGACTGGTTCTGGGATTTAGAGAAATTCTGCTTCTTCTGCCGTGCCGCCTTATCCGCACTTCCGGTGATCGGCTTCCAGCCGGACGTTATACACTGTCATGACTGGCAGACAGGCCTGATCCCTGTACTGTTAAAAGATAAATTCCATGAGGGCGAGTTCTACCGCAACATGAAGTCTGTCATCACCATCCACAATCTGAAGTTCCAGGGCGTATGGGATGTAAAGACCATCCAGCGGTTTACAGAGCTTCCGGATTACTATTTTGCACCAGACAAACTGGAGGCCTATAAGGACGGCAACCTGTTAAAGGGCGGCATCGTATACGCAGACGCCATCACCACTGTGAGCAACACCTACGCAGAGGAGATCAAGACACCGTTCTACGGCGAGGGCTTAGACGGCCTTATGCGCGCAAGGGCGAACAGCCTGAGGGGCATTGTCAACGGCATTGACTACGATGACTTTAACCCGGAGACAGATGTCCACATTCCGCAGCAGTACAATGCAAAGAACTTCCGCAAGGAAAAAGCGAAAAACAAGAAAGCCCTCCAGCAGGAGTTAGGCCTTCCTGTAGATGAGAAGAAATTTATGGTAGGCATCGTATCACGCCTTACCGACCAGAAGGGCTTAGACCTGATCCAGGCAGTGATGGATGAGATCTGTGCCGACGATATGCAGCTGGTAGTTCTGGGAACAGGTGATGAGCGCTACGAGAACATGTTCCGCCATTACGACTGGAAGTACCATGACAGGGTTTCCGCACAGATCTACTATTCAGAGCCTCTGTCCCACAAGATCTACGCTGCCTGTGATGCCTTCCTTATGCCGTCCCTCTTTGAACCCTGCGGCTTAAGCCAGCTGATGGCCCTGCGCTACGGCACTGTGCCGATCGTGAGAGAGACAGGAGGCCTTAAGGATACCGTAGAGCCTTATAATGAGTACGAAGGCCTGGGAACCGGCTTCTCCTTTGCAAACTACAATGCCCATGAGATGCTGGGAAGCATCCGCTATGCAAAGTACATCTACTACAGCAAGCGCCGTGAGTGGAACAAGATCATCGACAGGGCTATGGCAAAGGATTTCTCCTGGTGGGCATCCGCATCCAAGTACCAGGAGCTCTATGACTGGCTGATCGGATATTAAACCTGCATGCGCCCAGCAGCGGATATACCACCGCACCATAAAAGTCTGGCGGGCGCACTTGGCATACCTGAATACATGCCGCCTATCCGGCGGCAGGACCTTTATAGTAATGACTGGCTGAAAGAAAGGTGTGATACCAATGGAGCCATCGGCCGCTTCCGAATACGTGAATGATCAGGAATACATGGAATGCGTAAAGGATATCCTGGAGCATCCCGTGTTCCAGTCAATGGATCAATACATACAGCATGGGACTACTACATGTAAGGACCACTGTATACAGGTTTCATACCTGGGATATCAGTTTTGTAAAAGGTTTGGGGGAAACTGGAGGAGCGCTGCGAGAGCAGGGCTTCTCCATGATTTGTTTTTATATGACTGGCATACTCATGCCAGAGAAACAGGGAACCATTTTCATGGATTTACTCATCCGCGGGCTGCCCTTGTGAATGCAGAGAAATATTTTGTTCTGTCCCAGGAGGAAAAGGATATCATCCTTCGCCACATGTGGCCCCTCACTCCCGTGCCTCCGTCCACCAGGGCTGGCTTCGCCATTACCTGTGCAGACAAGGCATGGAGCACGGTTGAGACGGTAGAAAGAATCGTACATTGGCTGGCTTTTCCCTTTATGGCACAGCCTGTCAGACGCTAAAGCACCATGCTTATCCAGAGAAAGGGGAACAAAACACACATATGAATATTTGGCAGGAAATGCTCGGCAATCAGATACTCATCAGCGCAGTGGTGGGATGGGTAGTGGCCCAGGTATTAAAGACCATGATTGACTGTGCTTTAAATAAAAGCTTCCATGCAGAGCGGCTGGTGGGATCAGGCGGTATGCCCAGCTCCCATTCATCTACTGTATGCGGACTGACAACAGGAGCATTGTTAAAATACGGAGCAGGCTCCTTTGAATTTGCAGTTTCCTTTGTGCTGTCCATGGTGGTGATGTACGATGCCATCGGGGTACGCCGGGAGACAGGAAAGCAGGCAAAACTCTTAAATTCCATCCTGATGGAGAATCCGCTGAAGCTGAACGCGGAGGTTCTGCAGGAAAAGCTGAAGGAATACGTAGGCCATACGCCTCTTCAGGTAGCGGCGGGAGCCATTTTAGGCATTGGTCTGGCGTTGTTGCTCGATCCATTGTTTCAGTGAGCCCTTTAGGCCTTGTTTCATTAGAATAGATTGAGGTTTTCATGAATATATACAATTTTATCAACTGGTTTTTTGTGTACAGCTTCCTGGGGTATCTGCTGGAATGTGTGGTACTCAGTGTTGAATATAAGCGGCCGGTGGTGGACCGTGGCTTTGGCCATGGCCCCTTTTGCATCATATACGGCGTAGGAGCCGCAGGGGCCTGCCTTTTGCTAAAGCCCATATCCGATCATCCGGTGGAGCTCTACACGGCGTCCATGGCCATGGCAACTACCATGGAGCTTGTAACAGCGAATGTCATGATACGCCTGTTTGGCGCGTTTTGGTGGGATTACAGCCATAAGCGGTTTAACTACAAGGGCATTGTGTGCCTGGAGAGCAGTCTGGCGTGGGGATTTTTAGGCTTGTTCTTCTTCTACTACCTGGACAGCTGGGTGCGCGTGATGGTAGACAGGATACCGGGCCATATGGGAACGATGCTGGCCGTGGGGCTGACCGTATTTTATCTGATCGATTTTCTATATTGCGTATACCACCGCATGGGTGGATCGGAGGAGGAAGAAACAGCCATTGGAAGGCTGAAGATATATTAGGGGGGCGGCTGCAGGCGGCTGTTAGAAGGCCGGCATGCAGAGGCCCCTTTTTTCCATAGTAAACCTGCATGTGTCCGGCGGCGAGGTTTTCATAGTAAACCTACATGCGTCCAGCGGGCGGACGCGCTACCGCACCATGAAGGTCTGGTGGACGCATTGGGCATACCTGAATACATGCCGCCTATTCGGCGGCGGACTTTCATAGTAAACCTGCATGCGCCCGGTAGCGGGATTTTTGCAGGAAGATCGCATTTACAGAAAGGAAGGAACAGCATGGAAATGTCAGACAGCTTTCAGGGCTGGCATGTGGTACTTGCCTCCGGCTCTCCCAGAAGGAAGGAGCTGCTGGCTCAGATCGGGATACAGGCAGAGGTAAGGCCCAGCCGGATAGAAGAGGTTACAGAGGAGACAGAGCCGGACCTTCTGGTCATGGAGCTCTCCAGACAGAAGGCGGAGGACATCGCGGCAGGATGCGGACCAGGCAGCCTTGTGATCGGGGCTGATACCGTGGTGGCAGCAGAGGGGGAGATCCTGGGAAAGCCGGGCACGCCGGAGAAAGCCTGCGGGATGATAAAAAGGCTTGCAGGACGCACCCACCAGGTATATACAGGAGTTACGGTCCTTCTCTGCCTGGAAAATGGCAGCTTCCACGGGGCTACATTTGCAGAGAAGACAGATGTCCATGTGTATCCCATGACCGAAGCAGAGATAAAGGAATATGCAGAGAGCGGGGAGCCCTTAGACAAGGCAGGAGGCTACGGCATACAGGGAAAATTTGCCGCTTACATTAAGGGGATTGACGGGGATTACTCAAATGTGGTAGGCTTGCCTTTAGGCAGGCTGTGCCAGGAGATCAAAGGACTTTTGGAGGAAGAGGAAAATGATTAAACTGATCGTATCAGATGTGGATGGAACCATTGTTCCGGACGGCTCACCGGATATCAATCCTGAATATTTTGAGGTCATAAAAAAGCTGCGGGAAAAGGGCATCCAGTTCGCCATTGCCAGCGGCAGGCCGTGGGCCAGCGTGGAGACAGCATTTTACCCGGTAAAGGAAAAAATATTTTATATTGCAGACAATGGAGCCTATATCGGCTGCCATGGGCGGAGCCTCTACGAGTTTGCCATTGACCAGAAGCTGGTGAAAAAAGCGATCGATATGGGCCGCAGCCAAGGGGATCTGGAAATTGTATATGCAGCTGCTGACGGAGACTTCATTGATTCGAAAGATGATGCCCTTTACAAATGGCTGACAGAGGGGTATAAGTTCCACGTTACAAGAGTGGAGGATATCACGAAGCTGGATGTGCCCTGTATCAAGCTTTCCTTCTACAAAAAAGAGAACATCGAGGAAGCCACCAGAGGGATCTACGAGGAATTTAAGAATGATCTGAAAATCACCTGTGCAGGGGACATGTGGATGGACTGCATGGCTTTGGGGGTAAATAAGGGAAATGCAGTGAAGATGATCCAGGAAAGCCTGGGGATCCTCCCTGAGGAGACCATGGCCTTTGGAGACCAGCTCAACGATATCGAGATGCTGGGACAGGCCTACTACAGCTTTGCAGTGGCAAATGCAAGGGAGGAAGTGCGGAAAGCCGCCAGATTCCAGGCAGACAGCAATGGAAACAACGGGGTATTAAAGGTATTGAAGCAGCTTCTGTGAAAGGAGTTTTGGATTGGATAGAAAACAGGTGAAGAGAGGGGATAAGAGAAAAGCGGGCGGGCGGTTCTCACGAAGGGCAGTTCGTATCGCAGCAGCCCTTCTGGGAACAGCCTGCCTGGTCATTACAGCCTGCAGCAAGACGGCAGTTTCCTCCCCAAAGACGAAGGCCAGGACAGCAGAAACGGAGTATACCCAGGGACAGATCCGCCTGATTGCTGCTACAGAGCGCAACCGGTATCAGAATGTCTATTCCTCCAGGCTCTGGTCTGTGACAGCAGACGGAGCAGGCAATACCTTTGAGGAGAAATTAAAGGCACAGATGGGGCAGTTTCTGGTGGAGCTCACCACCATCAACCTGATGGCCGGGGAGCAGGGGATCGAGCTCACAGGACAGGAAAAGGACGGCATCAAAACCCTGGCCCAGGAATATTACCACAGTTTGACAGACGGGGACAAGGAATACATGGATGTGACCCAGGATGAGGTCTACGACCTGTACTGCCGGTATTTCCTGGCGGATAAGCTGGTAGCGGAGCTCATAGAGGATAAGGACCTGGAAGTCAGCGATGCGGAGGCAAAGGTCATAGAGGTACAGCAGATGGCCTTTGATACCAGGGAGGAGGCGGAGGCTGTTTTGACGCAGCTTCAGGAGGAACCGGCAGTTTTTTCCTCCATTGCCTCCAAGCATTCAAAGGATGGACAGATCCTGTTCTCCCTGGAGTGGAAGGAGGATATGGACAGCCTGGAGCAGTGCGCATTTTCCCTGGAGCAGGATGAGATCAGCGGCATTGCGGAGCAGGATGGAAAATGTTACATCCAGAAATGCGTCAATGCCTACGATCAGGACGCCACTGCTGCCAGAAAAAGCAGCCTTGCCCAGGAAAAAAAGACCCAGGCCTTCCGCCGGATATATGAGCCATTTGCAGGGGAATACAGCGTAAAGCTGGCAGAGGATACCTGGAACGAGGTGGATTTCTCCCAGGGGGAGGGATGTACCTCGGATGATTTTTTTGAACTGTATCATAGTTATTTCAGCAAATAGAAGAGAGAAAACCGAATAGAAAACACATAAAATGTCAGGAAAAGGCCATCCTAATATCAGAATAAAAAGGAGGTCTTGATGATGTTAAATGAATTAGAGATAGAAAGCGTCCAGGGGAGAGAGATCCTGGATTCCAGGGGCAATCCCACGGTGGAGGTGGAGGTATGCCTGGCAGGAGGAGCTGTGGGAAGGGCGGCAGTGCCTTCCGGGGCATCAACTGGGAAATTTGAGGCGGTGGAGCTGAGAGATGGGGGAAGCCGTTACAATGGACAGGGAGTCAGAAAGGCAGTAGAGCATGTAAATAGCATCCTTGCGGAAGCGGTCATGTTTGAAAGCGCCCTGGACCAGAGGTATATTGACGGGCTTCTTCGGGATGCAGACGGCACGGACAATAAGGGAAAGCTTGGAGCCAATGCGGTCTTAGGCGTGTCCATGGCAGTTGCGAGGGCAGCGGCCAATGGGCTCCACATGCCGCTGTACCGCTACCTGGGCGGGATCCATGCCTGCAGGCTGCCTGTTCCTATGATGAATATTTTAAATGGCGGAAAGCATGCGGATAATACGGTGGACCTACAGGAATTTATGATCATGCCCTGTGAGGGCGGCAGCTTTTCAGAGAATCTAAGGATGTGCGCCGAGGTCTACCACACCCTGAAAAAGCTCCTGAAGGAGGACGGCTACAGCACGGGCGTGGGAGATGAGGGCGGCTTTGCACCGGATCTGAAGAATGCGGAGGAGGTTCTGTCCTACCTGGTAAGGGCTATGGAGAAAAATGGCCTGAAGCCGGGGACCGACATGAGGATCGCCATCGATGCAGCCTCCAGTGAACTGTATGATGAAGGAACGGGACAGTACCTGTTCCCCGGTGAGAGCAAAATGGCAGGAAGCCAGGTAACGCGCAGCGCACGTCAGATGGTGGATTACTATAAAAAGCTTGCGGATGAGTTCCCCATCTGCTCCATTGAGGACGGCCTTCATGAGGAGGACTGGGAGGGCTGGCAGATGCTCACACAGGAGCTGGGAGGAAGGATCCAGCTGGTGGGCGACGACCTCTTTGTCACCAATACAAAACGCCTTGCCAAAGGGATCGAACAGAAGGCGGGCAATGCCATTCTGGTAAAGGTCAACCAGATCGGAACGCTGACAGAGAGCTTTGAGGCCATCGAGATGGCAAAGCGGGCCGGCTTTGGAACCATTATTTCCCACCGATCCGGTGAGACAGAGGATTCCATCATTGCAGATATTGCAGTTGCAGTGAATGCAGGCCAGATCAAAACAGGTGCGCCCTGCCGCTCAGACCGCGTGGCAAAATACAACCAGCTTTTGAGGATTGAGGAAAATATCCGGAGGTAACAGTCCAGGCGGCCGCCGGGAGGGCGGCTGGCGCTCCCGGCAGCCGACTCAACCTCTCGGAGCGTAAAATGCGGAAACGCAAGGGCAAGGCTCCTTGAATAATCTGCCAAAGTATTGTATGATGAAGAAAGATACTGCATGGCAGTAAAATGGATTGGCAAGGAGAGAGATCATATGAAAGAATTATTATTTATGGAGCCTGTGTTCAAGGAAGCCATCTGGGGAGGAAGCAGGTTAAATGAAGTATACGGCTACACCATACCCAGCGACCACACAGGCGAGTGCTGGGCCATCAGCGCCCACAAAAGCGGAGACTGTAAGATCGCTTCCGGGACATTTGCAGGCCATACCTTAAGCTCTCTTTGGGAGGACCACAAGGAGCTGTTTGGGAGCACGTCATCCCAGAAGGTATTTCCGCTGCTGATCAAGATCATCGATGCCAAGAAGGACTTAAGCATCCAGGTCCATCCTGACAATGCATACGCCGCAGAGCATGAAAACGGCTCTCTGGGCAAGACAGAGTGCTGGTATGTGCTGGACTGCGATGAGGATGCCACCATTGTCATCGGACACAATGCGAAGGACAAGGAAGAACTGCGGGAAATGATAGAGGGAAAGCGCTGGAGCGAATTTATCCGTCAGATTCCGGTGAAAAAGGGCGACTTTTTCCAGATCAATCCCGGCTGCGTCCACGCGATCAAGGGAGGCACCCTGATCCTGGAGACACAGCAGAGCAGTGATATTACATACCGCGTGTATGATTACGACCGGTTATCAGACGGCAAGCCCAGGCAGCTCCATATCAAACAGAGTCTGGACGTGATCGAAGCGCCTTATAAGGTCCGTGAGGGAGATAAGCCCTATGTGGAGGCGGACAATGAGCACGGCAAAAAGCAGCATCTTGTGACCTGCGATTACTACACCTGCGGGAAGGTGGATGTGAAGGACTGCTGGGAGGAGGATTTTGGCAGTGATTTTGCCAATGTGAGCATTCTGGAGGGCCACGGAACCGTGAACGGCATCCCGGTGTCAAAGGGCCAGCATTTTATCGTACCGGCAGATTACGGCTGCTGCCGATTCGAGGGGGAGCTTTCCTTTATTTGGTCTCAGGCCAGGTAAAAGCCTGCGCTTTTGCATTTGTGCTGTGGCAGCCGGGAGGAAGGCTGGAGCTTCTTATGTCCGAAACCGGAGCATCTGGACATCCTCCTGGCAGCCAAGGTGCAGAATGCGGAGATCCAAGAGGGACAAATGCGGAGATTCAAGAGGGAAAAAGGCCTTGTAATTTGGGACATAATATGGTATAGTAACTGTGTTTGACTATTTAAGAAAGTGGAGAGGTGCGGGCGAATGTCAGTTATACAGGTTATTTTATCAATCATATATGTACTCCTCGGTGTTGCAATTTCCGTGGTGATCCTGATGCAGGAGGGCAAGTCCAATGGTCTGGGCAGCGCTATCGGCGGCATGGCAGACAGCTACTGGAGCAAGAACAAGGGCCGTTCCATGGAAGGTGCCTTAGAGCATTTTACAAGATATGGAGCCATTATTTTCATGGTTATTACCCTTATCCTGAATATTCTGTTAAAGGTCCAGGGATAATAGAGACAAAGGAACAGACGAAGACACCCTTGTATTCATATATAAGGGTGTTTTATTTTTAGAAAGAGGTTATATGGAAAAAGAAGAATTTGAACGCCGCAGCAGGGTGCTTTTAGAGCTCTTAAACGACAAGGCCTATGTGCCCATGAAGGCGAAGGAGATCGCCATCCTGTTAGATATCCCAAAGTCCCAGAGAGGAGAGCTGACAGAGGTTCTGGATGCTCTGGTGGCAGAGGGCAAGGCTGGGATCTCAAAAAAGGGAAAATATGGAAAGCCAGAGGCATTTTCTGTCAACGGCATCTTTTCCGGCCATCCAAAGGGCTTTGGCTTTGTGACAGTGGAGGGCATGGAACAGGATGTGTTCATACCGGAGGACAAGACAGGAGCGGCCCTTCACGGGGACCGTGTACAGATCGTAGTGGAATCCGAGAGCCGGGATAAGCGCAGGGCTGAGGGCGCTGTGATACGCGTGCTGGAGCATGCCAATAAGGAAGTGGTGGGATATTACCAGAAAAACAAGAGCTTTGGCTTTGTGATCCCCGATAATCAGAAGATCGCGAAGGATATCTTTATTCCCCAGGGCTGCGATATGGGCGCTGTGACAGGGCATAAGGTGGTGGTCCTGATCAAGGATTTCGGCGGAAATGGACGCAAGCCGGAGGGTGTAGTAAAGGAGATCCTGGGCCATGTAAGTGATCCTGGCACAGATATCCTCTCCATTGTACGGGCATATGGCTTGCCGGAGGCATTTCCGGAGGAGGTGATGGAGCAGATCGAAGGGATCGGAGACTGTGTGGAGGTTCCGGGAGAGTGGCATCCCATAGGGAACGTGTCTGCGGGCGGGGAAGCCCTGTCCCGGCAGTCCTGTGATCCCTGCTATGGCTTGGACGACCTGCCTGCCCCCTCTGAGTGGACAGGGGACCTGGCAGGCAGGCTGGATCTGAGGGTACTCCAGACAGTTACCATTGACGGAGAGGATGCAAAGGATCTGGATGATGCTGTGACCATAGGCAGGAACAGCCGCGGCAATGTGATCCTGGGGGTTCACATTGCCGATGTGAGCCATTATGTGAGGGAGGGAAGCCCTCTGGATAAGGAGGCCGTCAGACGGGGAACAAGCGTGTATCTGGTAGACCGGGTGATCCCCATGCTGCCCCACAAGCTGTCCAATGGGATCTGCTCCCTGAATGCAGGTACAGACCGCCTGGCCCTAAGCTGCATCATGGAGGTGGAGGAGGACGGAACAGTGGCGGACCACCGGATCTGCGAGTCTGTCATCCATGTGGACCGCCGCATGACCTATACAGCGGTAAATGCGATTCTCACAGAGGAAAATGGGGAGACAGCGGCAGAGTATAAGGAGTTTGTCCCCATGTTCCTTGCCATGAAGGAGCTGGCAGACCGGCTGCGGGCGAAAAGGAGAAAGCGGGGGGCCATTGATTTTGACTTCCCGGAGAGTAAGATCCTCTTAGATCCCCAGGGAAAGCCCCTGGAGATCAAGCCCTATGAGAGGAATGCCGCCACAAGGATCATAGAGGATTTCATGCTGCTGGCAAATGAGACAGTGGCGGAGGATTATTACTGGCAGTCAGTGCCCTTCCTGTACCGAACCCATGACAACCCGGACCCGGAAAAGATCAAGCAGCTGGGTATTTTCATCAACAACTTTGGATATTTCATCCGTATGCAGCAGGGGGAGATCCATCCAAAGGAGCTTCAGAAGCTGTTAGATAAGATCGAGGGCACGCCGGAGGAGGCGCTTCTCTCCCGTCTGACCCTGCGGTCCATGAAGCAGGCAAAATACACGACCCTGTGCTCCGGGCATTTTGGACTGGCGACCCAGTATTATACCCATTTCACCTCCCCCATCAGGCGCTATCCTGATCTGCAGATCCACCGGATCATAAAGGAAGGATTGCGGGGAGGCTTGGGAGAGAGGCGTACGGCCCACTATGAGCGTCTTTTGCCGCAGATCGCAGTCCAGTCCTCTGCCTTAGAGCGCAGAGCGGACGAGGCGGAGCGGGAGACGGACAAGCTGAAAAAATGTGAATATATGTCCCGGTATATCGGGCAGGAATTTGACGGTGTTATTTCCGGCGTGACGAACTGGGGCTTCTATGTGGAGCTGCCAAATACGGTAGAGGGCTTAGTGAGGCTCAGTGAGCTCCACGATGACTACTATCTATTTGACGAGCAGCGCTATGAGCTGACAGGCGAGATGACAAAGAAGACCTACAAGCTGGGACAGCCTGTGCGGGTACAGGTGGCAGGTACGGACCGCCTGCTGCGCACTGTGGATTTTATCCTGGCCCGCCAGTGGGCGAGAGAGGACAGGGACGAGGAGGAGTAGAGTGATGGGGAAGGAAAGTATCAAATTAGTCGCCAACAATAAGAAGGCATATCACGAATATTTTATTGAAGACAAGTATGAGGCTGGCATTGAACTCTTTGGCACAGAGGTGAAATCCATACGTATGGGAAAATGCAGCGTAAAGGAAGCCTTTGTAAAGATCGAAAAGGGTGAGGTATTTGTGTACGGAATGCACATAAGCCCTTATGAGAAGGGAAACATATTCAACAAGGATCCCTTAAGAGTCCGCCGCCTCCTGCTCCACAAGAGCGAGATCATGAAGCTGAACGGAAAGATCGCAGAAAAGGGCCTTACCCTGGTGCCTCTCCAGGTGTATTTTAAGGGAAGCCTGGTAAAGGTGGAGATCGGGCTGGCACGAGGCAAAAAGCTCTATGACAAGAGGGCGGATATTGCGAAGAAGGACCAGAGGCGGGAGCTGGAGAAGGAGTTTAAGGTGAAAAATCTGTATTAATGAGCAGTGTTTTTTCCTTTATTTCCTAAACAGGGCGTTGGAAAGAATCGTATTGATAGAAAAATAGTTATCTTTGTCTGAACATGTAACATTTTTAATTGTGAATATCCGCCAGGGTCAAACCATACCCTGGCGATATCATTTTTATAACCTCAACAAATGTGGAGACTGTGTATCGGCTTTTAAGCCCCCAGTAAACCAAGCATTGAAAAATAAACCTTGGTAACCATAGCAGAATCCTGATCATACAACAACAGGCCGATAGCCGGAGGCATTTTATGATATGAAGAGAGAAGACACAGAACAATATCTTTTTTGTGCCATGTCCATAGGCGAACATTTTTCAGGTAATATGGGATCATTTCCGGAAAGGACAGAAAGGAGGTAACACATGAGGGAGCGAATTGCTGAGTGCATCAATATATTGGGTGGATTCTGCGGAAAAAGGGATGTTCCGTCTTTGCGAAGTGAGGAATTAAGGAAGCGTTACGGAATAGAGCAGGCAGATGTGATGGTCCTCTTTGGAGGAAGCATCCTGTGCGGCGGCGATGTCCTTGCAGAGGCAATGAAGCAGCATATTGCGAAAACCTATATCATTGTGGGAGGAGCCGGGCATACAACAGAGACTCTGAGGGAGAAGATGCATGCAGAATTTCCGAAGATCGAGACAGCCGGATTGCCGGAGGCCGACATATTTGAGGCCTATTTGGAATACCGCTATGGGCTTCATGCTGACCTTTTGGAGCGCAGCTCCACAAACTGTGGAAATAATATCACATATCTGCTGGATCTGATGAGGAAACATAAGATACCCTGCAGGTCCATCATTCTCACGCAGGATGCCTCCATGCAGCACAGAATGGAGGCCGGACTGCGCAAATATGCCTCGGATGTGCAGGTCATTAATTTTGCTGCCTACCAGGCAAAGGTGACCACAAAGGATTCGGAGCTCATATATGAGAAAGAAATATGGGGAATGTGGGATATGGACAGATATCTCTCCCTGCTCATGGGTGAGATCCCGCGCCTGGCAGACAGCCCGGAGGGATATGGGCCCAAAGGAAAAGCATACATTGCCCATGTGGACATTCCGGAGGAGGTTGAAGAGGCATTTTCAGAGCTTGAACGGGAATATCCGGGGATGGTACGGAAGGCAGTGTTTTAAATGATAATTTATTTTTTAAAAATTAACATTCTGTTTACGCATTTTTCCTCAATAAATGGTAAAATAGTAAAGTTATACTAGAGTAGGAATGCTAAGGAGAAGAGAAACTTGAAAATAGGATTAGATGTGGGCTCCACCACAATAAAGAGCATTGTTCTGGATAATGCCGGAAGTATTCTGTATTCTGCGTATGAGCGGCATTTTTCCCAGATCACGGCAAAGACGGTGGAGACTTTAAAAAAGATCAGGGACCGGTTCCGGGAGGAGGATGAGGTCAGCCTGGTGATCTCCGGTTCCGCAGGGATGGGGATGGCGGAGAGCTGCTCCGTTGATTTCGTCCAGGAGGTCTATGCCACAAAGGTAGCAGCCATGGAAAATGCCCCTGATACGGATGTGATCATTGAGCTGGGCGGCGAGGACGCGAAGATCATCTATCTGGAGGGGGCCATGGAGGCCAGGATGAACGGGTCCTGCGCCGGCGGTACCGGCGCCTTTATTGACCAGATGGCGACCCTTCTTAACATTACCCCGGACGAGATGAATGATTATGCCAGGGAGAGCACGAAGCTTTATACCATTGCCTCCCGGTGCGGTGTGTTTGCAAAGAGCGATATCCAGCCTCTGATCAACCAGGGAGCGGATAAGCGGGATATTTCGGCAAGCATTTTCAGCGCTGTTGTGAACCAGACCATCGGGGGCCTGGCCCAGGGGAGGGCCATCAAGGGAAATGTCCTCTACCTGGGAGGGCCTCTGACATTTATGCCCCAGCTGCGAAAGAGCTTTGACAGGGCTCTGGGGCTAAAGGGGATCTGCCCGGAAAATTCCCTGTATTATGTGGCTCTGGGCGCGGCGCTCTGTGCGAAAAATTCAGTGAAGCTGGATGAAGTCATAGAAGCGCTCTCTGCATACGAGTCTGTCCATGAGTTTGACACCCTTCCGCCTCTGTTTCAAAACGAGGAGGAATACAGGAAATTTCGGGAACGCCATGGAAAGGCGGACGTAAAGTATGGAAAGCTGGAGGGATATACGGGCAGGGCCTTTATCGGTATTGACGCTGGCTCCACCACGGTAAAGGCCGTGGTGATGGGAGAGGACCGGGAGATCCTGGACAGCATCTACCGCTCCAACAGCGGAAACCCGGTGCCGATCGTGAAGGATTACCTGATAAGCGTCTATGAGCGCTGTCCGGGTATCCGGATCGCAGGCTCCTGCGTCACAGGATACGGGGAGGATATTATCCGGAATGCATTTTCCATCGACCACGGTCTGGTGGAGACCATGGCTCACTTAAAGGCAGCCCAGGAATTTATGCCGGATGTGGAATTTATCATCGATATCGGCGGCCAGGACATGAAATGCTTCAAGATCCACAATTCTGCCATCGACAATATTTACCTCAATGAGGCCTGCTCCTCCGGCTGCGGCTCTTTCCTCCAGACCTTTGCGGGGGCCTTAAACTATACATCGGAGGAGTTTGCAAAGCTGGGTCTTTTTGCCAGGAATGCGGTGGATCTGGGATCGCGGTGTACAGTATTCATGAACTCCTCGGTGAAGCAGGCCCAGAAGGATGGTGTGAGCACAGAGGACATTTCAGCCGGACTGTCCATCAGCGTGGTGAAAAATGCCATCTATAAGGTGATCCGTCCCGCCAGTGTGGATGCCCTTGGAAAGAGGATCGTGGTCCAGGGCGGAACCTTCTTAAATGATGCGGTCCTGCGTGCATTTGAGCGGGAGCTTGATATCCAAGTGGTAAGGCCGGTGATCGCAGGGCTTATGGGGGCTTGCGGCTGTGCCCTTGACGCCATGGCGCGGGAGGCAGGGGAAAGCTCCATTATGGGCTATGAGGAGCTGCAGAGCTTTTTCCACGAAGTGAAGCAGATAAACTGCGGGCTGTGCAGCAATAACTGCCGCTTAAGCGTCAACCAGTTTTCCGGCGGGCGCAGGTATATTGCAGGGAACAAATGCGAACGTCCTGTGACAAAGCGGGTCACGGATTCTGCCCACAATATTTATAAATATAAGCAGGAGCTTCTCGCCGCCTACGGCACAGTGAAAGGGAAGCGCAGGGAAGTGATCGGTCTGCCTCTGGGGCTCAACATGTATGAGCTTGTACCCTTCTGGCATACCTTTTTTGAGGCCCTGGGCTTTGGGGTGGAGGTGTCTCCATTTTCCAACCGTGAGCTCTACCTGTCAGGGCAGCACTCCATCCCCAGCGATACGGTGTGCTTTCCGGCGAAAATGCTTCACGGCCATGTGGAATATCTGGTGAAAAAGCAGGTGGATGCGGTATTTTATCCCTGCATGAGCTTTAACTTTGATGAGGGACTGGGAGATAACAATTACAACTGCCCTGTGGTGGCCTATTATCCTGAGGTCATAGCCGCCAACACCCATTTTGAAGGAAAGACCAGGCTGATCAATGACTATGTGGGCCCCCACAAGAAGAAATATTTCCCGGAGAAAATGACAGAGCTTTTGAGCCGGTACTTTGAGGGGATTTCCCAGAAAGAGGTGAAGCGGGCCAGCGACCTGGCCTTTCAGGAACGGGAGATATTCCTGGAAAGAGTGAGGAAGAAGGCAGAGGAGATCGTTGCCCTTGCAAGAAAAGAGGGAAAGCGTATCATCGTCCTGGCCGGGCGTCCTTACCATGTGGATCCTGAGATCAACCATGGTATTGATATGCTGATAAATGGCTTTGGCGTCAGTGTGATCTCCGAGGATTCTGTGAGCCATAAGGTGTCAAAGTTTCCGGTGCGGGTGCTGAACCAGTGGATGTACCATGCAAGGCTGTATGCGGCTGCCAAATACGTCTGTACCCAGAAGGATATGGATCTGGTCCAGTTAGTCAGCTTCGGCTGCGGCCTGGATGCCATTACCACCGATGAGACAAGGAGCATTATTGAGAAGTCCGGGAAGATCTACACCCAGATCAAGATCGATGAGATCACCAATCTGGGAGCGGTGAAGGTGCGCCTTAGAAGCCTCTTGTCAGCATTGGAGCAGAGGGAAGAGGAAGGGCAGAATGCAGGAAGCAGGACAGCCGGGCCGACATTGTACAGGAAGGCAGAAAAGGAGTAACACATTGACATGGCAAAGATAAAGAGAACGAGGAACGGAAGAATCATTTTCACAAAGGAGATGAAGCGGGACTACACGATCCTGGTGCCGGATATGCTGCCCATCCATTTTGAGCTGATGAAGCATGTGTTCCTCAATGAAGGCTATAAGATCGAGCTGTTGAGGTCGGCAAAGCCGGAGATCAAGCAGCTGGGTTTAAAATATGTACATAATGATACTTGTTATCCGGCTCTTTTGGTGATCGGCCAGTTTTTGGATGCCCTGGAGAGCGGAAAATATGATGTGGATAAGACAGCCCTTCTGATCATGCAGACAGGAGGGGGCTGCCGTGCCTCCAATTACATCCACCTGCTGAGAAAGGCCCTGGAAAAGGCGAATCTCGGCCAGGTTCCGGTGATATCCTTCAACCTGTCGGGCTCGGAGTTTAACAGCGGTTTTGTGCTCACACTGCCGATCATCCGGCGCTGCGTGGCAGGGGTGATCTACGGGGATCTGCTGATGCTCCTTGGCAACCAGACCAGAGCCTATGAGCTCCACAAGGGAGATACAGACAAGCTGATCGAAAAATGGGTTCTGGATATTGCAGGCCAGTTTAAGCACAGGACAGGCTTCGGGCTGAAGGATATGACGGAGAATTTCAACAGGATCATCCCGTCCTTTGCGGAGGTTCCCGTGAACCGGGTGCCTAAGGTAAAGGTGGGTGTTGTAGGAGAAATCTATGTAAAATATGCAAGGTTTGCCAACAACAATCTGGAGGAGTTCCTGGCAGGACAGGACTGCGAGGTCATGGTTCCGGGGCTTTTGGGCTTTTTGATGTTTAAGATTGATGCGAGGATCCAGGATGTGAGGCTTTACGGAGGCAGCATTCTCAAGAAGAAGATCGCAGGCCTGCTCCTTGATTATTTCAAAAAAGTGGAGAAGGCATTTATGGACGCGGTGGGCCGCTATCCCGTGTTCCATATGCTCTCCTGCTATGAGGATGCAAAGCCTCTTGTGGACGGCCTGATCGGCGTTGGCAACAGGATGGGAGAGGGGTGGTTTCTGCCGGCGGAGATCATCAAGCTGGTGAACCACGGATATTCCAACATTATCTGCACCCAGCCCTTTGGCTGCCTGCCCACCCATATATGCGGCAAGGGCATGATCCACAAGATCAAGGAAATGTACCCACAGGCAAATATCGTACCCATTGATTACGATCCGGGCGCTTCCCGCGTGAACCAGGAAAACAGGATCAAGCTGATGCTTTCCGTGGCGCGGGAAGGGATGGAAGGATAAAAGGAGGAGATGCCATGAAATTAAAAAATGGGCGCAGAAGCTGTCTGAAAAACAGCTGCCGGGCATTGGCGGCGGCGTGTATATTGTGTTCTGCCGTTCTGCCGTTTAAGGCCTATGGAGCGGAGACGGTTTTTGAAGAGGCTGCCGGAGAATACGGCGATGTGATCCTTCCGGGCTGGAATGAGCTGGGAGGGAAATGGTATTATGCAGATGAAGACGGAAATCTGCTCACAGGCTGGATAAAGGATGATGCGCTGAATAAGTGGTATTACCTGGATGAATCATCGGGAGAACTGAGATCACGCCCGGGGATCAACCAGGAGTCTGCCTGCCATTTGCTCGAAAATGCACTGGTCCGCGACAAGCTTTATCAGGAGGAGGAAAGGCCCCTTTTATTCCATGTGGAGGAGACCACAAACTCTTACATCAAGGTGGTAGTCCGGGTGGAGGAAAAGCCGGACAGGTTCCGGAATATCAATACCTATGAGGTTGATAAGAAAACAGGAGTGGCAAAGGCCGTTGTGGGGGAGGACATTTCCCTGTATTGATGCGGAAATTTTCCAAAAATTGAGAGATTAGAATTGAATTTCATGTCCATTCGTGGTATGTTTAAAAGTGCGAACTATGGTAACTGTGAGGGTGCTGAACAGTTACCAACTATGTATGAAAAGGAGATAAAGGTGATGGCAGAAATGGTAAAAGATCCGAATTGCGCATATTGCATGCAGGGAGAATTAGTAGCAAAATTTGGTTATCCAGTTTGTGAGATGAAGACAGGCTTCCTCTATGTATTCAAGGAGCAGAGCAAGAAGGGCAGAGTGATCCTGGCACACAAGAAGCATGTGAGCGAGCTCATCGACCTGACGGATGAGGAGAGAAATGATTACTTTGCAGAGGTGGCACAGGTTGCAAGAGCCGTACACAAGGTATTCCATCCTGACAAGGTAAACTACGGCGCATACGGCGATACCGGACATCATCTGCATTTCCACATTGTTCCGAAGTATGAAGGCGGCGAAGAGTGGGGCGGCACCTTCGAGATGAACAGCGGAAGGACCATGCTGACCGATGCTGAGTACGAGAAGATGGCAGAGGATTTAAGGCAGGCATTGAAGGAAGTATAACGGAGCAAAGCGGAGTTCGCGTTCCCCGTTTGTTTAAGATTTAAAGGGCGGCTGTCCGGGATACCGGGCAGCCCTTTTTCTCTTAAAATATCTGTGTGAAAACGCCCTCTTGTCATATCATGTCTGTCCTCCTCCATACAATGAGTAGTAGAAGAGTTTGACTGGAGGAAGGAAAGGAATGAAACGGATCACAGCGATCATATGCGCAGTCACATTGCTGTCAGCACAGCCTCAGGCCCTGGCTCTGGCCCAGGAACCAGAGCTTGCCATTCCGGCGGGGGCGTTGGTTGCGGGAAATGCGGCGGAGAAAGAAACTGCCGGTGCAGGCGGGCAGGAGGAGGGCCATGGCTGGAGCGTGGGGCAGGATCCTGACGGAGCGGCCCTGTCAGCCGGAACCGCACTTCCGGCCGGAACAGAGCCTGAGTCCGGAGGTGCTGTGCAGGTTGCCGCTCCCTCGGCTGTCCTTATGGAGGCTTCCACCGGCCAGGTGATCTACGAAAAAGGGGCGGATGAAAGGCGCAGCCCTGCCAGCGTCACAAAGGTTATGACCTTGATCCTGATCTTTGATGCCCTGCAGGCGGGGAAGATCCGGCTGACAGACGAGGTCGTCACCAGCGCCAGGGCAAAATCCATGGGAGGCTCCCAGGTGTTTTTGGAGGAGGGCGAAAAGCAGACAGTGGAGACTTTGATCAAGTGCATTGTCATTGCCTCCGGAAATGACGCCTCTGTTGCCATGGCAGAGTACATAGCGGGGACAGAGGAGGAATTTGTGCGGATGATGAATGAGCGGGCGGCAGGCCTGGGGATGACCAACACCCATTTTGTGGACTGCTGCGGGCTGACGGAGGATCCGGAGCATCTGACAACGGCCAGGGACATTGCCATCATGAGCCGGGAGCTGATAAACCGATATCCCCAGATACACAACTACTCCACCATATGGATGGAGAATATCACCCATGTGACAAAGCAGGGAACAAAGGAGTTCGGCCTTTCCAACACCAATAAGCTTTTGAAGATGGCGACAAATTTCAACGTCACAGGCCTCAAAACAGGCTCCACCTCCCTGGCAAAATACTGCCTGTCTGCCACGGCGGAGAAAGATGGTGTGCGCCTGATCGCCGCGATCATGGCTGCCCCTGATTACAAGGTCCGCTTTGCAGACGCCCAGACCCTTTTAAACTACGGCTATGCCAACTGCCGCCTTTATGAGGACAAAGAACCTCTGCCACTGCCTGTGATGCCTGTGGAAGGAGGCGTGGAGGATGAGGTGGAGCTGGCCTATGAAGGGACATTTTCCTATCTGAGCCTGAAGGGAGAGGACTTCGGAGGCATTGAAAGGAACCTGATCCTGGAGGAGGCAATGCCCGCACCGGTGGAGCCGGGGCAGAAGGCCGGAGTCCTGGAATATGCCCTGGGCGGCAAAAAGCTGGGGGAGGTCAATGTAGTTACAGCCGGAAGTGTCAGAGAGGCCGGCTATATGGATTACCTGAAAAAGCTGATCGCGGCTTGGCAGATGAAAACAGCAGGCAGCACGGGTGATGAAAATGCCCGGAGCTTTGAACATAGCGGAGGTGACGGAAATCCTGCGGGCGCTGCAGACAGTGCAGCTGCCGCAGGAAGATGATCGCCCTGGGATGCATTGAGACTTGTTGCTGATAAAAAAGCAGGGATGCTGCAGCAGGCCATTTCGGCCAATTGCTGTCAGCATCCCTGTTTCATTTGAGTGCGCCTGTCAGAAAGCTTTTAGTGTTTTTTTGCTGATACAGAAAATTCCGTTGTCACCAGCTCCTCATAAGGCACCCGCTCCTTCAGCTCACCGGCCTCCTCTAAGATATTCTCCAGCAGCTCAAAGCTTTCCTTTTCAAAAACCGTATCGCCCTTCCATGTATCCTGCTCCTTATAGCGCTCTACAATGGCGGAAATCTTTTCCACAGGAGTTTCCTTGAACTGGGGCTGGATCGTCTTTGCGATTTCCTCGGATGAGTGGGAATTGACATAGTCAAGGCCCCTTTGGACCGCATTTGTAAATTTCTGTATGATCTCCGGATTCTGCTCCATATAGCTCTTCCTTGCGCAGTAAGCCGTATAAGGCACATAGCCGGATTCTGTCCCAAGGGAGGCTACCACATATCCGTTCCCCTCCATCTCCAGCGTAGTGGCAAAGGGTTCAAATTCCACTGTGTAGTCGGCATCATTGCTGGTAAAAGCAGCAGCCGTCAGCCCGAAGCTGATGCTCTGGTCAATAGTCAGGTCAGCGGCCGGGTCAATACCGTGCTTTTTCAGGATATATTCAAATACCATCTGGGGCATACCGCCTGTCTGCCCCAGCATGATGAACATATTTTCCACATCATGCAGTTTTTGTCGAGAGGCGACTATTCTGTATGGATAGTGGTAGATTCCAGTTTTTTCAACCAGTCCTAAGTCCAGCAGGTGCTCCATGTAGGTCACGAATTTCTTCTTGTGCATGGGATAGCCCATAGATTTCAGGCTTTCTGCAAGGAATTTAACAGAGGTAAAACCTGTTTCGTCTTTTGCCAGAAGCCGGATTGCTTCAATCAGCATAGTCAATTTCAGATTTTCCTTGTCTGCCTTAAAATCATAAGCCGCCAGATTGCCAAGGCCGTGTTTCAAGTAAATGTCCACGTTTCCATCTTTATCTACAATGATTTTTTCCACAAGTACCTCAATGTCTGTCCGGGTCAATGATTTCTGTTCCAGAACTTCATTCAGAATATCCAGTGCGGTTTGAAGATTGGGCTTTATCGTAGTTACAGGGATATGCGGTTCTTTGGTTAAATCCTGCAAGGTTTTTTCAATGGCAGAAATGCGTTCCATTTTTTCAGTTTGCAGAGCCGCATACGTCTCATTGATAATTTCATTCATGGACGGGTTAGCTGTTATCTCTTTTACTTTTTGAGCAATCAGCGTTTTCAACTCATTTTTTACTTTTTCCAGTTCACTTTCTAATCTCTGCTGACTGTCGTTGGTGGAATAAGTATCAACCTTTAATTTTGATAAGTCAAAATTTTGTATAATATCTGTCAGACTGTCCCGGCAAAGAGTGAGATACTTAATCAAAGCATCAGTCAGGGTTTCTTCGGTTACTAAGTGGGCGTGCTGGCAAAATTGCTTTCCTTTTTTATTGTAAGTGCCGCAAACATAATATTTCCCACGATTGGGGCGGTTGATAGCAGTCAGCTTCATACCGCAGTCTTTGCAGTACAAACAACCGGAAAAGAGATTGATATGCTTCTTCTGTCCGCGATACTTGCTGTTGTGGCGGCTGTCCTTCACTTCAAAAAGGAGTTTCATGGTATCATCATCAAATATTTTCGGGTGATGATTGGGAAATACATATTGTTGTTCCTTGGGGATTTTTTTATCCTTACCGTTTATGGTAACACGTTCCCGCTTGTGGGTACGAAGTATTCCGTTATGGTAGTCGTTAAACAGGGTATCTTTTACCATGCCATAGCTCCACATATAAGCGACTTCACGGTTATAAGGCAGTCCTAAAGATTCATACCGTTCTTTCTGTAACATGGTAGGAGTGGGAACACCACGTTTTGAAAGAATCTCCGCAACTCTGCGAATCCCGTTTCCTTCCAGATAAAGGTCTTTTTCCAGATTCAGAATAGCAGCGGCTTCTTCATCAATCAAAACCATCTGTTTATTCAACGGGTGCTGTGTATAACCGAAGGGTGGGGCGCATTTCAAAGTCCCATTTTCCTGTTCCATTTTTTTGATTCGCTTTACCTTCCGGCTGGTATTTTTAACATGGCGTTCATTATCCCATGTCTTGATTCCGATAATATCGTCGTCAGAGTAAAGGGTATCATAGTTATCATCAATTAAGATAACACGCTTTCCCTGTTCCTCCATTTCCTCCAAAAAGAGCAGTACCTTTGCATTATGCCTGCCAATCCGGGAAAGGTCTTTTGCCACAATCACATCTATGGTGTCAAGATTCGCCATCATTTTCTGAAAGTCAGGACGATTAAAAGAGTAACCGGAAATACCGTCATCCTCGTATATATGGCGGACAATCATATTATTATCTTCGGCATATTTTTGAATAATCAGCTTTTGATTTTCGATAGACGAATAGTTTCGCTTGTTATCGTCTCTGGAAAGCCGAACATAACCGTCTATTACAAGGGGAGTATTTATTTTAGTTGTAATCATAAATAGTGACCTCCTTTGCTATTAACCTTATACCTATATTTTACCATATAGGCAGAATAGCACAATGTTGTAGACGATTAGTGAAAATGGTTCCGAACAACATCCCGCAATCCACTTTCCATTTTTTGATTGCCTTCAATAATTGTAACTACCAGATAGCCCTGCCTGAGCAGAGCCTCTTTTTTCTTTGTAATCTCGGAAATATCAGAATCGTTTTTTTGAAGTAAGTAACAAACCTCCTTCTGCCTTCTTATGATAATCACCTCAAATTTTGTCTCATATAATCGTATGAAAGGATAGGCTTATCCTATGCGGCACGTTTCCCTCTCGTCTTGTGGGGAAATGCTAAAGAGCGGCACCCGATAAAAAGTACCGCTTTTTAGTCTTTCTCCACGCTTCGGGCCAAATTGGCCCGAGGATATACTATGAGAACAGAAAAACGTCCGGGCGGCATAAGGCCACACGGACGCATGAAAGATAATATAACTTTAGCGGTAATGAAATTCCATATACATAGCCGGTATATCCCGGAGGTGGAACTACATTTTTTTGACAAGTGGTATCCTGTCAAAAATTGTCGCATAGAAATGAGAACCACCTCCCGGCCTGTGGTGGCCTTGCGGCTGCGGTAGCGGCAGTCAATGACGGTGAATATCTGCTCCATTGCGTATTCGGTGTTGCGCTCCACACCTAAATCGTCAATAATCAGCAGGTCATACATTCCCAGACTTGCGATAGAATCTGCCCCGTCCTCGGAGAACATACCTGTCAGCCGGTTCAGAATGACGGGAAAATTCGTCATAAGCACCGGAATATCCCGGTCAAGCAGCGCATTGGCGATACAACCGACAAAAAAGGCTTTCCCGGTCCCCACATTCCCGAACAGAAGAAGCCCGGTGTTCTCCCGGTATACCTCGTCCCAATGCTCCACATAGGCGCAGGCTTTCTTCATTAGCGGGTTTTGCCCGTTATTGTTGGCAAAGGTATAATCATACAGATAGCGGTCTTGAAGCCCCTGCGCCCTCCGGCGCTTGATACTCGCCATGCGGTTTCTTTGTTCCCCGGCCTCTTTGCGCTGGCGCTCTGCCTCGGCCTGACAAGGGCAGATACAGCGGAGCATGAAATAGCCGGGTTTTCCAAAACAGGGAACGATGGTCTGGCGGTTGCCGCCGCATTTCTTACAGTGTGGATAAGCCCGTCAGCCGGGTCTATGTACTCATCCCCGGCAAGGGGCAGATCAGTGGTGGATTGTGGCGGCATGATTCTGATACCGTTTGCCGGTGGACGCCATGTACTCGGATAGCCGGTCAATGTGGGTCTGCCACAAGGTAGGCAGTTCGGATAATTCCTCGTCACTTTGAAAAACATTTTTGTAACGGCCATAGGCGTGTGTGCTGTCACACTCTCTACTCTCTATATTTTTATCTCTAATATCTAATCTCTGGTGGACAAATGTCCGCTTTACCGGATGAAAGCAGTTTTTGGCGCTTCAAACGCATCCGTTCTTTCTTCTTGCGCTCCCCCTCAGTAGAGGACTGCCCGTAACGCCTGTTCCACGGTTCCGATCTGGTGGCGGATAAAAGTGGCTATGGTCTGGCGTGTGGGGGGAAGATGACCGTTCAGCATAAGAACGCAGTTGCTCTTTAGCGACATAAGATACATTTTCAACAACAGGTTGGAATACAGCAGCCCGTCCTGCATAGTTTTCATAATCACCCTCTTTTCATCGGTGAAAAAGTTTTCTTTCAGCTTCAGGTAATAATATTTTCGGTTGTCTGACATAGGTTTGCTCCTTTGGTCTATAATGGCACGTGTACGCATTTATAATTGCAGCACTCATGTACCAGACGCTGCGCCCTGCGGTACTACCGGTAATCCATGACAGAGGTTTTCTCATGCTGCCCGGTTGTCATAGCGCACATGGCAGCGGCACACGGTAGGCTGCTCTTTTGTGAAAACCGGCTCCGGCTTCTTTGCGGCTGCGGGTGTGGGCGGCATAGGCGGCACCGGGATTTGGACGGTAATCGTCAAAAGCATTGTTTGCATTTTGGCGGTGAATTTTGGGATGAATTTTGGGCTCCTTAAAAATTTGTAAATTTTATGTCTGCTGAGTTGATTTTGCATTGCAATTCGCATATACTATAAGTGCAATGAAATGAGAAAGGGGTTGATACTATGGCAAGCACGACAAATTTCAGCGTCCGCATGGACAGCGACATCAAAAAACAGTGCGAAACGCTTTATGGCGAGTTGGGTATGAACCTGACGACTGCAATCAATGTGTTTCTGCGTCAGTCTTTGCGTGTCGGCGGTTTTCCCTTTGAAGTCCGGCTGGAACAGCCCAACAAAGAAACCATTGCCGCTATGCTGGAAGCAGAACGTATTGCGCGTGATCCCAGCGTGAAGCACTACTCCGATGTAGAAGAAGCACTTCGGGAGCTGAAACGATGAACCGTGACATTGTTTGGACGACACAGTTCAAAAAAGACTATAAGCTGGCATTGAAGCGCCACCTCAATATTGATCTGCTGGATGATATTATCCGGGCCTTATCACGGGGGGAAACGCTGCCAGAGAAGAACAAAGACCACGTGCTGTCCGGCGATTGGGTAGGACACCGGGAATGTCATATTCAGCCGGACTGGCTGCTGGTTTACCGCATTGAGGACGATGTGCTGGTACTGACATTGGCCCGTACCGGGACGCACAGCGATTTGTTCGGAAAATGAAAGCACAAGCCGCCGTATGGAAGATTTTTCTGTACGGCGGTTTTGCTATGCTCATAACTCGTGATCCTCCTTTTTCTGGTTCTGGTCGGGCTGTTCCTTTGCCAGCTTCTCAGCGACCTTCCTCAAATTCTCCACGGCCTTAATTTCCTCCCACATGGCTTTCATCTGCTGGTACTGCAAATCTTTCTGCGCCGACAGCCTATCCATTTCGGCTTGCCATTTTTCGGGGTGATCGGCTCATCGTCAGCTTTCAGATTTTCCAGATAGCGGGCAGCGGCTTCACCTTGTCAATCTGGCAGCGGGTTCTTTTGTACTTTTCGTACTGCGCCTGCCATAGCTGCGTCATAATACTGCCTTTACCCTGCGGCTTGGCGGCTTCTTCCTTAGACCAGTTATACAGCCGAGTAATGCGTGCTTTAATCTCTTACGTCACACCAACACGCTTTAATTCTTTGTGGACGTACTCATAATCCGGTTGGCGGTACAGATTTTCCGTGACATGTTTATCAGGGTAAAACATAAGCAAGTAATTTTGTTTCTGTTATTGCCAACTCTTTGTGTAATTGTATTGCCATGAATGCAGTGATGATAGCCGAGATGTGACGGCCCCCATTCCAGCAATCACCGCGTCATCATATCCATTTGCGGCCCTGTTAATCAGCGCGATAGAAAGACTGGTAAGAAGCTGGAAAGTCAATGTAGGAATACCGATTTTCAAAATTTTCACTAAAATCTGTTTTGTGGGGCAAAAGCTCTTGATGCTGAAGGTAAAGGCGCATGAAAAAGACCCAACCTTTACGGTCAGGCCTGTCCTTTTTCAAGCAAAGTAATATAATGCAGTTGTGCTAAGAGGCGGATATAACCCTTTCCTCATACTGAAAAACCTTTAAATTTGGGGCTTTTCCGCTTGTCCACTCATAAATCCCTCTAATGTGCTCCCATGTTACATCGTGGTTAGGTAGACCGCCTGCCCTTCCGCCCAGCACCTTCTTCCCCTTTAAGCTTTCCCACTGAAAGTCTCCCTCCAACTGCCGCCCTACCAGGAAATTCCCGGCTCGCTGGGTCAGCTGGGCGAAGCTTATGGCGTAGTCCTGGGAGCCCTCCTGATATACGTAGATGCTGGCTTCCGAGCCCATGAAGCCGATCTGGGCATCGCCGGAGATCAGGGCGGTCATTACCTTGTCGGCTCCGCCGCCGTTTACCAGTGTGAGGTCAATCCCCTCATCCTCAAAATATCCCAGCTCGATGGCTGCATACTGGGGCGCATAGAAGATGGAATGGGCCACCTCATTGAGCACAAGGGGCTTTCGGTCCGAGCTTCCCGTCCCTCCCGGCAGGCTGCAGCCTGATAAAAGGGCAAGAGAGAACAAGGCTGCAGCCAGGGACTGCAGCAGTCTTCTGCGTTTTTTCATAACATCCTCCTGAAAATGGGTTATAGTATAGTGTATTGCTGATTCGGGAGAATGTGCAGCGGGGGGACAGGGTACAAAGAATTATCCTGCATTTTCTGCAGTTTCATCAAGAGGGACAGCCTGACCGGCTTTCTCCTTCTTTTTTACCTCTGCCTTTGCTACTGCTTCGTTTTCTTCGGATATCTGGCTGATGAGGATTGTAATATAGATATCTACCATGCGGAAAAAGGTTTGGATATCCTCCAGGGGACATATCTGGAGCAGGCGCATCAGGGTTCCATTGGAATCGTTCATGTCTTTCTCGTTGATCTTCTGGATCAGACGCATTCCCTTTAAAGTAGTGTAGAACAGATAAGATTTCGCATCCTCAGGATTGGATTCCCGCTGTATGTAATTTTTATCCTCCAGTTTTCGGATGAGTTGGGAAATGGCACCCTTTGTCCGGCCGAACTGTTCACACAGAATAGCATTTGTTACTCCGGGAAAGGAGGAGATATAGACCAGAATACCGATCTCGATCAGAGATACATAATCGCCATCGCCAAAATATTTTGGCCGGGACGCATACCGGTTCAGTAAGGATGCAAGCTGTATCATACGTCCGGGACGCTGGTTGATTAGCTGTGTGGTTAAGGCCATATCATCCATATATTTCAGGTTCTGTTCTGCGATTGTCATATATACCCTCCTACATCCGCCCATAGCATATAAAGCTGGGGGAGTTTATCCTTTCTATATATCATAACATATTGGAAAATAAATACAAGTCCATGAAAAGTTGTTTAATTATTAAACTAATTATAAAACAAAGGACGAAGAAAAACAAGAAGAAAACAAGAAATAAATCCACCAAAAATATGTTAAAAAGGCATGATTAAATAGGCAAAAATATTGATATATCTATCAAAAAACACAAAAATTCTTTGAAAAAATCGCTACAAAAACAATTTCGAGAATATTCTGAAATTTAATGACTAAACAAAAAAACATTGACAAATCTACTGGCAGGGTATATGCTTTAACTATCAGAAATACCTGCTGCAGCGATATATGGGTATGTACGTGAAACTATTTTTACTAAGAAGAAAAGAGAGGACAACGTTATGAAGAAGAATCTTTTGAAACGAGTCGCCGGATTAATTGTCTGTATGACAATGGCTGCATCGGTAGCAGCCTGTGGCAGTGGTTCTTCCACGAAAACAACGGAAGGGAATGCTTCCCAGGCCCCCTCACAGGCGGGCGGTGAGGCTGAGGATGCTCCGGCGCAAGAGTACAGGGACACGATTGTTCTGGCGATCGACCAGGAACCGCCTTCCCTCTGCGGATTGACGATGATGACGACTACACCATCCTTTATGACGATGATGGAGACTACTCAGATGGTGAATGAGCTGGTGCTTGCAGAGCCAGGCAGTGAATTTGCTGAGGAAGTAAAGATGGCCCTGATCACGGATTATGAGGTCTCTGAGGATGAGCTTACATGGACGTTTACTTTAAAAGACGGCATGAAGTTCGCCAAGGGCAATCCGATCACGGCAAAAGATGTGGTAGCTACCCTTAAGGTACTGGTTCCGTTTGCAGAGGCCAATCCTCTGGCAGTTCCAAAAGGACATTACGCACAGTTTAAGAGCGTTGACTATATTGATGACCTGCATTTTTCCATCACCACTTATGAGCCTGCGCCTTCTATGATGCGTATCCTGTGCAGCTACAGTTCCGGTGTATGGGATGCGGAACTTTTGGAAAAATATCCGTTGGATGAGTTAGGCTGGTCCTATGAGACAATGAACGCGTCCGGCCCTTACCAGATCAAGGAATGGAAGTCCGGCGAATATGTGCTGTTGGAAGCAAACCCCAACTACTATACGGTTTCCGTGACAGGCGAGAATGCAAAGACGCAGTACCTGAAGGTGGTATTTATTCCTGATACCTCTGCACGTGCGGCCGCTCTGGAATCCGGAGAGGTGGATGTGGCTTACGGCTTATCTGCAGAGTCTGCACAGCTGTTAAAACAGAACCCGGATTTCGTGGTAACAGGCTCTGACAACTGCTCGATCTACAATGTCCGCTTTGGCTGCAATGACCCGATCATGTCAAATGTAAAGGTGCGCCAGGCTCTTGTATACGCTCTTGATGTAAATGCCATTGCCCAGAATCTGTACGGTGACTTCTGGAACGAAGTAAAGGGCTTTTCAAGCCATGTGATCTGGGGCTTCCTGGATGAGGGACATATTGACCAGGATCAGGCAAAGGCCAAGGAGCTTCTTGCAGAGGCAGGCTATCCGGATGGTTTTGAGACCAAGATCTATGCATCTACCACAGGCTATAAATATGTAGAACTGGCAGAGGCAGTATCCGCGCAGCTGGCAGAGATCGGCGTAAAGGCCGAAGTTGTCCCGGTAGAGAATTCTGTATATCAGGAGAAGATCGGCGGAAGCCGCATTGAAGACTTTGATTATCCGCTGTTCATCAAGGAGACAGGCGGCAGAACACGTGAATTCGGAAGCGTGGTGCATACCTGGTATGAGACTTCTCCGGATGGAACAAACGGAGCTCAGAACAATGGCTTCTACAGCAACGCACAGGTAGACGAATTATCCGCAAAGGCCAATGCCACCATGGACGATGAGGCGCGCCTGGATCTGTTCCATCAGATCCAGCACATCTGCTACAAGGAGGATCCGCCACAGATCAATATTGCTGAGATGGTAGATATCCTCTGCTATTCTGCAAAGATCCAGGGACTCTGGTGCAATGCAGGAGGCGTGCTTGAGTTTGACCAGACAGTCATTACAAAATAACAATCCTTATGGCCGGGACAATATCCATGTTCCCGGCCATATTAGAACCAGGAAGGAGGCAAACCTTACTTATGCTTGAATATCTGATAAAACGTATCATACAGATCATCCCCGTCCTGCTGATCGTATCCTTCCTCATTGTATCCCTTACCAGGCTGGTTCCGGGTGATCCTGTGCGGAATATATTGGGGGCAGAAGCGACAGAGGAGCAGTACCACGAGCTTCAGGAAAAATTTGGCCTGGATAAGCCTGTGGTGATCCAGTACGGGAGCTATATAAAGAACCTTTTAAAAGGTGATATGGGCCGGACCTATTTCAGAAATCTTCCCGTATCAAAGGAGATCGGTGACCGCTATCCCAATACCTTTAAAATCGCAGTGATAGCGGCCTGTCTGTCCACGGTCATAGGGATCGTCCTGGGAGTGACAGCAGCCCTTCACAGAGGAAAAATATTTGACAGCCTGATCATGGTATTGTCCCTGGTGGCCGTATCCACCCCCATATTTTTCCTGTGCATCATTTTGATGGTCGTGTTTGGAGTGCAGTTAAAATGGCTGCCGGTCATGGGCCTTTCCTCATGGAAGCATTATATCCTTCCGGTGACCTCCCTGGCTGCCCAGTCCATTGCTACGATCTCCAGGACCATGCGTTCCTCCATGCTGGACGTGCTGGGAGAAGACTATATACGGACAGCCTGGGCCTGCGGCATTCCTCGGCATGTGGTGATCTATAAAAATGCGGTCCGCAATGCCATGATCCCTGTTGTTACCATCATCGGCTTCCAATTTGGCTCCCTGCTTACAGGCGCTGCCATTACCGAGTCCGTTTTCTCTATCAACGGTATGGGAAGCTACATGGTCTCCGGCGTTATGAGCCGTGACTATCCTGTGGTACAGGGAACGATCCTTCTGTTTGCCCTGGTCTTCGTGGTAGTGAACCTGATCACAGACCTTTGCTACGGCCTTTTTGACCCGCGGATTTCATACAATTAAGGAGCAGGATACGATATGGCAAAGAATAAACTGATAAAAAACCCGGTTCTGAGACGTTTTGTGAAGCGGCCAGCCACGATTATAGGGAGCATTGTCCTCATCGCATTCTTTTTGGTAGCGATCCTGGGGCCCTTTGTCATCAAGGGAGATCCCTATGCAGTGGAGCTGGGAAGCAAGTATCTTCTTCCTGGTCCGGGACACTGGCTGGGAACAGATAATCTGGGACGCGATACTCTTGTTAGGATGATCTACGGTGCCCGCACCACTCTTCTCGTAAGCTTCCTGGCAGTTGCCATAGGCTCTGTGACAGGTATCTTTCTGGGACTTATGGCAGGCTATTTTGGCGGCCGTACAGATACCATCTTGTCCCGTATGGTGGATATTTTGATGGCGTTTCCGGGACTGCTCCTTGCGATCCTGGTGGTAGCGATCCTGGGTTCGGGCACAATGAACACCATTATTGCAATTTCCTTTTTCTCTATTCCCGGTATGGCGAGACGCACAAGGGGTATGGTGATGAGCTTAAAAAAGAGGGAGTATGTGCAGGCCTGCCAGATATTTGGAGCAAGCAATGCCCGCATTCTTCTTACCCATATTCTTCCAAACTGCGTGTCCCTTATTATCGTGGATGTGACATTGGCCCTGGGTACGGCCATCTTGACCTCCTCCTCCCTGTCTTTCTTAGGTCTGGGAGTGCAGCCGCCCACAGCAGAGTGGGGCGCTATGATGAACCAGGCGAGGGAGATGATACGGCTGCAGCCTATCCATGCGATCATTCCCGGTATCGCCATCACCATGGTAGTGTTGAGCTTCAGCCTGGTGGGAGATGGCTTGCGGGATGCCCTTGACCCGAAACTGAAAAACAGCTGAATGGGGATGTGACAATGGAAAAGAACATATTAGAAGTAAAAAATCTGAAGACCTACTTTTACACAGAAGAAGGCGTTGTCCACAGCGTGGACGGCTTAAGCTATAAGCTGGCGGAAAAAGAGACCCTTGCAATTGTGGGAGAGTCCGGCTGCGGTAAGAGCGTAAGCTCCTTGTCGGTTATGGGCATTGTCCAGAGCCCTCCCGGAAAGGTGGAGCCGGGAAGCGAGATCCTGTTTGAGGGAAAAAACCTGTTGGCTTTAAGTGAAAAGGAAATGCAGCGCATACGTGGAAATGATATTTCCATGATCTTTCAGGAGCCTATGACCTCGTTAAATCCTGTATTTACCGTGGGACAGCAGATCCATCAAATCCTGCATTACCACCAGAAGATCAGCAAAAAGGAGGCCAGGAGCCATGCCATTGACATGCTGCGTCTGGTAGGGATCCCTTCTCCGGAGCTCACTGTGGACCAGTATCCCCATCAGCTTTCCGGAGGTATGAGACAGAGGGTGATGATCGCCATGGCATTGTCATGCAATCCGCGCATCCTTATAGCAGACGAGCCTACCACAGCCCTGGATGTTACCATTCAGGCACAGATCCTGCGGCTTATGACCGATCTGAAGGAGAAGCTGGGAACGGCGATTATCCTTATTACCCATGACATGGGTGTGGTGGCTGAGATGGCTGACAATGTCCTTGTTATGTATGCAGGACAGGCCATTGAATATGCAGCAGTGGCAGATATTTTTGCATCGCCGAAGCATCCTTACACACAGGGACTGTTAAAATCCATTCCAAAGCTCCACGAGGATGTGGACAGGCTCTATGCCATCAAGGGCTCTGTGCCCAGCGCAGTGAATTTTCCGAAGGGCTGCCGGTTTGCTCCGAGATGCGAAAAATGCAGGCCGCTCTGTATGGAAAAGGCCCCGGAGCTTTATGAGTTAGGGGATGGAAGAAAGGTCAGATGCCATTTATATGCAGGGAGGGACGGAAATTGAGAGAAGTGATTCTGTCGGTAAAGGATTTAAAGATCCATTACCCGATCAAGATGAAAGTAAAGGGAAAAATATGGTCCCAGAAAAATAAGGTCCAGGCAGTCAATGGCATCTCCTTTGATGTGTATAAGGGAGAAACCCTGGGGATCGTAGGGGAGTCAGGCTGCGGAAAATCCACCTCCGGCAGGGCGATTGTCCGTTTGGAGCGCCCTACCTCCGGTCAGATACTGTACAAGGGAGAGGATATCTGGAGCTATGGAAGAGAGCAGCTGTTTGAATACAGGAAAAAGGCACAGATGATCTTCCAGGACGCTTATTCCACCCTTGATCCCAGATTTACGATTGGAAGAAGTATCTGCGAACCAATGGTCATCCACAAGGCAGGCAGCAGGGAGGAAAATGAAAAGCAGGCAAGGAAGCTTATGCGTGATGTGGGACTGCCTGAGACCTATTATGACCGTTACCCTCATGAGTTTTCCGGCGGACAGAGGCAGAGGATCGGTGTGGCCAGAGCTCTGGCTTTAAACCCGGAGATACTGGTATGCGATGAGCCGGTATCTGCTCTGGATGTCTCTGTACAGGCTCAGATATTGAACCTTATGAAGGAGCTTCAGGAGAAATTCAGCCTGACCTATATTTTTATCTCACACAATCTAAGCGTGGTAAAGCACTTATGCGACCGTATCGGGGTGATCTATCTGGGGAATATGGTGGAGCTCTCAGAAAAGGATGAGCTGTTTGGAAACATGCTCCATCCCTATACCAGAGCCCTGATATCCGCTATCCCTATCCCGGACCCTGCCTTTAAGAGACGGAAGGTGATCCTGGAGGGAGATGTGCCTACACCGATCAACCCGCCGAAAGGCTGCCCCTTTGCTACCCGCTGTACCTATGCCACGGAGCTGTGCAGGGCCGAAAAACCGGCCCTTGAGGATGTGGGGAAGGGACACTTTGTGGCCTGCCATATCTATGGAGGCCGCAGGCAGGAAATGAATGGACAGATGCTGAGAGCAGGGATCATGCCTCCTCAGAGAGAAAGCCTGTTATAGGAACTGCAAATAAAAAGAGAAAGGGAAGTTGGAAGAATGAAGGTAGCGATCGGTGGACAGGGTTCCGCATTTTTATTAAAGGAGAAAGTAAAAGAGTATCTGCTGGAAAAGGGCTATGAGGTCTGTGATATGGGCCAGACAGAGCAGGAGGACAGCCAGTTCTTTTTTGTGGATACCGTGGAGGGTGTAGCCGGAAAGATCAAAAGCGGAGAGTGCGAGCGGGGGATCGTTATGTGTGGCAGCGGAGCAGGAGTTTCTCTGGTTGCCAATAAGATCAAGGGGATCTACTGCGTGCCCTGTGAGAGCATTTTTACGGCGGAGCGCATCCATGCCTTTAATCAGGTGAACATGATGGCGATGGGAGCCATGGTAGTGACGCCGGGGAAGGCCTGCGAGATGGCAGAGGCATTTTTAAAAAGCACCTGCAACGGCGGTGCCCTGGAACATATCAAAAAGGTGGAGGAAGCCTATTTTAAATAACAAGAGGGAAAAGAGGGATAAAGCATGGCAATGGTAACAGCCTTTCTTCCAAAGGGCTATACCCAGGAGTTAAAGGACAGGTTTATCGCAGCGCTGGGCGATGTGGAGTGTATTGGATTTGATATGCCCAGGATATATGAGCACGTATATCTTCACGAATTTGATACCAGCCACTGTGATGAGGTGATGAAAAAAACAAAATATCTGGTGATCTACACGGGAGCAGGAAAGGTGACCGCCTCAAAGAGCAGGATCGCAGAGCTGTTTCGCGAAAAATGTGATGAGATCTTTGGAGCAGAGGATACCCTTTATGACTCGGTGGTGATAGAAGAGCATACCAACTGGATGATCTCCTGCGAGGGAGAAATGCGCTGCGAGGATCCGGAGGCAGTGGCGGCCCAGCTGGCTTACCAGAATAAATAAGGAGGATATGGTATATGGCAATGTTGATTGGGTTTATCCCGGCAGGCTATTCAGAGGAGCAGAAGGCGCGGTTCATAGAGGGCTGCCAGAAATGCGAGACCATGGGGCTGAAGCTTGCGCCGAATTTTGAGCATGTGTATCTTCATGAATTTGATCCGGATCACTGTGATGAGGTGATGAAGCGGTCAAAGATCATGCTCTGTTATACAGCGGAGGGTAAGGGCTTTGTAAATAAGAGTGAATTTGTACAGCTGTTTAAGGAAACCTGTGATGAGGCCTTTGGAGAAGGCGAGACGGAGAATGCTGTCGTGCTTCTAGAGGAGCATGAGAACCCGTTTATTTCCGTAGAAGGGCTTATGCGCTGTGAGGACGCAGAGATGATGGCCTATCTGGGCTCACTGAATCAGGACAAATAACAGAGAAGGATCAACAGGAGGGATAAAAATGACGACACTTGTACTTTATGTATCAGACCGGTATGCGGACAGCGCCAAAAAGCAGGCAATGATCACTGCCGCCAGAGAAAGCCTCTGCGAGGGGCTGCACTTGGAGAAGGAGGATGTGCTGGTGATCCTGGAAGCTTTCCGGGATGGAGAGGCAAATGAGCGCGTGCACCATTGCTATTTCCCGGTTCTCTATACACCGGAGGGCACGCCTTATGCATATAAAAAGCGTGCAGGAGAGCTGATGAATGAGCGCCTGAGGGCGCTGGTGGATCCGGAGGAGATCGGCCATGTGTATTTCCATATGAAGGAGCACGGATATGACAATGGGGCAGTGAACGGGACACTTTTAAAATATGACTCTGCCGCAATAAAGCATCTGGATGAGACACGCGGCGAAAACAGCACTCCCTGGCTGGGCTGATGGATTGGAGGATAAGAATATGACACATGTATATGCATATGTAAAAGAAGGCTGCTCAAAGGAGCAGATGAAGGATCTGATCGCTGGAATAAAAAGTGCAGTGGGAGAAGGCTTTAACCTGGATGAGAAGGCTTCCACAGTGGCTGTGAAGGAACTGGCAGCGGACTGCCACAGCGAAAACTTCGGCTCCTTTATGCTGGTATACACAGCAAAGGGAAAGGGATTTGATGTAAAGAAACGCTTTGCAAAGCTGTTAAACCAGGCAATTCGCAATGTATTGGGAGATCAGGGTGATGTACGCATGGTGATTAAGGAGCAGGCAAATGATATGGTCGGATTAAACGGCATCCTGCGCTGCAATGACAGGAGCGTAAATACGGCCTACGAAATGGGCTGACGGAAGGAATGGAAGGTCTGTCCGGGCTGCCTGCAGGGCCGGAGGGCGTGAAGATCGAAAATAAGAAAAGGTTCAGGAGGTAATATCATGGATAGAAATGTAACACAGATGATGTATATGGAAGTGAGAAAGGAATGGAACAGGATTTGTGATGAAGCGCGTCCGAGAATGGCGCCTAAGTGCAAAGCCTGTAAGGAGTGCGACAGTGCAAGGCCAAAATGCGGCTTTGTATCCAGCGACAGGGGACGCAGCGGTATCCGCAACTACGAAAAGATCCAGCAGATCAAGCTGGCCTGCGATACGATCTATGAGGGGGGAAATGGAGATGAGATCGACTCCTCCAGTGATTTCTTTGGCTATAAGATGCGTGCCCCGATCTTTAACGCGCCCATTGCGTGGGTGGGCAACGTGCTTCCCAATACGCATTTTAAGAAGCCGGGCGTTGAAAATGTAGACGGCAAGGCCATTGACAGTGATGACTACGCGTTCAGCAAGGCTCTGATCGACGGCTGTGCCGATGTGGGCACCATTGGCTGGGTGGCAGATTCCAAGCATCATCCTCTGGTACATTTCTATGAGGATGGACTGAGAGCTATCAAGGAGAGAGGCGGCCTGGGCGTTCCTACCATCAAATCCTGGGATGATGAGAAGCTTCCGAATAAGATCAGAATGGCGGACGAGGCTGGTGCCATTGCCATTGCAACAGACATTGACTGCGTAGGCCTGGGCTATATGTCCATTAATGGAAAATATGATATTCTTCCCGGCCTCAGCAATCCGAAGTCAGCAAGGCAGCTAAAGGAAATCTTTTCTATCACAGAGAAGCCCTATATCCTGAAGGGCATCATGACTCCCCAGGGAGCAGTGAAGGCCTGTGAGGCAGGGGCTGCCGGTATTGTGGTATCCAACCATGCAGGAAACAACCTGGACCAGTCCTTGGCTACCATCGAGGTTCTGGCCGATATTAAAAAGGCAGTTGGAAATGATATCAAGATCTACATTGACGGCGGTTTCCGCCATGGTGAGGATGTGTTCAAGGCTCTGGCCCTGGGAGCAGACGGTGTGCTGGTAGGACGTCCGTTTATGATTGCAGCAGAGGGCGGAGAGGCTTACGGCGTTTCCATCTATATGCAGAAGCTGATCTGGGAGCTGCAGAATGCAATGCGTATGACAGGATGCCTGAGCTTGAAGGACATCACAAGGGATAAGATCTATATCACGAAAGAATTCTAATAGAACAAGTGAGTTCAAACATATGGGAGAATACATATGGCAAAAGATATAACACAGATGATGTATATGGAGTTAAGGCAGGAGTGGAACCGCATTCTGGATGAGGCACGTCCAAGGGTGGCTCCCAGGTGCAGGGCTTGCAGGGAATGCGACAGCCTGCGGCCAAAGTGCGGTTTTGTCTCCAGCGAGCGTGGAAAGAGCGGAGAGCGCAATTATGAGAAGCTCCAGCAGATACGGCTGGCCTGCGATACCATGTATGAGGGCGGAAATGGAGACGAGATCGATACCTCCTGCGAATTTTTCGGGGAAGTCATGAGCGCACCTGTATTTAATGCTCCTATTGCATGGATAAAAAATGCATTTCCGGACAGCCATTTTAAGCGTCCGGGAATGGAGCGTGTAGACGGGCGTGCCACGGACAGCGATGATTATGGATATACAAAGGCTCTGATCGATGGCTGCGCCGATGTGGGCTTGGTAGGCTGGGTAGCAGATTCCAAACATCACCCGCTGGTCCATTTTTTTGATGACGGCCTGCACGCCATTAAGGAGAGAAGCGGCAGGGGCGTACCTACCATCAAGTCCTGGGAGGACGGACAGATGATAGAGAGGATCAAAAAGGCCGATGAGGCGGGGGCAGTTGCGATTGCGACGGATATTGACTGCGTAGGCCTGGGAGATATGTCCATCAATGCAAAGTACGATTCTCTTCCGGGAATTGTAACCCCTAAATCCGCAAAGCATTTAAAGGAAATTTTCTCTGTCACAGACAGGCCCTATATATTAAAGGGTATCATGACGCCTCAGGGAGCAGTAAAGGCCTGTGAGTCAGGGGCATCAGGGATCGTGATCTCCAACCATGCAGGAAACAGCCTAGACCAGTCCCTGGCGACGATCGAGGTGCTGGAGGATATTAAAAGGGCAGTTGGAAATGACATCAAGATCTATATTGACGGCGGCTTCCGCCATGGCGAGGACGTATTTAAGGCCATTGCCATGGGAGCGGACGGCGTTCTGATCGGACGCCCGGTTATGGTGGCGGCAGAGGGAGCTGACAGCTACGGCGTATCCATTTATCTGCAGAAGGTGATCTGGGAGCTGAAAAATGCGATGCGCATGACAGGATGTCTGACGCTCAGGGATATTACGAGAGACAAGGTCGTTATTACAAAGGAATTTTAACGTTACCGCTGCGGGAAGGCCGGCTGGGCAGAGAATCCCGGAAAAAGGCTCAGGCGGGAAAACACAGGAGGATTTCATATGTTAGGGGATATCAGTTTTAAGAGGATTGACGAGGAAAAGGATGATCTCATCCGGCTGGCCCGGAAGATCTGGGAGAATCCGGAGCAGGGGAACCGAGAATTTATTGCATCCGATGCATGTACGGAGCTGCTTGAAAAGGCTGGCTTTGAGGTGGAACGGGATTACGGCGGCCTGCCCACGGCCCTTAGGGCAGTATATGGTTCCGGACATCCGGTGATCGGTCTTCTGGGAGAGTTTGACGCCCTTCCGGGCTTAAGCCAGAAGGATGTCTGCTACAGGGATCCGGTGGTAGAAGGCGGCTGGGGACATGGCTGCGGCCACTGCCTGATGTGCTCAGCCAACATCGGAGCGCTGATCGCGCTGCGGGATGAGATGGAGGCCAAGAAGCTGAAGGGTACCATTGTATTTTATGCCTGCCCTGCAGAGGAAACTGTGGGCGGAAAGGGAGCCATGGCTTCAGGCGGAGCCTTTAAGGAGTTGGATATTGCCCTTTGCTGGCATCCGGGCAAGTTTAACCGCTCTTCCTACAGCCTTCTCACAGGTGCCAACAGCCAGATCTTTAAGTTTTACGGCAAGAGCGCCCATGCTGCCTGCGATCCCCAGCTGGGAAGGAGCGCCCTGGATGCAGTAGAGCTTATGGACGTGGCGGCCAATTATCTGAGGGAGCACGTACCGCAGGATGTGAGGATACACTACTGCATTATCAATGGAGGAAGTGCTCCGAATGTGGTGCCGGATTATGCTGCAGTGAAATACACCTTCCGTGCTCTCGATATCAATACCATGATGGATGTGGAAAAGCGCCTTCACGATATTGCAAAGGGGGCGGCTCTCATGACAGGTACGCGTGTGGAGGTGGAGCGGCTGGGAGGATGCTATCCGGTGCTCAACAATCATGTGGTGGCCGATGTGGTGGATGAGTGCATGAGGACGATCCCTATGGAGGAGTGGAGTACAGAGAATATTGAATATGCGCGCAAGCTCAATGAGACGATACCGGAGGAGTGGAAGGCCTCCGTGGCCTTCTCAAAGAGTGCCCCTGACACCCAGCTCCATGTCGGGGTCATGCCCATCGACGAGGACAATGACTACGGCTCCTCTGACCTGGGAGATGTGTCCCATATCTGCCCATCCTGTTTCTACAAGGGAGCCTGCTTCCCGATCGGGGCAAACTTCCACAGCTGGCAGGTGGCTGCTGTGACAGGTATGGAAATCGGATTTAAGAGCATGATAAACGGCGCCCGCATGACTGCCCTTACTGCCCTGCGGTTTCTGACAGAGCCTGAGCTGGTGGAGAAGGCAAAGGAGGAATTTGCCCGGAGTATGACAGGCAAGAAGTATGAGACCATGCTCCCTGACAAGGCCGAATATCCTCCCAGGCCTGTCAGGGAATAAGAGGACGAGGGCCGTGCCGCTGAGAAGGAGACGGCAGGGACTATGAGGGAGAAGGAGGAGATGAAGCGTTGAGCAGGATCCAGGATATCAGGATTGACTATTATTATGATTATGAGGAATTGATGGAAGTCCTTAAGGAGATGGCAGCGGAGGCATCGGGGCTCTGCAGGCTTTCCAGCGTAGGGACTACCCATGAGGGACGTGAGATCGCCCTGTTGGAGATCACAGATTACAGCACCGGAACGCCGGAGGAGAAGCCGGGCTACTATGCAGAGGCCTGCACCCATTCAGAGGAATTCTGCGGTACAAATGCAGCGCTTTCCCTGGCTAAGAACCTTTTGTGCTCCTATGGGCAGGATGAGGATATGACTCAGCTTTTAAAGGATACGGTTTTTTACATTATCCCCAGGCTGAACCCGGACGGGGTGGAGACCATTTTAAAGACAGGGCTGCAGGGTGTTTCCAATGGCAAATATCCCATGGAGGAGCGCCAGCCGCTGCCAGGCCTTAGGCCAAAGGATATCAACGGTGACCGTGTGGTAGCGCAGATGCGCATTCCGGATCCCGACGGGGAGTGGAAGGTATCGGAAAAGGATCCCCGTCTCATGGTGCTGAGAAAGCCCTATGAAAAGCAGGGCACCTTTTACCGTATATATCCTGAGGGCATTATCCAGGGAGACACAGTGGGGTTTGAGATACCGATGCCAAAGGATGTGAATCTGAACAGAAATTACCCCGCTAACTGGCTGCCGGAGAGCCTTCAGTATGGTGCATGCGAGCTGCCGCTTTCAGAGCCGGAGACAAGAGCTGTGGCCTATTTCATACATAACCATCCCAATATTGCCGGAGTGATCTCCTATCACACCAATGCCGGAGCGATCATGCGCCCCTTCAGCGGAAAGAGCGATGACCATTTCCTGGGAGCAGACCTGTCCATGTACAATGCACTGGGAGCTATGGGCAAGGAGGACCTGGGGTATGAGGTCATGTCCACCTTTGGGGGTTTTACACCGGACAAAAGCCGGGTAAGAGGCGGTACCCTAAGCGATCTGACCTTTGAGCTGTGGGGCATTCCTTCCTTTATGCTGGAGCTGTGGAATGTGTATGATGCAGCCGGAACAGAGCGCCCAAAGGAATTTCATTTTGCAGCAAAGGATGAAGAGAAGGAGCTGGCGATCCTGAAATGGGCGGATAAGGTCATGGGTAAAAAGGCCTATCTTGACTGGGAGCCGGTGGATCACCCCCAGCTGGGCAAGGTGGAGGTGGGCGGCTGGAACCGCATCTATGTGGAGCGCAATCCGCCGGAATCCTATCTGGAGGAGCTTTCAGGGGCTGCGGCCTCCTTCACCATCAAACTTGCCAAGGCCCTGCCAAAGCTGGTGATCCGTGAAGCCTCCGTTACTCCTCTGGCTGAGAATATTTATAAAGTGAGTGCTGTGATACGCAATTCAGGTTATCTGCCTACTTACTTAAGCTCCCAGGCAGTGGATGTAAATGCCGCTGCTCCTGTTAAGGTAAAGCTTGAGGGTGTAAATGGTGATATCCATATTGAATGCTGTACGGACAGAGGGAATATCGGGCATTTGGAGGGCCGTTTTGGCCGTGATGCAGAGTGGTCCCACGACAGGGCTATGTGGAAGCCCAATGAGAAAAAGGTGGAATGGATCCTCCGGGCGGATACAAACAAGAGCCGGGAGGGAGAGGCGCTTACCCTCAGGATCACGGCATCCACTGACAGGTGCGGTACTGTACGCCGGGAGATTTCCCTGTAGCACTGCATGAACCCGGCAGCGGGCGCCCTGTTGCAGCATAAAAAACTGGCGGTGCCCGGATTTCATAAAAGGAGAGACAACGTATGAATTTTAAGATTGGTGTTACCTGTGCCCTGGATGCCCCAGTCAATTCCCCGTTTCCGCTGAATGACCCTGATATTTACGGCACAGCGGACTTCCTGGCGGAAAACGGCTTTGATTCCATGGAGCTTCATCTTTTGAAGCCAACGGATGTGGACGGGCCAAGGATAAAGGAATACTGTGAAAAGAAAGGCCTGATCATATCGAGTATCGGAACAGGACAGGCCTATGGACGAGAGGGCCTTTCCATCACCTCGCCGGATGCAGATGTCAGAAGGAGGGCTGTGCAGAGGTTAAAGGATCATCTGGATCTGGCCTCCCTGCTGGAATGCAGCATTGTCATCGGCTCCATGCGCGGGGAGATCCCGAAGGATGTGCCCAGGGCGGAGATCGATAGGCGTATGATCGAGGCCTGCAAGGAGCTGTGCGACTATGCCTCTAAGGGGAAGGGAACCATTGTTATTGAGGCCATTGACCGCTTTGAGACCAATTACCTCCAGAGGGCAGAGGAGGTCATGGACATCATAGACAGGGTGGGCAGCGACAAGCTGGGCGTCCACCTGGACACATACCATATGAATATGGAAGAACAGGATTGGAAAAAACCGGTGCTCCTCAGCGGCAGCCACTTGCATCATGTTCATATTGCAGACAATAACCGCAATTATCCTGGCTGGGGGCTGATCGATTTTAAGCCCTTCCTGGAGGCGCTAGAGGAAATCGGCTATCAGGATACGCTTACGATCGAATGCTATCCATGGCCGGATGGAAAGACGGCAGTGCTCCGCGGACTGAAACATATCAGGGAGCTTATGGGCAATATGTAAAATACTTGAGTTTCTGCATGCTCCAGCCGTCCTCCCGGCAGCCAAGGTGCAGCATGCGGAAACGCAAGGTAAAATAGTTGTCCCCCGCTGCATTTTCTGGTACAATAAACTATTGGAAAATGTACACATGGGGAGAGATAACATGGACTATAATATGATCGTATTGGATTTAGACGGAACACTGACGAACCGTGACAAGATGATCACGCCCAGGACAAAGGCTGCGCTTATGAAGGCCCAGGAGGCCGGAAAGATCGTGGTGCTGGCGTCGGGGAGGCCTACGGCGGGGGTGCAGCCTCTGGCAGAGGAGCTGGAACTGGAAAAATATGGAAGTTATATCCTTTCCTACAACGGCGGCATGATCACCAACTGCCGGACAGGTGAGGTAGTGTTTTCCGCCCTTCTGCCCCCGGAATCCAATAGGAAGATTATCGGGCTGGCAGAGGAGTACCGGGTGGATATCCTGACCTATGAGGGCGGCGATATCATTACCAACAATGCGGAATGTCCTTACGCGATAAAGGAGTCTGCCATTAATCATCTCCCCCTCCGGCAGGTGGAGGATATGGCCTCCTATGTAAACTTTCAGGTGCCCAAGTTCCTCATGCTGGACGACGGGGACTACCTGGTGACAGTGGAGCCCAGGGTGAAGGCTGCCATGGGAAAGAATTTCAGTGTTTACCGTTCTGAACCCTTCTTCCTAGAGGTCATGCCAAAGGGCATTGATAAGGCCCAGTCCCTGGCCCGGCTTTTGGAGCGCCTGGGGATGAAAAAGGAGGAAATGATCGCCTGCGGTGACGGATACAATGATCTCTCCATGATCCGGTATGCAGGCCTGGGAGTGGCAATGGAAAATGCAGTCCTTCCTGTACGCAATGCAGCGGATTATATCACAGCATCCAACAATGATGACGGCGTGGGCCTGGTAGTAGAAAAATTTATGCTGTAGAACATTAAATAGAGTAAAAGTAACCGTTCAGCCGCCCTCCCGGCAGCCGTCTGAACGGTTATGAGTAAAAAACTTTCCTGGTAAAAAGTGGTTCTATATCTGGACTTTCAGACTTTAATATGTTAAAATGAAAATATATGAAATTCTTAAGCGAGGATCTGTCGTTTCATATTACAAAGATAGGGCCAACGGGGGGAGGCCTCATAGAATATAAGGAGAGAGAACCAGGACATGAATAAGAAGATTAAAACAGAAGCAGTTGACCATTTATTCCAGGCAGTACTGACATTGAAGGATTCAGAGGAATGCTACAAGTTTTTTGAGGATGTCTGCACGATCAATGAGCTTTTGTCCCTGTCCCAGCGCTACGAGGTAGCAAAGATGCTGAGAGAAGGCAAAACATATCTGGAGATCGCAGAGAAAACGGGCGCTTCCACTGCCACCATAAGCCGCGTAAACCGCTCCCTGAACTACGGAAGCGACGGATATGATATGGTATTTTCAAGGCTTATGACCGAGGCGGGGAATGAAGCAAAGGAACAATAAACTGTCGTCAGAGAGATACACGGAAAAAGCGGATATTCCGAGGATTGAAAGAGCGGAATATCCGCTTTTTGTTGTTGCATATTGCAAAGGAAAAGCAGCATGAGAAACATGAGGGAGCACTGCGTTTTTATGAGCGGGGAGACTGCTGAATTAAGAAATAAGGTGAAAATCGTAAGGGAATATTTAAGCTTTCCGGATGTATAGCTGATATAGTATATAATAAGATCACAGCAATTTGGAAGAAGAACGGGCGTATTACGGGAGGTGCAGGGATGGTAAGAGGAGAACGGAAGAAGGCAGCGAAAGCTGCTGCGTGTGTGGCAGCGGCGGTCCTTTTGACAGCATGCTCTTTGAGCGGACAGAAGGACAGGCCGGAGGAGACAAAAAGCACCCTGGAGGAGAGCGAAAAGCCGGACTCCCAGACGCAGGCTGCTGCAGCTGATCCGGAGGCAGCAGGCGAAGCAGCCAAAGAAGAGAGCGCCGGGGAGACAGAGTATGCGACAGGCTTCCAGCTGGTGGAGGGCTACGGCATCTGTGCTCCCGGCAGCGCCCCTGTCTATGTGATGGAGGAGGAGCCGGAGCCCATAGAAACAGAGGGGGCAAAGGCCTGGCTGACAGCTGTTATGTATCAGGAAGGCCGCGTCAGCTACCGGATAACGGTGGAGGATTCCTCCATTACAGTGATACCGGAGGAAGAGATGAAAGCGCTTCTCCGGAAAGAGGAGGAAAATCAGGCGCTTCAGGAGGCAGGCATGCCGGTGCAGTGGGATCCCGGCTATTTTGCCATTGATGAGGAAAAGGGGATCTATGGGCGCAGTGCCTTTGAGAGCAGGGCGGATTCCAAGAGAGATTATATCGAGGGCCAGGGCCTCCATGCGGGTTCCAATGCCAGCATCTCCTCTGTCATGTATGAGGAATTTCTCACAAAGGGCTATGTGACCTCCTATTATGAGTATTTTTCTGATCAATGCCGCCTCTCCATACCGGAACCCCTGGGTGATTATAAGATCCACGTACCGGGCTTTGAGGAGGACATTTCCTTCACCTTCAAGCGGGCCCGGGAGTATAAAGAGCCGGAGGACATACCGGGGATGCATATGGAGGCAGGCTGGGGGATCGCAGCCCAGGGCAGGTGGACAGAGGAAGGACTGGGGATCCGGATCTATACGTGGCCCAAAGAGGACTATTCCATGACAATAAGGCCTTCGCAGCTGGTCTGCGGCAAGGGAAGCAGTTCCTTGTCTGTGGAATCGGTCCCGGGGCCGTATTTTCACACAGACCCGGACAGAGGGCCTGTTGGCATGCCGAAGGGAAGGCCGGCAGAATACTTTCAGTTTGACATACCAAAGGAGTACAGGGACGGAAGCTTCCGGCTTCTGTTTGACACGGTATATATACAGTCCGGAGAAGAGGGAGAGTGCGTCACGATCCCTGTTTCAGCGGATGAGATATCCCTTGATAAGGAGATCCGTTTCCGCGACAGTACGCTTCACCTGATTAGCGCGAAGGCTCTGGAAAATCCTTACTTTTACGGCAATATCAACGGACAAGATATAAAAAAACCGGCGGTTTATGTGACTGCAGAGTGCGCCCTGCAGGACAGCACCATGTTCCTGAGGGGAGAGGCTTTTTCGCAGACAAACCCGCAGGAAATTGCCCGTTCCTATGAGCGTGCCTATGTATCGGCGGACTATGGGCCCGGAGATCAGGGAGCGGCGGAAGGCGTGCTTCAGGGCTTCTATGCATTTTATGACCAGGGAGAGACAGCGACAAGGATCTATTTCCAGTATCCGTCTTATATCTGGAAGCATCATTTTTCTGTTGATGTAAGGCCGTACTAGAAATGTGAGTGACGCAGTACACTAGAACGAGCTTAAAATTGCAGGAAAGCAGAAGGGAGGCAGAAAGATGGAGCGGAAGATAAAAAGTATAATGGGCCTGCTGGATTTTCCCAACAGGATTCCCGGAATAGAGGCGTATCTGGAGGAGCAGGCGGAAAAGGGTTGGTTTTTAGATGAATTTTACGCGTCCTCAGGAGCCGTGTTCACCAGGGGAAAGCCCAGAAAATGCAAGTACTATGTGACCTATGCCGCTGTCCAGCCGGAGCTTTACAGGGAGGGGGAATGGAAGTACATAGGAACCTTTGGCAAGGCCGCTGTTTTGGAATCGGACACAGGAGAAAGGCCGCCGGAGGGCAGCAGCGAGCGCCTGCAGTATGAGTCCGCAAAGTATGCTATCTGGACCAGGATCATGCCCCTTGCCTGGCTGGGCGTGCTCTTGATGGCCTTCTGCCTGTGGCTGGACCTGCGCTCCGCACTGTGGGGCACAGGCATGGCAGGACTTCGGATCGCACTGGAGATTTTGGTCTTTCTGCCCTTGTGCATGATCGCGGTGGGGGAGTCACTCTGGATCATAAGGAATAACCGCCGGATGAAGCGGGGGCAGGACATTTTATGGGGCCTGACAAAGCCCGGATCCGTCCTTTTATGGGCCTGGGAGCTTCCTTTTATTGCGTTTGTTGTGGGCAATGGGATGATCAATGGGATGGTAAAGGGAGAAAGACTGTATTCACTGATATGGTTTGTATTTATCCTGCTGCTCCCTGCTGCCAACCTTGTGTTTATGGAGATATTTGAAGGAAGGCGGCGCAGGAAGGGAGAGGAGGGGAGCGCTGACTGGACAGGGGCAAGGCTTGCGTTTATGATCATTATGATAGTGATCTGCCTTATCATCCTTGCGGCAGCCAGACGGTTTTAAAGCTGGTAAGGCCGGATGATCACTGCGCTTCCGTGCAGGTCGCACAGAGGTACAAGAGGCAGACCTCCATGGCGGGCCTCATAGCTGTCTACCGCTTCATGGGCCCCACGAAAGCGGCTGTTGTTGTAATCGTGGAGGAGTATCATGCCCCCTGGGCTTAGGCGCGGATAGAAGAACTCCAGTCCGGCCAGGATCGGTGCATAGAGGTCTGCATCCAGGCTCACAAGGGCAAAGTGCTCTTTTTCAAGACCATCTGCAGTATCAGGGAAAAAGCCCTTCCGTATGACGGCTTTCTCAGGAAAAGGAAGCCGGGAGAGGACAGTCTCTTCGCTGGTATCAGAGAAATCTCCTGTGGCTGCTTTTGAAAAAGAGCGGCTTTCTTCCACAGAGATATCCCTGGTGTCAAAGCCCTGGAAGGTGTCAAAGAGGTACAGAGTCCTCTGAGGAAAAAGGGCATTGAGCTTCCAGGCCGTATCCCCCTTATAAACGCCCAGCTCGGCGATGGCCCCGGCTGTCCGGCATTCCTCCAGCCGTTTTGCCATGAAGTGAAGGGTGGCGCTGCGGATATCAAAAAACTGGTACAGCTCCTCAAGGAGAAGAAAACGTCCCCGAAAGCCGCAGGCTTCTGCCTGGCTTTTGAGGGCGTTTGTGCGTTCATGGTCCGTAACGCCGATGAGGGCAAGATCGGCCTCCAGCCCGACAGCCTGTTCAATGGACATCACGGGGATCCCTGAGAGTCTGGTTTCCCACAGGGAGGAATTGTTGTCGCCGAAGGCCAGCAAATGTATCTTTTCCTGCCTTAAAAGCCCGGCGGCCTTTTTGCCGAACTGGCCGGCACCTAAGATAATGAGAGTATTCATGTGATCGATCATCCTTTCAGAAGGCCATAGCGTGCTGCCGGTATCGGGCAGCCGGGTCCGGCCCATCACTCTATAGTTTACCATTTCCTGCGGCTGATTGAAAAGAGGATTAACAGCAAAGTTTTACAGATGTGCAACAGGTGTAGTATAAATCACTTTACAATCATAGGGAAACATGGTATCTTATATTTAGCGTTATTTTAAAAAATAAATAACGGCGGAGGGTGACAAAATGAAACTGATCAAAACAGTAGATGCAGAGGGAACCGTATTGTGCCACGACATTACCCAGATCATCAAGGGTGTGACAAAGGATGCCGTATTCCGCAAGGGACATGTGGTGACAAAGGAGGATATCCCTGTACTTTTAAGTGTAGGAAAGGACCAGCTCTATGTATGGGAGAAGGAAGAGGGGATGCTCCATGAAAATGATGCAGCCGAGATCCTTTGCGCCATGTGTAAAGGAGAGCACATGGAGCGCTCCCAGGCAAAGGAAGGAAAAATTGAGCTGAAGGCAGCCTGCGACGGGCTGTTAAAGGTAGATAATAAGGGATTAAAGGCGGTCAATGGCTTTGGGCAGATGATGATCGCATCCCGTCATGGGAATTTTGCAGTGAAGAAGGGTGATAAGCTGGCAGGGACCAGGATCATCCCTCTTGTGATCGAGGAGACAAAGATGGAGGCAGCGAGGGCAGCAGCCATGGAGGCCACAGGAGGCCGGCCGATTTTGGAGCTGAAGCCATTTGTACATAAAAAGGTGGGGATTGTTACCACGGGAAATGAAGTATATTACGGCCGTATCAAGGACACCTTCACTCCTGTGATCGAGGAGAAGCTGAAGGAATTTGACACGGAGATCATTGATCATGTGACATGGAATGACGATGATAAGAAAGTGACAGCCAGTATTTTGGACATGATCGGGAAGGGAGCAGACGTGGTAGTCTGTACAGGCGGCATGAGCGTTGACCCTGATGACAAGACGCCCTTAGCCATCAAGAACACAGGGGCGGACATCGTGTCCTATGGCGCTCCGGTGCTGCCGGGAGCCATGTTCCTGCTGGCATATTACCATGTGACAGAGGGGGAGAATCCTCGTACTGTGGCAGTGATGGGACTTCCGGGCTGCGTGATGTATGCAAAGAGGACCATTTTTGACCTTGTCCTGCCAAGAGTAATGGCAGACGACATGGTGACGCCGGAGGATCTGGCAGCCTTAGGCCAGGGCGGACTGTGTCTGAATTGTCCGGTCTGTACCTTCCCCAACTGCGGGTTCGGAAAAGGAATTTGATTATAAAAGGAACAGATGGAAGGAAGAAACAATGGAATTTACCCATTTTGACGACCAGGGCAATGCCCTGATGGTAGATGTTGGTGATAAATCAGATACAAAGCGGGAGGCTGTGGCAAAGGGCAGCATTTTCATGAGCCCGGAGTGCTTAAAAAAGGTCATGGGCGGGACTATGGCAAAGGGAGATGTGCTGGGTGTCGCCAGGGTGGCAGGCATCATGGGAGCAAAGAGGACTTCTGATCTGATCCCTCTGTGTCATATCCTGAACCTGACAAAGCTGACCGTGGACTTTACCATTAAGGAAGAGAGTAACGAGATCGAAGCAGCCTGCACAGCAAAGACAACAGGGAAGACTGGGGTGGAGATGGAGGCCCTGACCGGGGTGTCTATTGCCCTTTTAACGATCTATGATATGTGCAAGGCCGTGGATAAGACCATGGAGATCGGAAACATTTATCTGGAGCATAAATCAGGGGGAAAAAGCGGGGAATTTGTGAATCCCCGTGCTAAAGGGACAGAGCAATGAAGGATTCCAAAAACAGAACCATTGATTATATGAGGATCTCCATTACAGACAGGTGCAGCTTAAGGTGCAAATATTGTATGCCCTACGGGGTGGAATGCGTGCCAAGGTGGGATATCCTGTCGTTGGAGGAGATCGAGGCAATTGCCATAGCAGCCGCTGGTCTTGGCATCAAAAAGATCAAGGTGACAGGGGGAGAGCCTCTGGCACGCAAGGACTGCTGCCAGCTGGTGAGGCTTTTAAAGTCTGTCCCTGGCATAGAAAAGGTCACCATCACCACCAACGGCGTCCAGCTGGGACAGTATCTGGACGGACTGGTGGAAGCGGGGATCGATGGCATCAATATCAGCCTGGATACCCTGGACAGGGAGCTGTACCGGGCGATCACGGGAAGGGACGCCCTGGGAGACGTGATGGCAGCCCTTAAGCGGGCAGCTGGCCTTCCGATCCCGGTGAAGATCAATGCAGTCTCCATTGATTTTAAAGAGATCGCAGTCCGGGCCGGATGTCCTGAGGCCAGCGCAGACTGGAGGAGCCTCACAGAGCTTGCCAGGGAATACCCGGTGGATGTCCGTTTTATCGAAATGATGCCCATTGGTTACGGAAAAGAGTTTAAGACTGTGAATCACGAGGACCTTCTGAAGGAGATGAGGGAAACCTATCCGGATATGGAGGAGGATGAGAGCGAGCACGGCTTTGGCCCGGCAGTTTATTACCGTGTGCCGGGATTTCTGGGAAGCATTGGTCTGATCAGCGCGATCCATGGAAAGTTTTGTGCAAGCTGCAACCGGGTACGTTTGACATCCCAGGGATATTTAAAAAGCTGCCTCTGCTATGAGGACGGCGTGGATCTGAGAGAGATCCTGCGTGGGGGAGAGACGCGGCCGGAGGGAGATTGCCACTATTTCTGGCCTGCCGGAAGGAAGCCGGGGGATAGGGAGCTTCAGAGGAGGCTTACAGAGGCAATGGAAAGGGCCATTCTCATGAAACCGGCAGCCCACTGCTTTGAGAATCCAGGCAGGATCACAGAATCTCACAATATGATATCAATCGGAGGATAATAGAAATGTTGGATGAAAACAGCAACAAGAAGGCAGAAGCCGTAGCCGGGCAGGAGGTCTGTCCGGGTCAGGGAGTAGTCCGCGCTGTCTGTATCAGTGAGAAAAAGGGAGTGGAGAAGCACTCTGTTCCGGAAGGCCATTTCCTTGTCAATTTCGGCATCGAGGGAGATGCTCACGCAGGAAACTGGCACCGCCAGGTAAGCCTTCTTTCGTATGATAAGGTAGAGGCCTTCAACCAGAGGGGAGCCAATGTAGAGGACGGCGCCTTCGGGGAAAATCTGGTAGTGGCAGGCCTGGATTTCAGGTCAATGCCGGTGGGTACCAGGCTGTATGCAGGCACGGTGGAGCTGGAGATGACACAGATAGGAAAGGAGTGCCACAGCCACTGTGCGATCTATAAGCGCATGGGCGAGTGTATCATGCCCAGAGAAGGTGTGTTTGCAAAGGTGTTAAAGGAGGGCGTGATCCGTCCCGGAGATGTGATGCGCGCAGAGCCTCCGGCAGCTGACCGTCCGTTTACAGCGGCAGTGATCACCTTAAGCGACAAGGGAGCAAGGGGAGAGCGCAAGGACGAGAGCGGCCCGGCAGCCAAGGAAATGCTGGAGCAGGCAGGCTATGATGTGGTGGAGCTTCTGCTTCTGCCCGATGAGCCGGCCCAGTTAAAGACACAGCTGATCCGTCTGGCAGACAGCCGCCAGGTGGACCTGGTACTCACAAGCGGCGGGACCGGCTTCTCCCTGAGAGATCAGACGCCGGAGGCCACTATGGCGGTGGCGGACCGCAACGCTCCGGGCATTGCCGAGGCGATCCGCTATAAATCCATGGCAGTGACAGACAGGGCGATGTTAAGCAGGGGCGTGTCCGTGCTGAGAAAGGGAACGCTCATTGTGAACCTTCCCGGAAGCCCCAAGGCTGTAAGGGAAAGCCTGGGCTTTATCCTGGATTCCTTAGACCATGGGTTAAAGATCCTGCGGGGAAGCGCCTCTGAATGTGCCAGAAGATAGGAAATTTCCGGAAAAACAGAGTGCGGCAGTAAACAGTTACAACAGAATATAGGGATATCGGTGTTTTGGCATGTACCACCTGCACGTATATCGGAAATGGAAAGCCCTTACCGGGAAAGGCAGGTGGGCGTATCCTTCTTGAACGATATTCTCAGATGAGTATAACGACCGACTCCATATCTTTCTATAGAAGGTCAAAATCCTTTTTGGCCCCGACATCATTATATAGGAAAAGGAGTAGGAAAAATGAAAAAAAGTATTTGTACCATGATGGCAGCAGTGATGGCAGCAGGAATGCTGGCAGGCTGCGGCAGCAAGCCTGCACAGACAGCTGCACCAACTACAGCGGCAGCAACAACTGCAGCCGAGACGACCGCAGCAGAGACAGAGGCTGCCGAGACGGAAAGTGAGCAGGGAGAGGCTTCCGGAGAGTCTGTAGAGATCCTGGTAGCAGCAGCAGCCAGCCTGAAAAATGCATACGAGGATGAGCTGATCCCCATGTTCCAGAAACAGTATCCAAATGTGACCGTAAAGGGGACCTATGACAGCTCAGGCAAGCTCCAGACACAGATCGAAGAGGGACTGGAGGCAGACGTATTCATGTCTGCAGCGACAAAGCAGATGAAGGCTCTGGATGAGGAGGGCATGATCGCTTCCGATACCATCACAGACCTGCTGGAGAACAAGATCGTTCTGATCGTTCCCGCAGGCAGCGAGGCAGGCCTTGAGAAATTCGAGGATATTGAGAAGGCAGAGAGCATTGCCCTGGGCGATCCGGCCAGTGTACCGGCAGGCCAGTATGCCCAGGAGGCGCTGACAAGCTTGGGGATCTGGGACAGCATCCAGGAAAAGGTAAGCTTTGGAACTAATGTGACAGAGGTATTGAACCAGGTAGCGGCAGCCAGCGCAGATGCAGGAATCGTTTATGCTACTGACGCAGCCAGCATGGCAGATCAGGTGACGGTTGTAGCAGAGGCCCCGGAGGGCAGCCTGTCAGCAAAGGTCATCTATCCGGTGGCTGTTGTAAAGAATACTGCTCATGAGAAGGAAGCAAACGACTTTGTAGAGTTCTTAAAGACAGAGGAAGCAATGGCAGTATTTGAGGCATACGGCTTCTCCGCTGGAAATTAAGACATAAGAGAAACCAGCAGGCGGGATTACCGGAGCCTGCGCATTGATATAAGTCAGCCGGGCAAAGGCGGCCAGGTTCACTGGCCGCCTTTGCCAATAAGGCATCCGGTAAAGTGCGCCAGTGCCGCCTATCCGGCGGCAGGATTTTCATAGTAAACCTGCATGCGCCCGGCGGACGGACGTGCCACCGCACCGCGAAAGCCTGGCGGGCGCACTTGGCATACCTGAATACATGCCGCCTATCCGGCGGCAGGATTTTTATAGTAAAGAGAGAGGTACTATATGGACTGGTCTCCGATAATCATTTCAATGAAGACAGCCAGCCTGTCAATTTTCATCACATTTTTCCTGGGACTGTTTGCGGCCTGGGCCGTAGTCAGCATGAAAAACGAAACCTGGAAAATGATATGGGATGGAATCCTTACACTGCCAATGGTGCTTCCTCCTACGGTAGCAGGTTTTTTTCTCCTGTATATCTTTGGAGTGAAGCGTCCCGTAGGGCAGTTTTTTATTGAGTATTTCAGTGTAAAGATCGCATTCTCCTGGTTTGCTACCGTTATTGCGGCGGTCACTATGTCCTTTCCTCTGATGTACCGCTCCGCCAGAGGCGCCTTTGAGCAGGTGGATCAGAACCTGGTGGCAGCAGCCCGCACCTTAGGTATGGGGGAGTGGGATAATTTCTGGAAGGTGCTGTTTGCCAATGCCATTCCCGGTGTTTTAAGCGGAGGCGTATTGGCCTTTGCAAGGGGCCTGGGAGAGTTTGGAGCAACCGCCATGATCGCGGGAAATATTGCAGGCAAGACAAGAACCCTTCCCATGGCTGTTTATTCCGAGGTGGCAGCGGGAAATATGGATGCTGCCTACCGGTATGTAGCAGTGATCGTAGTGATTGCGTTTATCTCCATCATACTGATGAATCTGAGCGCCTTAAAGGCAGGAGGACATAGAGGTGGCAATTAATACAGAACATGATCTCCGTTTAGGAGCAGAGATAAAGAAGAAATTAAAGGGCTTTGAGCTGGATATGGATTTCACAGCGGGAAAGGGATGCCTCGGCATCCTGGGTCCATCGGGCTGCGGAAAGAGCATGACCTTAAAATCCATTGCCGGCATTGTGACACCGGATAAGGGCAGGATCGCCCTCCAGTACGCCCAGGGGGAGGCGGCAGGAGGCAGGGTGCTCTACGACTCCTCCCTGAAAATAAACGAGTGTCCCCAGGCCCGCAGGGTAGGCTACCTGTTCCAGAACTATGCCCTGTTCCCAAATATGACAGTGGAAGAAAATATCATGACCGGCTTAAAGGGAAAATGGGCCAAAAAGGCAGTGGGAGGCCGCAGGCCGTCTGTGATGTCAAATGACGCAAGGCGGGCAAAGGTGAAGGAAATGATCGGCCGCTTCCGCCTGGATGGCCTTGAAAAGCGCTACCCGGCCCAGCTGTCAGGCGGACAGCAGCAGAGAGTGGCTCTTGCCAGGATACTTGCCTATGAGCCGGAGGTGCTGCTCCTTGACGAGCCGTTTTCCGCTATGGACACCTATCTGAGGGAGGGCTTAAGGCTGGAGCTGGCAAAGGTGCTTGCGGAATACGACGGCATTTCCATCATGGTGACCCACGACAGGGATGAGGCCTACCAGCTCTGTGGCTCCCTCATGCTGATGGACCAGGGGAAAATGCTGGTACGGGGAGGGACCAGGGAGCTGTTTGCAAACCCGGTAACCTGTAAGGCGGCCAGGCTCACGGGCTGCAAAAATATTTCCAGGATTGAGCGGATCGGTGAACGGCGCATCCGGGCAGTGGACTGGAATGGACTGGAGCTAGTGACAGAAAGCCCTGTAAGTGATACAATTACGGCAGTAGGCATCCGTGCCCATGATTTTGAGCCTCTGTCCGAAGGGGAAGCGGCAGAGTGGAAGGGAAAGGAGGAGGGGAATCTGATTCCGGTAAAGGATCCGGTCATCTCCGAAATGCCCTTTGAGTGGTACATTACCCTTGACAATGGCCTGTGGTGGAAGACAGAGAAGACCATCCATACCCATGATACGGCGGGTGTGGTCCCCTCATGGCTGCGGATCGCGCCGTCAGCCCTTATCCAGCTGACAGGGGAGCTGCCATAGGGCAATAAACCTACATGCGCCCAGCAGCCATGCGCGCCACCGCACCGCAAAAGTCTGGTGGGCGCATTTGACATACCTGAATACATGCCGCCTATCCGGCGGCAGGATTTTCACAGTAATGAAACAAAAGACAGGAGGAGCAGTATGAAAACAGGGGCGGTCATTGTGGCGGCAGGCCACAGAAGCAAGAGCTCAGCCTTTCAGCCTATGCTTCCCATAGGCGACAGTACGGTGATACGGCGGATCATCATCACGATGAAGATGTCAGGCATCGACCCTATTGTGGTGATCACCGGGATGAATGGAGATGAGCTGGAAAAGCATATAGCCAACCTGCGGGTAATATGTCTGCGCAATCAGGAATATGCTTCTACACAGATGTTTTACAGCATCTGTATGGGCCTCAACTATATTGAGGATCTGTGCGACAGGGTATTGCTCCTCCCTGCTAAATTCCCCATGCTCCTGCAGAATACGGTTAAAATGCTCATGGATTCCGATTGCGGCCTGGTCTGTCCTGTGTATGACGGAAAAAGAGGCCATCCGGTGATGGTCTCCTCTGGATCGATCGCCAGTATCCTTCATTTCCGGGGAGAAAAGGGATTAAGGGGATATTTGAGCCAGGAGGCAGAAAAGGGCAGAGTGGAGGAGATCCCGGTAGAGGATGAGGGCATTATCATGGCGGTGGAGTCGGACGGGGATTGCCATGATAAAAGGCTGAAGGACCAGCGCATCGAGATCCATCCCCTGCTTCAGCTCACTCTTGAGCGGGATGAGAGCTTTTTTGGCCCTTCCATGGCCCATTTTCTCTCTCTGGTGGACCATACAGGGTCCATGCAGACTGCATGCAGGCAGATGCATATGTCCTACACAAAGGGATGGAAGCTGTTAAAGACTGCGGAAAAGCAGCTGGGCTATCCTCTTTTGGTGACACGCTCCGGCGGAGCGGACGGAGGGTTTTCCCAGCTCACGCCAAAGGCAAAGGATTTTCTGGAGCGCTATCTCCAGATGGAAAAGGAAATAAGAGAAGAAGGAGAACGTCTCTACAGGAAATTTTTTATAGATACGAGCACTTAGGGTCTGAATCGTCCGCGAGGTCTTTTCGAGGGTTGGCGCTCAACTATTTTTATGTCTAGGAAGGTTGGAAACAGATATGAGAACATTGTTTGGGGAATTAAAGGAATTGTTAAGCCGCGGGGAGGAGGCCGTGCTGGTGACGATCATAGCCAGCTCAGGCTCCACACCCAGAGGAGCAGGCTCCAGGATGCTGGTGACAGAGAATGGCATCTGCTGCGGCACCATCGGAGGCGGCGCAGTGGAATACAGGGCAATGCTGACGGCCATGGAAGCGTTAAAGAACAAGGCTTCCTTTACAAAGGGCTTTACCCTCACCAGGAATCAGGTGGCAGATATCGGAATGGTCTGCGGCGGCGATGTGGTGGTCTATATCCAGTATGTGAGCCCTGAGAATGAAGCATTTTTGGAGCTGTGCAGCAGGGTGCTGGAGGCTCTGAAAAAGGATGAGGACAGCTGGCTTTTGCTGGACATTACAGATGAGACCTGCTGGGGGATGGGCCTTTACTGCCGCAGTGAGGACAGAAAGAGCATTCTTTGCCTGGGGAAAGCAGGCGGAGAGAACAGCGGCATCCCTGCAGCAAAGGACGCTGGCTGCAAGGCTGACCTGCTATCCCAGTGGGAAGCCCTCTTTGACACCAGGGCTGTTCAGAAGGAGATCGGCGGAAGAAAGCTTTACGCAGAGCCTCTTGTCCAGGCGGGTACTGTCTATATTTTCGGCGGCGGCCACGTAGCCCAGGAGCTGGTCCCCGTCCTTGTCCATGTGGGCTTTCGCTGCGTGGTGATGGACGACAGGCCGGAGTTTGCTAACCGGTCGGTATTTCCTCTGGCAGAAAAGACAGTTGTGGGAGACCTTTCACACATCTCGGACTATGTCTCCATCAACCCCTGGGATTATGTGTGTGTCATGACAAGAGGACATCAGTTTGACTATTATGTACAGAACCAGGCTCTGGCCTTAAAGCCTGCCTATATCGGCATCATGGGAAGCCGCAGCAAGATCAAGGTGGTAACAGAGAAGCTGATGGAGGACGGATACGCCAGGGAGGAGATCGAAGCCTGCCACATGCCCATCGGCACACAGATCCATGCAGAGACTCCGGCTGAGATCGCCATCAGCATTGCCGGAGAGCTGATCTCCATCAGGGCCGGACGGCTGGGAAGCCGGAAACAGCGTCCTTGATATTTGGTAAAAATACCATATACTTCCAGCAAAAAAACCATAGACAATCCCTGCAGGGGGCTTGTTTATGGTTTTTTATGGATTATTTTACCAATGCTAGTCGTAAATATTACAAAAAGGTAAAATTTTTTAAACAAAAGACTGTCCGTATTTTCCGTTTTATGGTACAATATCAACATAAGTATTCTAAAAGCAGGGGGATATAACCATGGCAAAAGAAATGATTGCAATGCTTCTTGCCGGCGGTCAGGGTTCGCGCCTTTACGCATTGACCCAGAAGCTGGCAAAACCTGCAGTTCCCTTCGGAGGAAAATATCGTATCATCGATTTCCCCTTATCGAACTGCGTGAATTCCGGTATCGATACAGTAGGTATTCTCACACAGTACCAGCCGCTGGTGCTGAATGAGTACATAGGCAATGGACAGCCTTGGGATTTAGACCGTCTTCACGGCGGAGTTCATGTGCTTCCTCCTTATCAGAAGGCTTCGGGCTCTGACTGGTACAAGGGCACAGCCAATGCAATCTACCAGAACATTTCATTTATTGAGCGCTACAATCCACAGTATGTCATCATTCTTTCCGGTGACCAGATCTGTAAGCAGGATTACAGCGATTTCTTAAGATTCCACAAGGAAAAGAACGCAGAGTTCAGCGTAGCTGTTATGGAGGTTCCGTGGGAGGATGCATCCCGTTTCGGCCTCATGGTAGCAGACGAGAATGACAAGATCACAGAGTTCCAGGAGAAGCCGAAGAATCCAAAGTCTAACCTGGCTTCCATGGGTATCTACATCTTCAACTGGGATATCTTAAAGAAGTACCTGATCGAGGATGAGGAGGACCCGAACTCTGAGAACGACTTCGGAAATAATATCATCCCGAATCTGTTAAAGGACGGCCGCAATATGTACGCTTACCACTTTGACGGATATTGGAAGGATGTAGGAACCATCCCATCCCTTTGGGAGGCGAATATGGAGGTCCTGGATCCTGAGCACAGCGGAATCAACCTTTTTGATACTGACTGGAAGATCTACAGCCGCAACAGCGGTATGACCGGCCATAGGATTATGGGAGATGCTGTTGTAGAAAACTCTATGATCACAGATGGCTGCCGCGTTGAGGGCAATGTAAAGCACTCCATCCTGTTTGCCGGCGTTAAGGTGGAACCGGGAGCAGAGGTAGAGGATGCTGTTGTTATGGGCGGCACAGTCATTAAGGCAGGTGCAGTGGTGAAGCATTGTATCATAGCCGAGAACGTGGTAATTGGTGAGAATGCAGTCGTAGGCGCAATGCCGTCTGAGGGCGAAAAGGGCGTAGCAACCGTAGGCCCAGGCGTTTACATCGGAGACAATGCGAAGATCGGCCCCAATGCCATGGTTAATAATAATGTAAAAGGCGGTGAAGAACAATGGTAAATTCCAACGCAAATGCACTGGGCGTTATTTTCCCAAACAGCTATGATACTCTGGTTCCTGAACTGGTAGGCGAGCGCCTGATGGCCTCCATCCCATTTGCAAGCCGTTACCGCATGGTGGACTTCATCCTTTCCAGCATGGTAAACTGCGGTATTGACAATATTTCACTGATCGTACGTAAGAATTATCATTCCCTGATGGATCATCTGGGCTCCGGCCGTGAGTGGGATCTGACCCGTAAGAACGGCGGACTCAACATCGTTCCTCCTTTTGCTGAGAAGACAGTGAAGGTTTACAACGGACGTGTGGAGGCTCTGGCAAGCATCCTTGATTTCCTTCGCTCCCAGAAGGAGAAATACGTGGTGATGGCAGATACCAACATCGCAGTAAACTTTGATTTCAAGGCCCTGATCGAGGCACATATGGCAAGCGGCGCTGACGTGACTGTTGCGTACGCTGAGGAGGAGATCCCTCAGGCTGATATGGAAGCCCATGCACTGAACAAGGCCATGTACTATACATTGGACCTTGAGGATGGCCATGTAAAGAAGATCCGTATCAATGCAAAGGATGCCGGTATTCAGAACTTCTCCATGAACATCTACATCATGGACAGGGAGCTTCTGATCGATCAGATCAGCACTGCTTATGTACGCGGCTATGTATACTTTGAGCGCGATATCCTGGCTCCGAACCTGGATAAGCTGAATGTACAGGCATACCGCTATGACGGCTATATGGCACGTATCAGCGACATGAAGAGCTACTTTGACGAGAATATGAAGCTTCTCGACGGCAGCAACCTGGATGCTCTGTTTGAGGGCAACCCGATCTATACTAAGATCCGTGATGACAACCCAACCAGATACATCGACGGCGCAAAGGTGAAGAACACCATGGCAGCTGACGGCTGTGTGATCGAGGGCGAGGTTGAGAACTGCGTTCTGTTCCGCGGCGTTAAGATCGGAAAGGGTGCAAAGGTGAAGAACTGCGTGCTGATGCAGGATACTGTTGTTGAGGCGGGAGCAAAGCTGGAGTACATCATCACAGATAAGAATGTAACCATTTCTGCGGATAAGGATATCAAGGGCACAGATACCTTCCCGGTATATGTTGCAAAGTACCAGACCGTATAAGGAAGAAATAAAATGACGGGGTGCTGCGAATGCAGGCTTGTCCTGAAGGCTGCTGGCGTTTTACGGAGGCAGAGGCTTTGGGGAGCTGTATGACTGCAGCACCCTTTTTATGTGAGGAGAAATGAATATGCTGAAAAAAATATGGGCTGTGTATTTCAGCCCCACAGGAGGAACGAGAAAGGCTGCCCTGCTTTTGGCAAAGAGCATGGGAGAGCAGGTAATGGAGCTGGATCTGTTGAAGGAGGAAGACAGGAGGTGCATGTTTTCACCTGAGGATATGGTGGTAGTGGGAGCCCCGGTGTTTGGAGGCAGGATACCAGGGCTGATGGCAGACTATTTAAAGGAGATCAAGGGGCAGGGAGCAATGGCTGTGACAGCGGCTGTCTATGGCAACAGGGCTTTTGAGGACGCCCTGCTGGAGTTAAATGACTGCTTAAAGGCACAGGGCTTTCAGATCCTGGCTTCCGCAGCCCTGCTTGCGGAGCACTCCATGGCCAGGGAAGTGGCAGCAGGCCGTCCTGACAAGGCAGACGAGGATGTGATCAGGGGCTTTGGCGAGAGGATACTCCGTAAGCTGGAGCAGGGGGAGAAAAGTGCGCCCCTTACACCGGGGGATTTCCCCTACAGGGAATGGAAAAAGATGCCCTTTGCCCCAGTGGCCTCTGATGCCTGCACAGCCTGCGGTCTCTGTGCCAGACAGTGTCCCGTAGGAGCGATTTCCACGGAGGATTTAAAGAAGGCAGATACGGACAAGTGTATCCTCTGTATGCGCTGCAGCGCCGTCTGTCCCGCCGGGGCCAGAGCTCTTCCGGCCCCGGCCAGAGAGGGTATCAGCATGAAGCTTCTGCCTGTGAAGGGGATCCGGCGGGAGAATGAGCTGTTTCTATGAAAGATTCGCCGCTGCAAGGCGGCACGAAATTCAGGTATGCCAAGTGCGCCCGCCAGGCTTTCATGATGCGGTGGCGCATCCACCCGCCGGGCGCATGTAGGTTTCTATGAAATAGCTGAGTGAAGGAATTTAGCAGATCACCGGCTGCAGCTGGCGGCCCTCCAGGGCGGCCTTCAGAGTTTCCTGGATCAGCTCTGTGCGGGCGATCATGGAATTAGGCTTCTTTTTGGGATCATCCTGGGAAAAGGGAACAAAGTAAATGTGCTTTGTGTTGAACAGCAGGCCGATATTCTTAAAGTTCATGCCCAGGGCGTCATTGGTGGATACAGAGAGCACAAGGGGCTTTTCATTTCGCAGATGGGCTTTGGCTGCCATGAGCACCGGGGTGTCCGTGATGCCGGAGGCCAGCTTTGCCAGGGTATTGCCGGTGCAGGGGGCGATGAGGAGGATATCCAGGTAGCCCCCAGGCCCTATGGGCTCCGCCTCCTCGATTTTCAGGATGGGGTCGCGGCCAGTGAGGCCGGATATGCGCTGGATATAGTCAGCGGTGTTTCCGAAGCGGGAGTCCGTTGCCTGCACATTGGCAGAAAAGATGGGGTAGACGCTGGCTCCTGTTTCCACCAGCTTTTTGATCTCCTGCTCCATTTTGCTGAAGGTACAGAACGAGCCTGTCACTGCCAGGCCGATATTCTTTCCTTTTAGATCCATAGAGATGTTGCTCCTTTCTGAATGGCCTGGCTTTGCCGGGCCATATTGGCAGCTATAAATGTGTAACAGTTCAGACGAGGCATCTTCTTGCCCGGCCAGGCCGGACAAGAAGCATCGGATGTCCATCCGATGTGGAAATCTATGAAAAAATGGCCTTACAAGCAAGCTTGGCGGCTATTTTTTCATAGATTTCCCCGCCGTCTGAACTGTTCATAAATGTTCTGTCACGGCCTGATACAGGATCTTTGCCGCTGCCTTTGGGCAGTAGAGGCCGGGAAGTCCTGGGCAGGACTTTGCCCTGAGGCCTCTTTTTTTACAGGCCGTCAGGTCGATCCCGCCTGGGGCAGAGGCCAGATCCAGGAGGACGGCATCCTTTTTGGCGGTCCTCAGGGCGGAGTCGTCCAGGACCAGGGACGGGATGGTATTGAAGATAACGTCAAAGGAGGATAGGGAAAAGCTGCAGAAGGGGAAGGGGGTTCCCAGATGCATGCAGCGTAAGCCCTGGGAATAGGCCAGAGCCAGGCGGGCTTTGCTGCGGTCAGCTGCCGTTACCCGGACATCTAAGGCCGTAAGCTTTCTTGCAAGAGTCTCTCCGCAGCGGCCGTAGCCTGTGATCAGGCAGCTGCTGTGGTGGAGAGCGCCGGGGCTTAGGACAATGGCCTCAGCAATGGCTCCTTCTGCTGTGGCAACGGTATTTTTCAGAGCCACATCCTCCATTTTCATGAAATCATAGACAGGGATGTCTTCTGTCCGGCAGCGGCTTTTCACCTGGTCCGGGATATTTCCTCCAAACAGGATGTGACCCTTTTTCAGACAGGAGAGAAAGGCCAGGATGGGAAGAGCTTCCCCTTCTGCGGCAGAAAACAGCTCTGTTCCATTTTTGGTAAAAGGGAGGGGAGAGAGAATGACATTTGCCTGTTCCATTGCATCAGCAAGGGAGGGCTGAGCCTGCTCCTGCCCTCTGTAGCGCATGACAGGAAAGCCGTCATTTTCCAGATACTGCTGCAGATAGTCCTGGCGGCTGTCTCCGCCTATGATGAGAAATCGCTTCATGGATGGACATCTCCTTTTCATACATGTTTTACGGATGGAGGCCTTTTCCGCGGTTTGTTCCGGGGAGGAGGCCTCATAGTGATTTATATGTAAAAAAGAATGAAAAGGTGTTGGTAGCAAAGGAAAAAAGACAACATATTTTGGTAATATGAACAGGAAAGAAAGTGAATATATGAAGAAAGAGATTTTTAAAGGCTCCGCCGTGGCGCTGGTGACGCCGATGGATGAGACAGGGGCAATTGATTATCGAACATTGGAGCGCCTGATCACGTTTCAGCTGGACCATGGAACAGATGCGATCCTTGTAAATGGTACCACCGGAGAGTCCGCTACCTTGAGTGACCAGGAGAAGCTGGAGGTGCTGTCATTTGCCGTAAAGCAGGTGAAGGGAAGGGTTCCTGTGCTGGCAGGCACAGGCAGCAATGATACGGTCCATGCAGCGGAGCTCTCAAAGGAGGCAGAGCGTCTGGGGGCAGACGCCCTGCTTCTCGTAACGCCCTATTACAACAAGGCTTCCCAGGAAGGGCTTGTCTGTCATTTTACGAAGATCGCAGACAGCGTACGCCTCCCTGTACTGCTGTACAATGTCCCCACGCGAACAGGCGTTGACATTGCACCGGAAACCTATCAAAGGCTTGCAGGACATCCGGGGATATACGGCGTAAAGGAGGCAGGAGGCAGCCTGTCCCGGATCGCAAAGACAGCCGCATTGTGCGGGGAGGATTTCCACATCTATTCGGGAAATGACGATCAGACATTAGCCGTCCTGGCGCTGGGCGGCAAGGGCGTGATCTCCGTCCTGGCTAATGTAATGCCTGACAGCATGAGCCGCATGTGCAGCGCCTTTTTCGCAGGCGACCTGAAGGAAAGCCGCCGCCTGCAGCTTGCACTCCTGGACATGATGGAGGCCATGTTCTGGGACGTGAACCCGATCCCGGTAAAGGCTGCCCTTTCCCTTATGGGGATGGGGGAGGAGAACTACAGGCTCCCTCTTACGCCCATGGAGGAGGGGAAGAAGAGGAGGCTTCGGGAGATTATGATCAAAAAATGTTTGCATATTCCTAAAAATCTGTTATAATCAATAAACAGAGAGTAGCAGTTGGAGCTTTATGCTGAAAGAGAAGATAAAAGCCGCCCTGACCATGGCAAGATGGTTATGAGCGGCTTTTTTGCTGCAAACGTTATTCTCGATAAAAAATAACGAGAGGGAGTATGAAAATGGAAGGTAAGATGAATCCAAAGGCAGCGCTTATTTTGTGGGGAGGTGTTCTGGGGCTTGTGGCAGCCTGCCTGGCATTTCTGGGAAATCCTGGGAATATGGCTTTTTGCATTGCCTGCTTTATCAGGGATATGGCAGGAGCAGCGAAGTTCCACACAGCGGCAGTTGTGCAGTATATGCGCCCTGAGATCGTAGGGCTGGTGATCGGTTCCTTTCTGATCTCGCTGGTTACAAAGGAATACCGCTCCACAGCAGGCTCATCACCTGTGATACGCTTTCTGCTGGGCATGGTGACGATGATAGGGGCACTGATCTTTTTGGGCTGTCCCCTGAGAATGGTCCTGCGCATGTCTGCAGGAGACTTAAATGCATATGTAGCCTTTGTGGGCTTCGCCCTGGGAGCAGCTACAGGCTGCCTGTTCTTAAAGAAGGGCTTTAGCCTGGGCAGGGCTTATGATACACAGAAGGAGAACGGCTACATACTTCCGGCGATCTTGGCAGCATTATTTTTGCTGAGTGTGACAACTGCTGTATTTGCAGTGAGTACGGAGGGACCGGGAAGCCTTCATGCACCGGTGATCGCGTCCCTTGCCGGTGGTCTGGTATTCGGAGCCGTGTCTCAGAAGTCAAGGACCTGCTTTGCAGGCGGCATCCGTGACGTGATCCTGATGAAAAACTTTGACCTGCTTTCCGTGATCGGCGGCCTGTTCCTGGTAATGCTTGTGTACAATCTGGCTACGGGACATTTCAGCCTGGGCTTTGAGGGACAGCCTGTTGCCCACACAGAGAGCTTGTGGAATGCGCTGGGCATGTATACGGTGGGCTTTGCAGCCGTCCTTGCGGGAGGCTGTCCCTTAAGGCAGCTGATCCTGGCAGGACAGGGCTCTGCTGACGCAGCTGTCAATGTGCTGGGCATGTTTGTGGGAGCAGCTGTCTGCCACAACTTCGGCCTTGCATCCAGCGGCAATGGCACGACTCCTGCCGGCAGGATCATGTGCCTGGTATGTATTGCTGTTTTGTTTGTGATCGCATTTACATGCAGAAGAAAAAGGAGTTAAGGAGGTAAGATGATGGGAGAGATCGATGTAAGAGGGCTGTCATGCCCGGAGCCAGTGCTGATCGTGATGGATGAGATGGATAGGGATCCCAAAGCAAAGCTGGTAGTGCTGTCAGATGCAGCCCACACAAGGGACAATCTGGTAAAGCTGGCCCATGAATATGGAAGGACAGCAACTGTTTCCATGAGGGGAAGGGATTTTGAGATTACAATTGCATAATGGGCAAAATCTGCTATAATAATTTTGTAACTGTCCTGAATAACTAACTTGGAGCTTTATGCAGATAGATGAAATGGAAAAGCCGGTCTGCGCCGTGTCTAGTGGAACGGCCGGATGGGCTTTTTGCATGGAGACGTTATTCTCAAAAAAACATAACCGAAAGGCGGTAGCAACATGGATAACAGGGAACTTCATTATGGCATGTCTCTGAAGCTGTATTTTGATGGAAAGGCCTTTGGACCGGGGATTGCCAGGCTTTTGCGTGAGATCGAGAAGACAGGCTCCCTGCAGAAGGCGGCCCAGTCCATGAATATGGCCTACAGCAAGGCCTGGAAGATACTTCGGGAGTCAGAGAAGGCCTGGGGCTTTCCTCTGACAGACAGGGAGACCGGGGGAAAGGATGGCGGAGGCTCCACGCTGACACAGGAGGCAGTGAAGCTGGTGGCTGCATATGACAGCTTCCAGTCAGAGGCCCGCGGAGCGCTGGACTGCCTGTTCCAAAAATATTTTGCACCAGAATGGATAGAGGAGTTAAGGAGGAGCAAAGAGTGAAGCAAGAAGAAATTGTATTCTGTAAAGGCGGGGGATGTACTGCAAAGCTGGGGCCCGGAGCCCTGGCACGGGTGCTGGATAAGCTTCCAAAGGTGAAGGATCCCAATCTTCTGATCGGGTATGAGGGCTCGGACGATGCCGCAGTGTACCGCCTTGGCCCGGATCTGGCCATTGTCCAGACATTGGATTTCTTTCCGCCTATGGTGGAGGATCCCTATACCTTTGGGCAGATCGCAGCAGCCAATGCCCTAAGCGATATCTACGCCATGGGCGGGGACGTGAAGACTGCCTTAAATATCGTGTGCTTCCCGGAGGCTATGGATCTGAATATCCTGGGCAAGATCCTGCTGGGGGGAAGTGAAAAGGTGCATGAAGCAGGAGGCGTCCTGGCAGGAGGACACTCCATCGCGGATTCCGATGTCAAGTATGGGCTCTCTGTCACAGGGACGATCCATCCGGATCACGTGTTTGCCAACAGCGGATGCAGGGAGGGGGATGCCCTTATCCTGACAAAGCCTCTGGGAGTGGGCATTGTCTGCACAGCTTCCAGGATGAAGGCAGCCTCAAAGGAGGCCATGGATCTGGCTGTGAAGTCCATGACAACATTGAACAAATATGCCTCTGAGATCGTGCGTAAATACAGGGTCCATGGATGTACCGATGTGACGGGCTTCGGCTTTTTGGTCCACCTGTGTGAGATGCTGGAGGAGAATTACAGCGCTGTCATTTACAAGGACTCCATCCCCTTCATACCGGAGTGCCCTGACTATGTGGAGGAGTTCTACCTGACAGCTGCCGGGCAGAGGAACCGCAACCATGTAGAGGCGAAGGTGGAGTTTGTGGACTGCAGCTTTGCCTTGGAGGAGATCCTGTACGATGCACAGACCTCAGGCGGGCTTCTGGTGTCCATGGACAAGGAGGACGCAAAAAAGGCCATAGAGGAGCTGAAGGCTCTGGGACTTCCCTGTGCCATTGTGGGAGAGGTGACAGCGAAGAGGGAAAAGGCTGTGACAGTGAGATAACGGAAGGTTTGCCGCATGAGGGTTTGGAAAGGAGAATTGATATGATGAAATTAGATGAGAGAGGAAAGCAGTGTCCGCTTCCGGTAATTGATGCAAAGAAGGCTCTGGAGGCATGTGCTCCCGGCGAGATCGTGGAGGTCACAGTGGACAATGAGATCGCGGTTCAGAATTTAAGCAAGCTGGCTTCCCATAAGGGGCTTGCATCCAGGTTTGAAAAGGTGGGAGACAGAGAATTTGTGGTGTCCATTGAGGCAGGAGAGAAAAACGTGGCAAAGACTGGCAATTCGGCAGATGGAGCCAGTGCTGCAGGGCAGGCGGAGCCTTCCTCAGAGGATGAGGTTTCCTGCCAGCCCGACAGCCGCAGGCGCGGTATGGTGGCAGTGATCTCCTCCAATCAGATGGGGCAGGGGGACGAAGCTCTGGGAAAGCTTCTCATGAAGGGCTTTGTGTATGCCCTTACTCAGCAGGATGTGCTGCCTGAGACCGTACTTTTATACAACAGCGGAGCATTTCTCTCCTGTGAGGGTTCTGAAAATCTGGAGGATCTAAAAAACCTGGAGGCTCAGGGAACAGAGATCCTGACCTGCGGCACCTGCTTAAACCACTATGGACTGGGAGATAAGTTAAAGGTGGGCAGTGTCACCAACATGTATGACATTGTAGAGCGTATGACAGGCGCAAAGCTTTTGGTGCGCCCATAGGAAGTCAGGAATAAAGCCCGGCAGTTACCGTTCACAGCAGGGCTATGAAAGGATAGGAACAATGGACAGGAAAGAACAGCTGATCATCGTAAGGGGGGCAGGGGATATTGCCACCGGGACCATCCACAGGCTATGGCGCTGCGGTTATCCGGTGCTTGCGCTGGAGACAGGCTTCCCATCAGCGATCCGCCGCCAGGTGGCATTTTCCGAGGCAATCTATGACGGCTCCAGCGAGGTGGAGGGCGTTGTCTGCCTCAAGGCCTCAGGCTATGAGGAGGCCATGGAGCTTATGAAGGAAGGCGTGGTCCCGGTCATGACCGATGAGGATTGTGCCGTATTAAACAAGGTGCGGCCGTGGGCGCTGGTGGATGCCATCCTGGCAAAGAAGAACATGGGGACCACAAGGGATATGGCAGACAAGACCATCGGATTGGGACCAGGCTTTACGGCGGGAACGGACGTGGATATTGTCGTTGAGACAAAAAGGGGACACAACCTGGGGCGCATCATAGGAAATGGAAGCGCCATTCCAAACACAGGAGTCCCTGGGATCATCGGAGGCTACGGGAAGGAGCGAGTCATGCATTCCCCGGCAAAAGGGATCTTTCTGGGAAAATGCAGGATCGGCGATAAGGTGGAGAAGGACGACACCATCGCAGTGGTAGTTACAGGACATGGCGAGGTTCCCGTAAAGGCAAGCCTTACAGGACTTGTGAGGGGTATCATCAAGGACGGCTACCCCGTGACAGAGGGCCTTAAGATCGCTGACATCGATCCCAGAGAATCGGAGTACGCCAACTGCTTTACCATATCAGACAAGGCCAGATGCATTGCAGGCTCCGTGCTGGAGGCCCTGCTGTATCTGGAAATGAAACAGGGGTATTAGAAAATGATCTATCTTGATAATGCTGCAACCTCCTATTATAAGCCGGAGGCCGTTGCCCAGGCTGTGGCAGATGCGATCCGGACCATGGGGAACGGCTCCAGAGGCACCCATCCTGCTGCCCTTCAGAGTTCGCGGATCGTCTTTGAGACAAGGGAGCTGCTGTCAGAGCTTTTTCACGGAGATGGGCTGGAGCAGGTTGCCTTTACAGCCAATTCCACAGAAAGCCTGAATATTGCCATAAAGGGTGTGATCGGTCCGGGAGACAGGGTCGTGACAACGGTGCTGGAGCACAACAGCGTCCTGAGGCCCCTGTACGAGCTGGAGAGAGCCGGCACAGAGCTGGTGATCGTGGGATGCCGGGAGGAGACAGGCAGCCTTGACTATGATGCATTAAAACAGGCTATCATTCCCGGTACAAAGGCAGTTGTCATCACCCATGCCTCCAACCTGACCGGAAATGTAACCGATATCAGGCAGGTAGGGACATGGTGCAGGGAGGCAGGAGCTTTGCTGATCGTGGATGCCTCCCAGACAGCGGGAGTATTTCCGATCAATATGAAAGAGGATGGAATTGACATCCTGTGCTTTACAGGCCATAAGGGCCTAATGGGGCCCCAGGGGACAGGAGGTCTTTGCGTGAGAAGCGGCCTGACTGTCCGTCCGCTGCTGACAGGCGGAAGCGGCATTATGACCTACTCCAAAAGCCATCCCCAGGTAATGCCTACAGCCTTGGAGGCGGGCACTTTAAACGGTCACGGGATAGCGGGACTGAGAGCGTCTCTTCTCTATATAAAAGAAAAAGGGATCGATGGGCTGCGCAGGCGGGAGCAGGCCCTTATGCGGCGCTTTTACGCTCAGGTGAAGGAGATTCCGGGGATCCGTATTTATGGGGACTTTTCACAGGAAGACAGGGCGGCCATTGTGGCCCTGAATATAGGAGATGAGGATTCCGGCCAGGTCAGCGATTATCTGGCCGAAGAGTATGGGATCTATACCCGCTCAGGCGGCCATTGCGCTCCTCTGATGCACCAGGCTCTGGGAACAGTGGACCAGGGAGCAGTCAGGTTCAGCTTCTCCCACTTTAATACGGAGGAGGAGGCAGACAGAGCGGCACAGGCGCTGCGGGAATATTAAGGCACACAGCGGTCATCTGGCCGGTCTGCGTATTTGCTGCTCTGGCCGTAAGATAGCCTGGGTCCGCAGGAAAAATAAAATGCACAGCCTTCAGATCATAGGGACATCTGTTACCGGATATCCATATCATTTGAAGGCTGTGCATTTGTTTCTTTGCTAACAGCGGCAGGCCAGGATCTCTGTGAGAGCGGTGCCGCTGCTGGTATGACAGCGGACGATCTCCGTATCAAGACCATTTACCTCGTCTAAGGCGCATTTGATCATTTTGTGGGAGACGGTGTTTGTGAACAGCACCAGAAGATCAGGCTTTCCGATCTGCTTGTCAAGGCTGGCACTCATCTGGGTAAAAACCTTTGCCTTGCATTTATAATTTTTACAGATTTTTTTATACTGGCTCACCATACGGTCATGACCGCCGATAATCACAACGCTCATTGGGAAATCCTCCTTGTTAAGACTATGTAAATTATGGTATACTTTGTGAAGTGGATACAGAAATTGGTTAGTTAAAACTAACTTTTCTCTATCATAGCGTATTCTCACAAAATTGTCTACCCCTGCAGATGATAAGATTTATCAATAACTGCCCTGTGTCCTGGGAGAGACGACAGCCATTGACCGTAAGGGAGGGCCCTTAAGGATAACGATTCCCGGGGCAGACAGTAGGAAGGGAAAGACAATGTGCGGGAAGCAATGAAGGAGGTCTTTTTATTGGAACATTCAGAAAAAACAGTCCTGTTTGAGGAGGCACCCATTCCAAAGGCGGTCATGACCCTTGCGGTGCCTACGATCATAAGCTCTCTTGTGATGGTGCTCTACAACCTGGCAGACACCTATTTTGTGGGAATGCTGGGTAACCCGGTGGAAAATGCAGCCGTTACCCTGGCAGCCCCTGTGCTCCTGGCCTTCAACGCAGTGAACAACCTGTTTGGAGTGGGAAGCTCCAGCATGATGAGCCGGGCACTGGGGAAAAAGGATCTGGATACGGTGTACAAAAGCTCTGCCTTTGGGTTTTACTGTGCCCTCATCAGCGGAGTCGCATTTTCAGCAGCCTATACCGTGTTCAGCCAGTCCCTTCTTGTGATCCTGGGAGCCAGTGAGGAGACGGTGGCTGCCACCAGAGAGTATCTGAAATGGACAGTGACCTGCGGAGCTGCCCCTGCCATTTTAAATGTAGTCCTGGCCTATCTGGTGAGAGCGGAGGGGGCCTCCCTCCATGCCAGCATTGGGACCATGAGCGGATGCCTGCTGAATATCCTCCTGGATCCGGTATTTATCCTTCCCTGGGGCTTGGATATGGGAGCCGCCGGGGCCGGCCTTGCTACATTTTTGTCCAACTGTGTGGCCTGCCTCTACTTTTTCATCCTGCTCTTTGTGCGGAGGGGAAAGACCTGCGTCTGTATCCTGCCCTCCATGTTCCGGTTCCAAAGAGCCATTGCCCTTGGGATCTGCGGCGTGGGTATTCCGGCGGCCATACAGAATCTTTTGAATGTAACGGGAATGACAGTGCTCAATAACTTTACCTCCTCCTTTGGACCGGATGCAGTGGCGGCTATGGGTATTTCCCAGAAGATCAATATGATCCCCATGTACATTGCCCTGGGCTTTTCACAGGGGATCATGCCCCTGGTGAGCTATAATTACGCCAGCGGGGACAGAGGGCGCATGAAGGAGACCGTCCTGTTCTCTGTGAAGCTGTCCATCTCTTTTATGGCTGCTGTGGCTGCTGTGTATTATTTCTGTTCCGGCGGACTGATTTCCCTTTTTATGGAAAATGAAGCGATCATTGCCTACGGAAGCCGTTTCCTCCATGGACTTTGCCTTGCGCTTCCCTTCCTGTGCATGGATTTTCTGGCAGTGGGTGTGTTCCAGGCCTGCGGAATGGGAAAGAAGTCCCTTGTCTTTGCGCTGCTGCGCAAGATCGTTCTGGAGATACCGGCCCTTGTGATCTTAAACAAGCTGTTCCCGCTTTATGGCCTTGCCTATGCACAGCCTGCGGCAGAGGTCATCCTGTCGGCGGCGGCCGTTATGGTGCTGGGGAGAATATTCCGGACACATTGAGTTTGGAAGGGTTTTGTGGTAATATGGTTGGAGCGGTGCAGATGAAATGGAAGAAAAGGGGATAGAGGGATGAAGGCCTGCTATTGGAACAGTGAAGGAAGATGGAGCAGAGGAAATACGCTGTGGGAGGCATTGTCACTGGACAGCCGTATGGGACAAACTCCCTATGTGATCGCATTTTCAGGCGGAGGAGGAAAGACCTCCCTTATACGGCGCCTTGCCTGGGAGGGCAGGGAACGGGGACTGAAGGTGCTGGTGACTACTACCACCCATATGCAGGTCCCAACACAGTTTGGCGTGCTGGATGGGCCGGCGGGAGAAGTGGAGGCCATGATCAGAGATCAGAAGATCGCGGTATCCGGTCATCCGGAGGGCAATGGAAAGATCGCATTCCAGGGCTGGGAGTATTACAGGGACATCAGCCGCCTTGCCCAGCTGGTGCTGGTGGAGGCCGACGGCTCCAAACGCCTGCCAATGAAGGTACCGGGACCGGGAGAGCCTGTGATCCCGGAGGATACTGCCTTGTCCCTGTGTGTATATGGCCTTTCGGCACTGGGAGGCCGTGGGGAGGATGTGTGCTTCAGGCTCCGGGCAGCAGAGAACATCATGGAACAATATGGAAGGAAAGACTGGAGAAACGGAGAGCATAGTATAGGAGTCCCCTTATGGCACATCATTCCCCAGGACATGGAATGCCTCATGACCCATGGCTTCCTCCTCCCCATGAGAAGAGAGGCCCCGTCCATGGCGGTCATTCCCGTATTCCATCAGGCTGACAGCCCGGAGGCGGAGGCAGTGGGAAGGCAAATGCTGGAGCGTATGGGGGAGCGCGGAGGCGTGGTATCAGGGCGGCTGAAAGAGGAGCCCTCCTTCCTGTGGTTTTAGAACAAAAAAGAACAGAAAGCAGCATCAGAACATGAAATTATCAATGATATACATGGCTTCCGGTTTTGGAAGCCGTTTTGGTGAGAATAAGCTGTTAGTCCCCCTTTTTGGGAAGCCCCTGTATCTATATGGCCTGGACCATCTGATCCGGGCAGCAGGGCTTTTGATGGAGCGGGGCTGGGAGAAGCCGGAGCTTATTGTGGTATCCCAATACCGGGAGATATTGGAGGAAGCAGAGAGGCGCTCCCTTCCCGGCATTTTCAATGGCAGGAGCAGTGAAGGGATCACAGCGTCCCTAAAGCTGGGGACAGAGGCAGCTTCAGAGGACGCGGAGGGTTATCTCTACTTTGTAGCGGACCAGCCGTTTATGGGCCCGGCCACGCTGGCAGCCTTTGCAGAGGGCTTTTGCAGAAGCGGCCGTGGGATGGGCTGCGTGTGTGCGGATGGGAGGACCGGGAATCCGTCGGCTTTCCGCTCGGTATACAAGGAAGAGCTTTTGAAGCTTCAGGGAGATAAGGGCGGAAAGCAGATCATGAGGGCCCATCCCAACGACGTGTGGAAAATGGAGGTTCCCGGCCGGGAGCTTAAGGATATTGACACGCCGGAGGATTTTAAGAGCTTCCAGAAAGGAATGGGATAGACATATGAGTACAAAAGAGAACGATTTTTCCACCGGGAGCGTGGTGGGAAATATCTTAAAGCTGGCTGTGCCGATGACCCTGGCCCAGCTGATCAATGTGCTTTACAATATTGTGGACAGGATCTACATTGGCATGATACCGGAAAATGCCACTCTGTCCCTGACAGGATTGGGACTATGCCTTCCCATTATTTCCATTGTCATTGCCTTTGCCAATCTCTTCGGAATGGGCGGTGCGCCCTTATGCTCCATTGAGAGGGGGCGGGGAAATGAACAGGAGGCGGAAGCGATCATGGGCAATTCCTTTGTCATGATGGTCCTGGTGGGGATCCTGCTCACAATGGCCGGCCTTTTGGTAAAGCGTCCCATGCTCTATCTTTTTGGGGCCAGTGACGCTACGATCAGCTACGCAGACGCCTATGTCACCATTTACCTGCTGGGAAATGTGTTTGTCATGACAGGCCTGGGCATGAACAGCTTCATCAATTCCCAGGGCTTTGGCACTGTGGGAATGATGACGGTCCTGCTGGGCGCTATTGCCAATATTATGCTGGATCCCCTGTTTATCTTCGTATTCCACATGGGAGTGAAGGGTGCGGCCCTTGCTACCATTTTATCCCAGTTTTTGTCAGCCCTTTGGATCCTGCGTTTCCTGACTGGAAAGAGGACCATACTGAAGCTGCGTCCCTCAGCCATGAAGCTGGAGAAAGAACGTATTTTGCGCATCATGGGCCTGGGAATGTCGGGCTTTACCATGTCCATCACCAACAGCTCTGTACAGATCATGTACAATGCCATGCTGCAGAAATTCGGCGGCGACCTTTATGTGGGCATCATGACTGTGATCAATTCCGTCCGTGAGGTCATTTCCATGCCGGTGACAGGCGTCACCAACAGCGCCCAGCCTGTTCTGGGATATAATTACGGCGCAAAGGAGTACGGCAGGGTGAAAACAGGGATCCTGTTCATGGCTGCATCCAGCATCCTCTATACGGTGGCTGTCTGGGCCTTTGTCCATCATTTCCCTGAGCCGTTTATCCGCATGTTCAACAGGGAGGGAGACCTGGTGGAGGCCGGGATCCCCGCTATGCGCGTTTACTTTTTCGGATTTTTCATGATGTCCCTGCAATTTGCCGGACAGTCCGTATTTGTGGGCCTGGGCAAGGCGAAGAAGGCGGTGTTCTTCTCCATTTTCCGCAAGGTCATCATTGTCATACCTCTTATCATCATCCTGCCCACGCTCTTTGGCCTGGGGACCACAGGGATCCTCATGGCAGAGCCGATCTCCAACTTTATCGGCGGTGCGGCCTGCTTTGGGACCATGCTGCTTACGATCTGGCCGGAGCTTACCAGGGGAGAAAGGGAGAAAGAAGAGGAACGCAGAGCATGAAGATGGGGACAAGATACGGCATGGGGAAAAGGCTTCTTCTGGCCATGGCCCTCTCCTCCTTTTTTCTTGCCACGGGCTTTGCCAGGGCAGCGGACCACGCAGGAGGGGGAGCAGGCTATTTAAAATCAGCCACCTACTATTCCGATGACTGGGTAGTGAACTTCTGGAACAGCGAGAGCATCCATATGGAGGAGGAGCTGGCTCAGATCGCGGCCGACGGCTTTAACAACATTATCCTTGCAGTGCCATGGAGGGAGTTCCAGCCTGGGATCTCCCCATGTACCTACAATGAGTACGCCTGGCAGAAGCTGGACCGGGTGATGGAGGCGGCGGAAAGAGCGGGCCTAAGCGTAATGCTCCGGGTGGGCTATACCTGGGATTACTGCGGAAAGGAATCCGTGTTAAACCGGTATCAGGGCCTGATCTACCATTCCGAGACAAGGGCTGCCTGGCTCCAGTATGTGGACAGGCTCTACCGCAGGGCTTCCGCCCATGGGAATTTCTGCGGAGGCTTCCTTACCTGGGAGGATTTCTGGAATTTTACGGAAAATGCCGCCAGGCTGGGCCGGGGAAATGCCAGCAGGGCCATTGCCCAGGCCTGCGGCTATACCGGGTACGCCAGCCTCCACTACAGCTTAGAGGAGCTGGAGGAAATGTACGGTCATTCCCTGGCTTCCTGGGAGGAGCTGTATATGCCCTCAAGGGATTCTTATGCAAGGAAGGTGTTCTTTGAATATTATGACCAGTTTTTAAATGAGCTTTTGTCGGAAAGCCAGACAGTGTTCCCTGATCTGTCCATGGAGGTGCGTTTAGATATTGATCCTGTGAACCAGGGAAACGGGATCATGGAGGGAGCTCCCCATTATACCACCTTCTCCTGTGGGAATTCCTCCTACACAAGCGCCATGTTCAGCGTTTCCATGGGCTTCTTAAGCCAGTATGAGAGGGTGGGAGCAGCGGAGGCAGCTGCCAATGCCCCCTATTTCCTGGAGGAGCTGAAGGCGTACAATGGGGGAAAGCCCATTTACATTGACCAGTTTTTATTCACAGACAACACGGAGGGCTTTGAGAACAATGCCCAGCTGCGGCCGGAGGAAAAGCCCTTGTACCTGGACATGGCTCCCGGCTTTTTAAAGCCCCTGACCATGGGATACGGTATCTGGACCTACAGGGATTACGGAGACAACAAGGTGTTCAATTCCCAGTTTGCCCTGGGAAAGGAGGGTTGGGAGTTTTCCGGGGACTGCCGTGTGACAGAGATTAACGGCAACAAGACAGCGCGCTTATCCTCCGGAAGCCGTATACGCCAGGACACGGGAAGCCGTATGACAGGCACTGCGGGACAGGATACCAATGTCCGCTTCCGCCTGCGCGGAGAGGGCAGCTGCACCGTAACGGTCCAGGTGGGAAGCCAGACAAAGACAGTGGCTGCCGGAAAACAGTCCGTACAGGAGGTTGTATTCAAAAACTGTGCTCCTGTGGACATTTCCTTCTCCTGCATGGGGAAGGGTGCTGCCTATGTGGATGATGTGAATGTTTACACCTGCATCTCGGAGGGAGAGCTTTATCAGATGGACGGCTCCGAGGGAAGCTGCATTGATGCCCTGCGCCGGATGAACAGAAGTTTATAATGAAATTTGGATATCCTGATTGCCAGTTTGATGGAAGAGCTGGCAGTCGGGGTATCATTTTTTGAATAAATACGAAAAACTTCGCAATCCTGATTGACTTTTTTTTATATAAACACTAAAATTAAAAGGGACAGAAGTTGGATTAGTAGACATACCGTTTACAGTATTGAGTTGAGACGCAGAAAAAGGAGAAAAGGTTAGATGTCTGGGCAGATAATAAAAAGGACTCCGTTTGGAACAGAAGTCAAACTGGAGCTTGTTCGACGCGGAATGACAGGCAGGGATTTTGCAAAGAGTATAGGGATAAAAGAGTCCACTCTGTGCGATGTAATGGCCGGAAGAAACAAAAGTGAAGCTACAATGCGTAAAATAATAGAGGGATTGGGACTATCAAATTACGGCCCTCAATAGTACAGCTATGACTTTATTCCCGCGAAGCAATGAGCCAAGTAGCCGTGCTTGCACGGATATTTGACGGTACTTGTTAAAGCAGAAGATAACACGAATCAAAACCATCAATCCGCGCATACTATCCTTGCTATGAAAACATCGCCGCCGCAAGGCGGCACGAAATTCAGGTATGCCAAGTGCGCCCGCCGGGTTTTCATGGTGCGGCGGCGCGTCCGCCCGCCGGGCGCATGTAGGTTTGCTGTGAAAATGTTCATGAACAAGGAGGAAACTGCAATGACAAAGCTGGAATGTAGTGTAATGAACTGTGTCCACAATTCTGACCGCTGCTGCTGCAAGAACGCAATTTTAGTAGACGGTGACAAGGCAAAGGATTCAGGGGACACCTGCTGCGCAAGCTTCGATGAGAACCGGGGAGGGATGTTTACCAATCTCTTTAAGACCCCGGAAACCAGACTGGATGTCACCTGTGATGCTGTAAAATGCATCTACAACGATGACCACCGCTGTACTGCCGAAAAGATCAGCATCAACGGCAACGGAGCCTCAGAATTTGACCAGACAAGGTGCAGCACCTTTAAAGTAAAATAAGACTCAGTTTCAGCATCACCCGGATACTGGCAGAAATGCCGGATATTCGGGTGATTTTCCCTAAAAGGCGGCTAAGTGCTTCTAATGTTCTGTAAAGTCGCTCCAGCCGTCCTCCCGGCAGCCAGGGTGCAAAATGCGGAAACTCAAGAAAAAAACAGTTGACAAACATCACAAAATATAGTATAGTAACATAAGTTGTGAGAACGACTGACAGGAAAGCAGGTATCCGCCTCACCCCGGCACGAGCAAGTGACCTGGGTTCATAGCTGAAAGCAGTTTGTTGTGCCGTGATGACGGCTGGCAGCAGGCAGTTTTGTAGTGTTTGATAAGCGGATGGTCTGACTATCCGCTTTATTTTATTTGACATATGGAGGTGTACGACTATTAGCGAATTAATGATCAACGAACAAATCAGGGACAGGGAAGTTAGACTGATTGGTGAGGATGGAGAGCAGTTGGGAATCATGTCTGCAAGGGATGCGTATAAGCTGGCCCAGGAAGCAGAGCTGGATCTGGTAAAGATTGCTCCTACCGCAAAGCCGCCGGTATGTAAGATTATCGACTACGGCAAGTACCGTTATGAACTGGCACGCAAGGAAAAGGAAGCCAGGAAGAAGCAGAAGGTAATCGAGATAAAGGAAGTTCGTTTGTCTCCCAATATCGACACCAACGACTTGAACACAAAGGTTGGGGCTGCCAGGAAGTTTTTGGAAAAGGGCGATAAGGTGAAAGTTACCCTTCGTTTCCGCGGCCGTGAGATGGCCCATATGTCCAAATCAAAATACATTCTGGACGATTTCGCTGAAAGTCTGGCCGACATCGCAGTCATTGACAAGCCTTCCAAGGTAGAGGGAAGAAGCATGGTAATGTTTTTAACTGCAAAACGTTAAAATAGAAAGTCTTAAGGAGGAATTTTACAATGCCAAAGTTAAAAACCAGCAGAGCTGCAGCAAAGCGCTTTAAAAAGACAGGAACCGGTAAGTTAGTCCGCAATAAAGCTTACAAGTCTCACATCTTAACTAAGAAGTCCACCAAGAGAAAGAGAAATCTTAGAAAAGATATCGTTACCGACGGCACAAACGTAAAGGTAATGAAGAAGATTTTACCATATCTGTAAGTTTGAATTGTAGAAGGAGGAATTACCGATGGCAAGAGTTAAAGGCGGTTTAAATGCAAAGAAGAAACACAATAGAATCTTAAAGATGGCAAAGGGCTACAGAGGCGCACGCTCCAAGCAGTACAGAATTGCAAAGCAGTCTGTTATGCGCGCACTGACCAGCTCCTACGCAGGCAGAAAAGAGAGAAAGAGACAGTTCAGACAGCTGTGGATCGCACGTATCAACGCTGCTGCACGTATCAATGGTTTATCCTACAGCAAGTTCATGTACGGCTTAAAGCTGGCTGAGGTTGATTTAAACCGTAAGGTTCTTTCCGATATGGCGATCAACGATGCAGAGGGCTTTGCAAAGTTAGCAGAGCTGGCAAAGAGCAAGCTTGCATAATTGAACGGTATTTTTGATGAAGGCATTTCTGGTTCACAAATAAGTGGCTGGGGATGCCTTTCTGATTTCATAGGAAACTTCGTTCCCTATGAAATCAAAATGCTCTGCAAGGATTCTTTTTCATATCGCAGGAGGAAATAGGTATGGCACAAAAGGACAGAACAGCCTCCCTGCTGGTGATCGCTGCCGGCATCTGCTGGGGTATCATAGGGGTATTTTCAAAAAGGCTGTCGGCAGCAGGTTTTTCCCCGGTGCAGATCACCTTTGGGAGAAGTCTGGTGACGGCGGTGGTGCTGACGGTTATGCTGGCTGTGAAGCATCCGGAAAAGCTTCGGATCAGCTGGCGGGACGGATGGATGTTTCTGGGAACAGGGCTTTGCAGCATCGTGTTCTTTAATATCTGCTATTTTATTGCCATTGAGCTGACCTCATTGTCCGTGGCGGCCATCCTTTTGTATACGGCTCCCAGCATTGTGATGGTGCTGTCGGTACTGCTGTTTAAAGAGAGGTTCACGGTGAGAAAAGCCTTGGCTCTTGCTTTGGCCTTTGGGGGCAGTGTGCTGGTCAGCGGTTTTGGGTCAGGGCCGGTAACGGCAGCAGGGATTCTGGCAGGCATGGGGGCCGGCTTTGGATATGCATTGTATTCCATCTTCGGGAGATATGCCCTTGCAACGTATGACACCTTCACAGTAACGGCCTGGACCTTTCTCGTGGCAAGCCTGGGGCTTTTAGGCTTTTGCCGCCCATTGGAAATGTTTTCTATTGGAATGTCTTCCCCAAAAAGTTTTGTGACGGTGCTGCTTCTGGGGATGATCTCCACTGCGCTTCCCTTTCTTCTATATACAGAGGGGCTTCGCAGGATGGAGTCGGGAAAGGCGTCTATTCTGGCCTCCATGGAACCGCTTACGGCTACAGTGGCAGGAATCTTTTTGTTTCATGAGAAGATGACGGCGGCGGGAGCCGGAGGCATAGGGCTTATTCTGGCAGCAGTGCTTTTGTTAAACAGCAAAAGCAGAAAGGAAAAAGGGCCCATAAGGGAGGAGCAGGCCCGGAGGAGGACAGCATGAGAAAAGCATTGATTTATGGAATTTTAGCCTCATTTTTCTTTGCATTTACGTTTATCCTTAATAGAAGTATGAACCTGTCAGGGGGGTTCTGGCTGTGGTCGGCCTGCCTGCGCTATCTGTTTACTCTTCCGATTTTGGCAGTCATGCTGGGGAAGAGCGGCGGCCTTATGGAGGCTTGGACAGAGATGAAAAAGGCTCCGGGTCCCTGGGTCTTATGGAGCACCGTGGGCTTTGGGCTGTTTTACGCACCCCTTACCTTTGGCTCCGCCTTTGGAGAATCCTGGCTGGCAGCAGCCACCTGGCAGCTGACCATTGTGGCAGGCGTCCTACTGACTCCTCTGTGGGGGAAAACGATACCGGGAAGGAATCTGGCTTGGGCATTTGTGATACTGGCTGGGATTTTCCTGCTGCAGATCCCGCAGATGAGGCAGCTGGAAGGAAGGGTCGTGGCACTTACATTGATCCCTATTCTGGTGGCAGCATTTTCCTATCCCCTGGGAAACAGGAAAATTATGGAGATATGTCCGCCTCATTTGACAACGCTGAAGAGAGTGTACGCCATGACCCTGTGCAGCATGCCCTTTTGGCTGGCAATGTCCGGTTGGGCCCTGCTGAAGGCCGGTCTTCCGGGGCGTGATCAGGTATTTCAGTCTCTGCTGGTGGCATTATTTTCCGGAGTGATCGCAACTGTACTGTTTTTTAAAGCAACAGACATGGTGAAGGGAAATCACAGACAGCTGGCGGTGGTAGAGGCCACGCAGTCAGGAGAAGTGCTCTTCACGCTGCTAGGCGGTATTTTCCTGCTGCAGGATCCGGTTCCGGAGCCAGTGGGACTTTTGGGAATTGCGGTGATCGTAGGAGGGATGATCGGGAACAGCTTGTCAGCGGGAGCGTAAGTGCTGCAGGTTGGTGCGCATAAGTAGTTTCGGGCGGAGCAGCTGCGAAATTAAGAAAGACGTAATAATATGTATTTTGCAATAGGATTGCCTATATGATATACTAAATAAATACACAGAAGTGAAGGGCAGGTAGTTATGTTAGCAGTGTCAGGAGTCTGCAAATCCTATGGGAAACATCACATTTTAAATGGGATTGAGCTTAAGGCTGGTCCCGGTGAGTGCGTGGGTATTGCGGGGAGCAATGGCTGCGGGAAGACCACCCTTTTATCCATCCTGGCAGGAGCGCAGAAGGCGGATAGGGGAAGCATCCTTTTAAATGGAGAGGAAGCGGTGGGCCATCCCGCTGTTTTTGCCAAAGGGGCGGCCTATGTGCCTCAGGAGAATCCGCTGATGGAGGAACTCTCGGTGAGAGATAACCTGCTTTTGTGGTACAGAGGCAGCAGAAGGGACATGGAAGAGGACTTAAGGAATGGCCCGGCTGCTATGCTGGGGATCCCGGAGATGCTGAAGAAGAGAGCGGGGACGCTGTCCGGCGGCATGAAGAAGCGGCTGAGCATTGCCTGCGCCCTGTCAAACCATGCCTCTCTCCTCATCATGGATGAACCGGGAGCGGCCCTTGATCTGGAGTGCAAGGAGGCTATACGCGCCTATCTGAAGGGATACATGGCAGGAGGCGGGGCAGTGGTGCTGACATCCCACGAGCTGGAGGAATTTTCCCTGTGTACCAGGATGTATGTTTTGAAGGAAGGCAGATTAAAGGAAATCGACAACGGCCTTACAGCCAGCGAGCTGATCGGGCAGTTTCGGTAAATAGAGTAAGAAACAATAGACTACAAAGGGAGGAAAATGAATGAAGTGTTTAAGATGCGGAGCAGAGCTTCCAGATGATGCAAAATTCTGTTCGGAATGCCAGGCCCCCACAAGGTCAGTGCCTGAGGTGGAAGAAGCGCCGAAAGCAGAGGACAAGGGGACAGACGCAGCAGAGATAGAGGAGGCGAAGGGAGCAGAGGAGGCCGGGGAGACGGACTCCAAAACCGAAGCCCAAAAGCCGGAAACAGAGAGGCCCTCAGAGTCCTCAGACGGGACAGCACAGCCCTCAGGCCAGCAGTCCCCGGCTGCGGCAGCCCCTGCTCCGGCCGGATCCGACCAGAAGCCCAACAAGAAATTTATGAAGATACTGGCAATTGTGATCGCTATTGCCGCTGTCTTCTCCATCGGAGCCCTGGCCTACAAGAAGATGACTGCAAAGGATCCCAAAGAGGTGGTCATTGCCGCCTTTGAAAATGCGTTCCCGGAAGATCAGGTATCACCGCTGGAGGAGCTCTTTGGCCTGACCGAATTTGCAGATACCTCAGCCACTACAGACAGGGAAGGCGGACTGACCTTAAAGCTTGACAGCTGTTCGGAGGAGGAAGTGAATGCCTACGCCGGAAGCGGACTGCGTTTAGCCGGAAGGAACGATGTGACTGGCGGCAAGTCAGATTTTAACATGGGCGTGATCTATTCCGGTATGGATCTTGTCAATCTGAATATGTACTACGGGGACGAGACACTGATGCTCAATGTTCCGGAGCTGTCCAACCGCGTATTTACCATTGACTTGAGCGAAGGCTTAGAGGACAGGATCAAGAATTCACCTACTATCGCTCCTCTGCTGGAGGAGAGCGGCGTTGATGTGGAAGGCCTGTTTGCCTATTTTTCAGAGCAGCTGGAGAAGAGCACATCAGGAGATGGGGCACAGGAGTCCTTTGATCTGGAGGCTCTGATGGAGCGCTACAGAGAAGGCTGCAAGGCCCAGGACAACTTTAAGGAAGCCCTGACAGTGGAGAAGGCAGAAAAGGGAACCTTCACCGTTGATGGAAAATCCTATTCCTGCGATGGCTATTCTGTCCTTATCAGCAAGGCTGCCATGATCGATTTCCTGCGCACATCCTCTGATTTCTTCCTTCAGGATGAGACCTTAAAGGCAGATTTCCTGAATCAGCTGGAGGCAACAGTGAAGATGAGCGAGCTCATGGGCACCACCTTTGCAGGGGAGCAGCCTAAGACAGCAGCCGAGATGCAGCAGGAGTCCTATGAGCAGGTAGAGGATGCTGTGGACCAGATGATCGGATATCTGGATGAGGCATTGAACGATGTGGAGATGACGGTCTACGTCACAAAGGAAGGAGTTCTCGCCGCTGTAGATGGAACGACCTCCCTGGATATCGAAACAGAGGATGAAAACTTCACCGCTAATGTGGATTTCAGCCTGCGCCTGGAGGGAGGGGCTTACCCGGCCCAGAACATGAATGGAACAGTCCGTCTCTACGATGACGAGTCCACGGTGGACGTAAGCTTTGTAAAGCAGGGAACCTACGATGGAAAATCTCTTACCTGCGACATGTCCTTTGACTTGAATGCAGAGGGAGAAGGCGAGGACGATAAGTTTGCAGTGACAGCAGCCTATACAGGCACCTATTCCTCCGAGGATGGAGCCTACCATGTAGCTCTTGAGGGCGGCTCTGACGGCTCCCAGATATTCAAGGTTTCCATGAACGGCGTGATCGATGAGCTGGAGAAGGGAAAGACCTTCCATGCGGATATCGATGCCCTGGAGATCTCAGCAATGGACAATGCTGTGAATGTTGTTCTCAGCGGAGAATACTACTTTAGGCCTCTGACAGAGGAGATCATTCCGCTGGAGGGCGACACCATGGATGTGCTGTCAGCTACCCAGGAGGAGTGGTCAGCAGTGGGAATGGAAATGCTGTTTGGTGTGATCGGACTGTCAGGTCAGTTAGGCGCACCTCTGAATTAAAGAGCGCAAATACGACAAAAGGACAAAGGACAGGGGAATAATGAGTGCACGTCTGGTTTATATGAGACTGGAATGTAAGCGGGCATTAAAACGGCTTCCCCATATGGCAGCAGGGGCAATCGTACTATTATTTTTAATGGGTGCGGTTGCCCTTTTGGCAGGGAAAGCGCTGTATGGTGGGCAGGTTTCAGGAAGGATCGCCGTGGGAGTGGTGCTTCCTGAGGGCGATGCCCTGGCAAAGCAGGTAATGTCCATGATAGGCTCTCTGGAGAGCGTGAAAAGTCTCTGCGATTTTACGTACATGGATAGGGAAGAGAGCAGGAGCCGGCTGGAGCAGGGGGAATTGTATGCTGTGATAGAGGTGCCTGAGGACTTTGTACAGGACATCATGAATGGAACAAATACCCCCATCTCCGTGCTCCTGCCCAGGGGAGCGGGGATCGAAAGCCGCATTTTCCGGGAACTCACAGAGGCGGGGGCGGCAACCCTGGGTTCCAGCCAGGCGGGAATATATGCCGGTGATGAGCTGTTAAGCCTCTATGGGCTGGCGGATTCCATCCCGCAGCTGGAGGCGGACTTAAACCGGATCTATCTGGCCTACAGTCTTCCGAGAATGGACTATTTTAAGCAGGTCAGGGTAAATGCTACCGGTGACGTGGATACCCTTGTCTTTTACGGCATCAGCATGTCTGTTTTTCTTCTTCTGCTGAGTACCATACCGGTATCAGGATTTCTTCTGCCCCACAGCCGGGTCATGAGGCAGAAGCTGGCCCTGGCAGGCGTAGGAGGAGGTACAGTGGCCGGATCCCGCATCCTGGGGCTGACCCTGCTGTTTCTCGCTCTGGGGATCCCCTGCTCTGCTGCGGCAGCGTGGTTTGGCGTCATGGAGTGGCAGGCGCCCACAGCAGCAGCCATATTGCTGGTGTGCGCAGCAGCAGCCTCTGTGGCAGTCTTCCTCTATCAGGCGGCGGGCAGTCTGCTGGGCGGAGTGCTGCTGTTGTTTTTAGGAGCAGCGGTCATGCATTTTCTGGCAGGGGGCTTTCTTCCGCTGGTCTTTTTGCCCTCGGCCTTAAGGGTGGCAGCGCCCTTCATTCCCACCTACATACTGATGGAGGGCGTGAAGATGATGGTGACAGCTGCATGGGCTCCGGAAATCTTTGGCAGGCTTTGCGTTCTGACTGCGGCAGGTTTTGCCGCCAGCCTGGCAGTGGAGGTGGGAAGAAGATGAATAAGGCAGCAATATGGTTTTGGCTTTCCTGCAAGCGTTATTTAAAGCGCCTGCCCTTCCTGGCAGTGCTTCTCCTTCTTCCCCTGGGAGCAATGGTAATCCGCAGAGCAGAGAAGAAGGGGGATGAAAAGATACAGATCGCCGTCTGCTCTCTGGATCAAGAGGGCAGTCTGGGCAGCCGCCTGGCAGACAGCCTGGCCAGCCGCCCATCCTCCGAAGAGGAAGGCATGTTCTTCTTCTACCTGTGCCGTGATAAGGAGCAGGTGAAGGAGGAGGTAGCCTCCAGAAGGGCAGAGTGTGGGTATGTGATCTGCGAAGGGCTGGAGGAAAAGCTGGATCACAGGCAGTTCAAGCGTTCCATTGAGGTATACTCGGCTCCATCTACCGTAGCGGCCGCCCTCTCTACAGAGACCGTGTTCGCAGCTCTCATGGAGCTGTATGACAAGGAGCTGCTCATGGACTATGCAGGGGACGGGGAGGCTTTCCAAAGCCTGGGAGAACCAGGCAGTCCTGAGCGGCAGGAGGCCCGCCAAAAAGCGGGAGAGCTCTATGAGAAATGGACAGAAAATGGAAGCACCTTTCGCTTTGTGTATTTTTATGGTGAAGAAGGCGGCAGGGAAGTGGGCGAAGGGCTGAAAAACGCTGGAGGAGAGAGTGGGAGCGGAACCAGGAGGACCGCTGGAGCCGAGAAAGCCCCTGGCTTATTTCCAGTAAGAGGCTTGGCCGCTGTCTGCATTTTCATCACAGGGCTTTACGGGGCAGTGGTTCTGGGGGAGGATGAGAAGAGGGGGCTGTTCCATCCCCTTGACTGCCAACTGCGCTTTCCATGCCAGCTGGCCTCCCTGGCAGCTCCTGTCACACTGGCAGCCTGTGCTGGCCTTCTGGCGGTATGGGCAGGCGGGGAAGGAGAGGAACTTATCAAGGAGCTGGGGGCGATGACCGGCTATGCGGCAGCCGTCACGGCAGCAGCCTGGGCCTTAAAGCTTATATGCCCCAGCCCCCAGGCCCTGTGCTGCACGATTCCCTTTTTCATTATTGGGAGCCTGGTATTCTGTCCGGTGTTCATCAATGCAGGGAAGCTGTTTGAAGGCTTTGATCTGGCCGGGAAATGTTTCCTGCCCTATTACTATTTGAGGATATTTAGTTAAAGTAAAAGAAAAACAGACCGGAAAGTGGAGACAGTGACATTGGAGACTTTGGAAACCCAGGCAGAAAACGGTTGACAAATGGACTGCCCAAATTTATACTAAATCCATATGACATGTTGAAAAAGCGGCAGGGAAAAACGAACAGTAAGCGGGGTATTCCCCTGATATCAGGCGGAAAGCAGGAGGGCTTTCCGCCTTGTTTTGTCTGCGGGCTATCATACATGAGAGGAGAAGGAGGGACAAGCTATGACAGAGGGACCTATACGGGCAGCGGTCATGGCAGATACCCACGGCGTGCTGAGGCCGGAGGTAGAACGGATATTGGAGACATGTGATGTGATAATACATGCGGGTGATTTTGACAACCAGCTGACCTACCACAAGCTGTCGACAGATTCTCCCCTGTACGCTGTGCGGGGCAACAACGACAGAGGCTGGTCAGGGGGGCTTCCGCTGATAAAACGGTTTTCCCTGGGAGGGGTGAAGTTTATCATGGCTCATGAGCGAAAAGACATTCCAAGCGCTCTCGGAGACACCCAGGTGGTGATCTACGGCCATTCCCACATGTACCAGCAGCAGGAGATAAGCGGCAGGCTCTGGCTGAATCCCGGAAGCTGCGGCTACAAGCGCTTTACGCTTCCTCTGTCCCTGGCAGTGATGACAATTGAGGACGGGAAGTATTCCGTGGAGACTATCTGGCTGGAAAAGGGCTACGGAACCCCGGGGGCGGCCATTGCCCAGCGCAGCAAGCCAAAGGAGAGCCGCTACGAAAAGCAGCAGAAGCGCTACCGCCAGAAGCAGAAGGAGAGGGCAGGCCAGGCTGCGGGCCTCCAAAAGGCAGTATCCCCGGAGGAGGAGTCCAGGGACAAGAAAAGCGAGCTTTTCCTGCTGGCAAGGATTCTTCGCCAGAAGAAGGCCGGCAGTGCGCCGGAGTGGGCAGCGGAGAACCTGAATGCGGATATTGGCCTGGTGAATGCGGTGTATGCTGTCTGTGACAGGCTGCCGGAGGCGGACGCCCGCTGTATCCAGGAGGAGCTCTGTAAAAAGGATAACGGGCTGAAAAGAACATAAAATAAGGCTGCTGCCAACTTGCGATACGCTTCCGGGGAAAAATCCCGGATCCGCAATTCGGCAGCAGCCTTTATGATTTGCAAAAGCCTATTGGGCAAGGCAGCCGTTTACCCATTGGATAAAGTTCTCAGTAGGGCTGCCTGTCCGTTCCGCCATGGTGTGACCCTGGGCCCATATCGTTTCAAAATCCACCTGGCACCCATAGTTTTCAAGGGCCAGAGCAAGATTCATCTCTGTTGAGAGGGCGGTGTCCCCCTGGGTGATGCCGGTGCGTATGCGCCAGTAGCCTGCTACATTTGAAGTTTGATAGCCCTCATAGTAACTGCAGAGGTAGTACATAGGGTTATACATATTCATCCGGACATCCACAGTATTGCCGAGGATATCCTGCTTTGACAGATCTGCGGCATATGCGGGTCCATAGGCCTCATTGTCCTTTAAAAGCTCTGCCATGATAGGATCAAAATGAGTGCCTGCCCCGTCTCCGTAGCCGAAGAGGACATTTTCTCCCTGAGTCCCCTCCAGATCATCGAAGGCCCCTATGTTTTTGCTGGCTTTCTTGCAGGCTTTGACAAAATCCTCCACGCTTGTGATGGAAGCAGTATGGGAGGCGCTGTCGTAGCTGACCCACCGGGTATCCTGATTCAGGCTGTCAATATAATCCTGAACAGTTTCATAGGTTTGAGGCTCTGCTGCCTCCTGCTCGGCCAGTCCGCGGTTGATGCCGTCATTCTGCAGCCGGCCGTATTCATCCACAAAGCCGCCGGTGATGTCATTCCCTCCGGGAAGCCCATCTCCATCCGGAGCGCCGCCCATGCCAGGAGCCCCATCCCTGCCGGGAAAGCCCCCTCCGGGGAGACCGCCTCCCATTCCCTTTCCTGAGGATGGGGTATAGGGAAACGAGGTATCCTCCAGGAAATGGTTAAGGGAGGTTTCAATGACTGTCTTCATATAATCATAGTAGGATCCTGCTTGATAGATCCCGGTTTCGGAGGCGTCCAGGGTCAGAAGGGCTCCCTCCTCATCCTTTAATCCGAGGCTGTTAATGTAGAGGGCGAAGGCCTGGGCCATGCCGTTGGAAAGAGTCTGCATTTCCTCATCCAGCCCAGTGCGGCTGACGCCCATATTCCACTCATAGGCCTCATTGGCATAGTCAAGATTTGTCACCGGGCACCAGCACATGGAGCCGGCTACGGCGTCGCTGATATCCATCACGGCCCCAATTGCCTCCAGATAAGGAAGGTAGAGTTCACTGTCCCCGGTGGCCCCCATAAGGGCGCTCTGGGCGCCGCCGCCGCTCATTCCGAAGGTGAAGATCCGCTCCATACTGCCGGGGATACTTCCCTCATTATAGCGGATATAGCGGACCGCTGCCTTGAGATCCGTCACCCCTGCAGGGGCGCCCTCCTCCCGGCCGCGGCAGCCTGCATTTACATAGATAAAGCCTGCCTGTGTATAATCAGCGGCGGCGCTTACATAATCCGCTGGGGCCGCCATGGCGGAATAGCCGGGAGTGTTTACGGGAATCACGATAGGCGCCGTCATGGCTGTGTAGCTGCCAATGGCCCCCTCCTCCTTAATCCGGCAGGTGTAGGTGCCGTCGTTGTTGTCCTGGGCCTCCATATAGGCCTCCGGCACAAAGATCCCCAGGGTCTCATATGCGGGAGCCGCCGGGCTGGCACAATAGGGGATTTCGATCTGCCAGTATACGCCGTCCTCCTCGTTATAATTCCATTTTGACGGATCGATCAGGGAAAGGGAGGCAGCCGATGCTTCCTGGGAAGCTGTTTCCGGCTCAGGGGAGGTTTCCGCTGCAGCTGTTTCTGGCTCTTTTGAAGGTTCGGCCGCGCCTGATCCGGCGCAGCCGGAAAGAGCGAGGGCCGCGGTAAAGGCAAGGGCTATCCATGTTCTGTATCTCATATTGAAAAGGTCTCCTTTCTTCACTTTGTTGCAGTCTTATTTTAGCCAATTCACCAGTGACATACAATTCGTTTTCGTGTATAATTAAGTCGTAATTGGAATAAATCATGGAGAGGCCGCTGTTATGGATATGAATCATTTGAGAGAATTTACTGTGCTGGCCGAGACAAAAAGCTACTGGGAGGCTGCTTACCGTCTCTTTCTCAATCAGTCAATTCTGTCCAAGCACATAAAAGCAATGGAAGCCGAGCTTGACGCGCCCCTATTTATCCGCACCACGCGAAAGGTGGAGCTGACAGAATTTGGCGAGGCGCTGCTTCCCTATGCCAGGGATATTACGAAACTACACTTTGAGTATTCTGCCAAGCTGATGCAGATGCAGAATTACCGGAAGGGCCTGATCTCCATGGGCAGCCTTCCGGCTATGGCCCAGTACCATATTACGGATCTTGTGCTGGAGTTTGAGAGAAGCTGTCCCGAATACAAGATCAAAATCACGGAGGATGATCCGAAGCAGCTTACAAGGCTTCTGCTGGACAGGGGCTGCGAGCTGGCTTTCCTGCGGGAAATGAAGAAGACGGAGGCTCTTGACAGGGAACTTGAAGGGCCTCTGGAGCGGCTTCCCTATGTGACGGACCATATGATTGCAGTGCTTCCCCTCAGCCATCCTCTTGCAGGCAGAGAGGAGCTTACCCTGCGGGATCTGAAGAACGAGGCCTTTGCCCTTTTAAAGGAAAATACAATGATGCACGATCTCTGCTGCCAGGCCTGTCAGGAGGCGGGTTTTATTCCAAACATTATTTTTACCAGCCACCGCCTGGACAGTATTCTGGATATGGTGACAAAGGGCGGCTGTGCGGCCCTCCTTATGGACCGTCATGTGGAATATCCGCTGGAATCTGCCTTTGCGCTGAATCCGCCCTTTGCAGCAGTGAGGATCGTCCCATCCATCGAGACGTCCATCTCCTTGTGCTGGAAAAGAGGGGAGCCACTTTCTCCGTCAGGGGCCAGGTTTGTAGAATTTTTCAGAAACCGGGATGCCTCATGCCCAAAAAGCCCAGGCCAGAGGAGCGGATGATTTCATGGTAATCTGGAGCGCTTCTTATATCAAACACTTAGTTCCTTTGGCGCGTTACAGTTCAGGCGGCTGCTGGGAGAGCGGCTGGCGCTCCGGTTTCGGACATAAGAAGCACTAAGACACCTGATTTTTCCTAAAAGCCAGAGCAGCATCAACGCAACTCGCTGCGCTCAAACAATCATTGATGCTGCTCTGAACGGAAAAACCAGCTGACTAAGTGCTTCTAATGTCCTGCAAAGTCGCTCCAGCCGCTCTCCCAGCAGCCGCCTGAACTGTAACTTTGGCGCTAAAAGAAATAGAAAAAAATTGCAAAAAACTATTGCCAAAATCATCTTCCTGTGCTATACTATCATTCGTGTTGCGGGAGTGCTGGAATTGGCAGACAGGCAAGACTAAGGATCTTGTGGGTGTATGCTCGTGTGGGTTCAAGTCCCATCTCCCGCACTGATTGTGAGAACAATCAAAAAACGCAGAAGTGGCGGAATTGGCAGACGCGCACGGTTCAGGTCCGTGTGGTAGCAATACCTTGAGGGTTCGACTCCCTTCTTCTGCAGGACAGGGATCCAGGCTTTGAGAGAGGCCTGGATTTTTTGTTTCATAGGAAACTCCTCCGGAGCCTCCTGTGATACAAAAAGCCCGCCTTTTATATATTTATCGAGGTGATCTCCATGGATTTCTATAAACGTGTGGGAATTGTGTGCCGGGCAGTGCCCGAGGGATGTGTGGCGAGCTACGGACAGATCGCCCTTCTCTGCGGCAGGCCCAGGAATGCCAGGCAGGTAGGCTATGCACTGAATAAGGGAAGGGCAGGGGAGGTTCCGGCCCACCGGATCGTAAACAGCCAGGGCTTTTTGACAGGAGCCCTGGCCTTTGATCATCCCGATCTCCAGAGACTTCTTCTAAAGAAGGAGGGAGTGGAGGTATCCTGCGAAAACAGGGTAGACCTGGGAAAATTTGGGTGGAAGAACACCCTTAAGGAAGCGTTGGAGCTTAAGAGGCGGTTTGAAGAGCTGGGGATCTGAGCCTGGCTTGTCCATACAGGCAGTGGAAGCTTTCATGTTCAGGAAATTTCTGACCTGTACTCCGGCAGGGATACGGTAAAAGTGGTCCCGATACCGGCCTCGCTCTGTACATCGATGGTACCCTTGTGGAGCTCCACGATCTTCTGCACCACTGTCAGGCCGATGCCGTTGCCCTCAGTGGTGTGGGAGGGGTCTCCCTGGTAGAAGCGGTCAAAGATATGGGCCTTTGTGGCCTCCTCCATGCCGCAGCCATTATCCAATATCTGGAAAACCACCATATCATGTTTTCTGTGGAGCTTGATCTTGATCTTTCCCTTTTCCGGGGAAAATTTGATGGCATTGTCAATGAGGTTGATCCAGACCTGGTTTAACAGGTCACGGCTGCCATGATAATCCAGCTCATCCATATCGATGATCAGCTCGATCTCCTTTTTCTGCCATTTGGAAGCCAGAAGGAGGATGGACTGGCGGATCTCCTCTGACAGGCCAAAGGTCTCCATATCCGATAAAATGTTCAGCTTTTCAATCTTAGACAGATTCAGCACATTGGTGGCAAGCTGGGAAAGGCGGTTGGACTCATGGATGATGATATCCAGGTATTCTTCCCGCTCCTGGCGGCTTAAGCTGTCGCTTTTTAAAAGCCTGGCAAAGCCCCTTAGGGAGACGATCGGAGTCTTGAACTCGTGGGAGAAGTTGTTTATGAAATCAGAGCGCAGCAGCTCTGTATTTTCCAGCTCCTGGGCCATGCGGTTGAAGCTGTCGGAGAGGCGGACAAACTCCTGGGTCAGATCCAGGTGGATGCGCACATGAAAATTCCCGTCCGCCAGCTGGTTGATGGCCTGGATCAGCTCCTGGACAGGCCTTAAGGGGACACGGCTGAAAATGACAGTAAGGGCAACGCCCACAACAGCGCTTATCACCATAAGCAGGGGGATAGGACGCCAGAACTGGGGCATACCGATGTCTGCATGAAACCGGAACCGGAGAGTCAGGTACATGAGAAAGCCCTGGAGTGTCATGACAGTCAGCATGATCAGGAAAATGCCGGCGGTCAGTATCACCAGCAGCTTTCGGAACGGATTTTTGGATCGCTTTTCTTTCATGGGTATTAACGCCTTTCTAAGATAAATGTGCGGTCAGTATCTCCTTGGATCCGGTTCTGAGGGCGCATATGACGGATCCAGAGGCAGGCTGGCGGAAACGGCAGAAACAAAAAGCCGCGGCCGTGAAGCCATAAGTCCGGAGTATGGTATTTAAAGATGTTTAACCGCCTTGTATCCCAGCCCTCGTATGGTTTCAATGGAAAATTCCGGGTAGCCCTCGAACCGCTTTCTCAGCCGGTTCACATGCACGTTAATGGTATTGTCATCAGATTCGGACTCCATTCCCCAGATCTCGTCCATCAGCTGTATTCTTGTAAAAATCTTTCCCGGATAGGACAGCAGCTTGTAGAGCAGGTAAAATTCCTTCTTGGGAAGGGTCTGACTCTCGCTTTGTCTGGTAACGGTCAGGGAATCATAGTCCAGCACCACCTGTCCAATGGTGATCCTCCGCTCATTTACGATCCTGGCACGCCTTAAGAGGGCGCGGATGCGCAGGATCATTTCTTCCTCATCCACAGGCTTTGTCATATAGTCGTCTGTTCCCACAATAAAGCCCTTCCGCTTGTCCTCCGGCAGCTGCTTGGCCGTTACCATGAGGATGGGCAGATTGTAGTCCGCTGCCCGCAGCTGCTTTGTCAGCTCATAGCCGTCCATGCCGGGCATCATGATATCCAGGAGGACCAGATCAATGTGTGTCCTGTCCATCACAGCCAGGGCTTCATAGCCGTCTGCCGCTGTGACAGGCTGAAAGCCGTGCTCCTTCAAGACTGCCTCCATTAATTTTCTCGTGTTCTTGTCATCTTCCACTACTAATATCTGAAACATGTACATTCCTCCGGGATCTTGGCGCCGGTTTCCCGGCTGTATTATGGTTACGAAGTATCAGCAAAACGCGCCAGTGACGCGTTTTGCTGGATTATAGCACGAATTTATTAAGTGAACATGAATAAAACACAAAAAGTTCACAGTTAAAAGGTAAAATGCAAGGGATTTGTTAATCTTCAATTTATGTTAGACGATTAATATATAGGGCGTATGTATGAAAATGGGTAAAGGAGACGAGGCACATGGAAAAGAGCAAGAAGATAAAACTGGGGATTGCTGCGGCTGTGATCGTGGTGATAGCTGCTGTGGCAGTCCGTCATTTTTCAGGAGGAAAGAAGGGAGGCATGAGGCCGGACATGGGCGGAGGCCAGGGAGCCAACATATCCATGGTGCGGGCAGAAAAGCCTGCCACCGGAGATATCCGTCTTACCACCGGGCTGACTGGTTCTGTGGAGCCTTCGGATGTGGTGTACGTCTATGCAAAGGCCTCCGGAGATGTGACCTCTGTGCTGGTATCTGCCGGTGATACCGTAACCCAGGGACAGCTTCTGTGCGAGATCGATACGGAGCAGGTGGAGACAGCGAAGAATTCCATGGAATCCGCAGCAGTTTCACTTTCAGAAGCCCAGAGTACCTTAAACAGGATGCAGATACTCTACAACAGCGGCGATATTTCCCCTCAGGAGTACGAGCAGTACAGCAACAAGGCAAAGTCCGCTTCCCTGCAGTATGAATCCGCAAAGCTTGCCTATGAGAGGCAGGTGGAATACAGCCAGATCACAGCGCCCATAAGCGGAAAGATCGAGAGCTGCGACATCGAGGTGCACGACCGTGTGAACCAGAACGCGCAGCTGTGCGTGATCGCAGGAGAGGGAGATAAGCGGGTTTCCTTCTATGTGACAGAGCGGATGATGGAAAATATCAGCGTAGGAGATGTCCTGGATATCCAGAAGGACGGGAGCACCTATGAGGCCTATATCAGCGAGATCAGCTCCATGGTGGATTCAGCCACAGGACTTTTTAAGGTAAAGGCAGAACTTTCAAAGGCAGACGGCATTGCCACTGGAAGCACCGTAAAATTAAATCTGGTGACACAGCACACGGAAAATGCCATGGTGGTGCCGGTAGACGCCATTTACTACAGCGGCGGCGATGGCTATGTGTACATATATGACAATGGAACCATCCATATGGTGCAGGTGGAGATCGGCCTGTACGATTCCGAATATGCAGAGATCTTAGGCGGGCTTTCCGCAGATGACCTGGTGGTCAGCACCTGGAGCTCTAATCTGTACGAGGGAGCAACCGTACAGTTAAGAGGGGAAAATGCTTCCCAGACCGATGGGCAGCATGATGGCGGCCAGGGGCAACCGGCAGTTCAGGGCCAGGCAGGAGTCCAGGGCCAGCCCGGAGCCGAGAGCCGCGATAACGGGCCGGGCCAGGGGCCAAAAGAGGACGCGGTCCAGCCGGCACAGGACACGGATAAGGCACCAAAGGCCGGTGCGGGCGAGACAGGCAAGCAGGCAGAATAAGGGAGGCAGCACATATGGGATTGACAAGATTTGTATTAAAACGGCCTGTTACCACAGTCATGGTCCTTCTGTGCCTGCTGGTATTCGGCATCAGCTCCGTATTCTCGGCAACTCTGGAACAGATGCCTGACACGGACACCCCCATGCTGATCATCATGGCCCGCTATTCCGGCGCAGGGCCGGAGGACATTGCAGAGCTGATCACAGAGCCCATTGAGGATGAGGTAAGCACCCTGGAGGGTGTTAAGAGCATGAGCTCACGGTCCCGTGACGGCAGCGCCATGATCATGCTGGAATATGACTATGGCTACGATATGGACGATGCCTACAATGAAGTGACAAAGGTGCTGGACCGTCTGGACCGCCAGCTTCCCGATGACGTGGACCCTTCTGTCATGGAGATGAACAACAATGCCAGCGCAACCATGATGATCTCCATTTCCCACAAGACACAGGCAGACCTGTATGACTATGTGGATCAGACCATTGTGCCGGAGATCGAAAAGCTGACCTCAGTTGCCCAGGTGGACTCCATGGGCGGCTCCTCCGAATATATCAGGATCGAGCTTCAATCAGAGAAGATGAAGCAGTATAATGTCACCATGAACAATATCCAGACAGCCATGAGCACCGCGGACCTTTCCTATCCTTCAGGAAGCGCCGTATCAGGAAATCTGGAGCTGTCCGTCACCACCTCCCTTGAGAGCGATACCGTAGATGACTTAAAGCGCGTCCCGATCATTTCAGGAAGCGGCCAGATCGTATATCTGGAGGATATTGCCAATATATATGAGGCAGAGGAGGAGCGGGGCGGCATTTCCCGCTACAATGGCCAGGAAACCATCTCCCTGTCCATCAGCAAGAACCAGAGCAGCACGGCCATGGACGTATCCGCCCAGGTGACAGAGGTCATCAACAGCCTGATGGCAGAGGACAGCGATCTGGAGATCACTGTGGCAAGGGATCAGGCGGACAGCATTTCCAGCTCCCTTAAGGACGTTGCCTCCACCATGGTACTGGCTGTTATCATCTCCATGGCCATCATCTTTATCTTTTTTGGAGATTACAAGGCATCCCTGATCGTAGGAAGCTCTATCCCCACCTCGATCCTGATGTCCCTGATCCTTATGACCTCCGTGGGCTTTTCCCTGAACGTTATCACTATGAGCGCCCTGGTGCTGGGCGTTGGTATGATGGTGGATAACTCCATTGTTGTGCTGGAGAGCTGTTTCAGGGCAACGGACACACAGGAGGACAAGGGGATCTTAGGCTATGCAAAGTCGGCTCTTGGAGGCACGGGCATCGTGGTGCAGTCCATTATCGGCTCCACCATCACCACCTGCGTGGTATTCATCCCGCTGGTATTCCTTCAGGGAATGACGGGGCAGATGTTCAAGCCCTTGGGCTATACCATCGTATTCTGTATGACAGCATCCCTGTTTTCGGCTATGACGGTGGTCCCCCTCTGCTATATGATGTATAAGCCAAAAGAGAGAATGACTGCTCCCATGAACCTTCCTGTGGAGCGCATGCAGAATTTTTACCGCAAGATCATGCCCGGCATACTAAAGCACAAGGGAATGGTAATGCTCTTTTCCGTAGGCCTGGTAGCGCTTACCTTCTACCTGGCAAGCGGCATGGAGGCAGAGCTTATGACCTCCGATGATACCGGTACCATCAGCGTGAGCATTGAGACAAGGCCCGGCCTTCTGACAGAGCAGGCAAACGACATGCTGTCCCGTGTGGAGGAGATCGTTGCCTCCGATGAAAATGTAGAATCCTATATGCTGCGCTACAACAGCGAGAGCGGTACAGTCTCCGCTTATCTGAAGGATGACAGGACAGTGGAGACAGAGGATCTGGCAGAGCAGTGGGAGAAGGAGATGTCCGACATTGAAAACTGCACCATTACCGTAGAGGCCTCCAGCTCCATGAGCTTTATGGGAAGGAGCAGAGGCTACGAGGTTATCCTTGAGGGCACACAGTATGATGAGCTCAAGGAGGTCAGCGATAAGATCGTAAAGGAGATGACAGACCGCACAGACGTGATCAATGTTCATTCCAGCATTGAAAATACAGCGCCTGTTGTTACTATCAAGGTTGACCCTGTGATGGCGGCGGCTGAGGGGCTGACAGCCTCGCAGATCGGAAACTATGTGAGCAATCTTCTGGACGGAGTGGAGGTCACCACCCTTGATATCGATGGACGTGAGGTCAGTGTGATGGCAGAGTATCCGGAGGACGAGTACAGGACAGTAGACCAGGTTCAGGGCATTATCATCAGCAAGCCCTCCGGCGGCTATGTGGCTCTGTCCGATGTGGCTGAGATCTACTACAAGGACAGCCCTGCCTCCATCACAAAGTCAGATAAATCCTACCAGATCACGATCACAGCTGATTATACAGGCGGAAATGTAAAGACCACCATTGATAATGAGGTTATAAGCCCCAACCTGTCGGGCACCATCACCACAGGCGTCAACAGCAGGGACAGAATGATGGCGGAAGAGTTCTCTGCCCTGTATAAGGCGATCGCCATAGCAGTATTCCTGGTATTCGTGGTAATGGCAGCCCAGTTTGAATCGCCGAAGTTCTCTTTCATGGTTATGACCACGATTCCCTTCAGCCTGGTGGGCTCCTTCGGCTTCCTGAAGCTTACAGGAGTCACCATCAGTATGACCTCTATCCTGGGCTTTTTGATCCTGGTTGGTACGGTTGTAAATAATGGTATCCTCTATGTGGATACAGTGAACCAGTACCGTATGACAATGGATCTGAAGACCGCCCTCATCGAGGCAGGAGCAACGCGTCTGAGGCCTATCCTCATGACCAGCCTTACTACCATCCTGTCCATGATCCCAATGGCCCTTGCCATGGGAGACAGCGGCTCCACCACCCAGGGCCTTGCCATTGTAAACATCGGCGGCCTGTCTGTGGGCGTGCTGGTGGCCCTGTTCATCCTTCCTGTATATTACGCCCTTATGAATGGCAACAGGAAACGTGTTGTCCTTGACATTTAATATATCATATAGAAATGAAGAAGGTGAGAATGTTGAAGAGTATCAATGCCAGAAGGGCCTTTGCCCCGAAAAATGCAGTCAGAGTCTTGCGCGCAGGCTGCCTTGCCGGTGCTTTCTGCCTGGCAGGAGCTGATCTTACCGCTTTTGCGGGAAGCCCGGAATTTGCCTACACAGCAGAAGAGTGGGCCATGCTCCGGGATAATAAGCTGGAGTACGGGGAGATCGCAAAGCTGGTGCATGAGTACAATAATACTGTGATAAAAAACCAGATCGATTACGAAGAGTACCGCGGCGAGGACCGGGATGACATTTCCGAGGATTACTATGATGCGGCAGACGAGATCTACGGCAGGCTGGAATACCCGGATTCCACCTCCACCAACTTTGCCAGTGAGCTGTCCTCCTTTTTGACCAGCCAGATACAGGCGGACAATCTAAGGGAGCAGGGCGATGACAATGTAGATGACGGCGACAGCAAGAAGCTGGGCTATGACAAGACAGAGGCAGAGCTGGTAAAGCAGGCCCAGCAACTGATGATAAACTATTGGAGCCAGACCTACAGCCTGGATAGCATAAAAGCAAACGGGGAGCAGGCCCGGGCCAGCTATGATTCCATGGTCGTGAAGCAGAGCGCCGGAATGTCCACCCAGGCCCAGGTGCTGTCTGCCAGGGAGGCAGTGGACTCTGCAGAGGCCTCCTTTTTGTCAGCCCAGAGCAATGTGACAAAGACAAAGGAGAACCTGTGCCTGATGCTGGGCTGGACCTACGGGGCGGAGGTGGAGATCTGTGAGCTGCCGGAGCCGGATATGGACTGGATCGCTTCCATTGATCTTGCGGCTGACGTGGCAAAGGGGCTGGAAAATAACTATAGCTTAAGGATCCTGGAACGCCAGATAAATAATGCCAGGAACACCTCCAACAAGGCGAGTTTAGAGCAGAGCTACAAGAGTCAGAAGGAGACAGCAGCCACCAATATAGGAAGTGCCTACGAGCAGCTTCAGATCGCAAAGTCCAATTATGATCAGGCTGTCCAGTCATTGGCTCTCCAGGCAGATAAGATGGCTTCCGCTGAACGGAAGATGGCAGCAGGCACCATTAACAAAAACGAGTACATTCAGCAGAAATACGCCTACACCACAGCAGAGGTGAGCGAAAAGACAAGCCGCCTGTCCCTCCTCACAGCCCAGAACAACTATGAATGGGCGGTAAACGGACTGGCAAGCGTATCATAGGAAGGGAGGCGGATAGATTGAAGAAGTATTCGATCATTTTGGCAGGCCTGTGCCTGTCCGCTTCCATGGTTTTCGGCGGCACTGCAACGGTCATGGCGGAGGAAGGTCAGGCTGATCTGACGGAAACGGCAGCGGATCAGGAGGCCGGTACGTCTGCAGGCCAGAGCGCCGGCGACTCATCCGCCTCCGCTGTACAGGTGGAATATGGAAATTTAAGGGAATTATTAAAGCAGGGCAACCTCACCTTGAGCAAAAGCTTTTCAGACTACCAGCAGAACCTGGATGATTACCAGGAGATCTGGGATACCCTAAAATGGGAGCAGAGCAAGATGGAGAGCGAGGCAGAGGATATGGAGGACAGGGCCGGGGACCTGGATGAGGAGGAGATGGAAACTGCTGCCGTCTACGCCTCCAATGCCGCCATGCTAAAAAATTCCGCCAGCCGCATTTATAAGCAGCTGGACAACATGGCCAGCACCAGAAGCACAAAGAGTCTGGAGAAAATGGCAGATACCTATACCATTTCCGCCCAGACCATGATGAACTCCTATAACCAGCTTCGGGAGCGCAGGCAGGCCCAGGAGGCCGCAGTGCAGGCAAAGGAGGCCTCCTTCGGCACTGCGGGCCGCAGATACGAGGCCGGCGCCATCACTGCAGATGAGCTTAAGGAGGAGGAGACATCTCTGGCCCAGGCAAAGAATACCCTTGCCTCCTTAAGAGAGCAGGAGGCCCAGACAAGGGCCGGCTTTCTCACCATGCTGGGCCTTACAGGCCGGGAAGTGACGATCGGCAGCATTCCGGAGCCGGATCTGGCCGCCATTGCTGCCATTGATTTTGAAACAGACAAGCAGAGGGCGGTAAACAACAGCTCCAATGTCCAGAATGAACGCCACGCAAAGGCAAGCAGCACCACCCAGATCAACAACCGCTTCAAGCGTGTGGCAGAGGCCGAGGGGACAGAGGAGGCCTCCATCACAGCTGCCTATGAAGCGCTGTTAGCCTCCCGGTCCCAGTATGAGGCGGCCTTAAATGCTTATCAGAGCGCAGAGCTTATCTACCAGTCCCTGGAGCGCAGGAAACAGGCGGGAATGCTCTCCAACACAGAGTACCTCCAGGGGATCGCTGATTACAATGGAAAGAAGGCCAATAAAGAGATCGCTTCCATGAATCTGGTTCAGGCCTATGAGAGCTACTGTTGGGAGGTAAAGGGCCGGGGATAAGACAAAGGACGCAAAAAATTGTGATAAAATGCAAAGAGCGGATTGTGCAGGGACGTTATATTGTGAAAATGCACAAAAATATCCGCTCTTTTCCTTTTCAAAAAGTCACAAACTTTTTTCAGACAGAGATTTTTCGCTGACATTTCTTTTTTGAAAATGATAAAATAATAGTAGAAATTTTAGAAAAGGAGACTAATTGTTTTATGAGAAGAATTGTAAGCGCCTGCCTGTTACAGACCATGCGGTTTGATGTGACCCACGATGCAGATCCAAAGAGGGATTATGAGATTTACTGCAATAAGCTGAAAAAAGAAGGAACAAAGTTCTTTATCGAGGAGACAAAGACAGAACCCGATGGCTCCCTGATCGTTAAGATCAAGAAACAGTATAATTCTTACAAGACAGACGGATACTTAGATTAAAAAAGAAGGCTGCAGGCCAGGAGAGGGCTTGCAGCCTTTTCACATATTGCAAAATGAAGCTTGTGCCGCTATAATAATAACTAGCAATAAAGGCAAAGGGGATATGTTACATGAAAATGAAAGACATGCGGCAGAGGATGCCGGGTATCTATGAGGTAAGGCTTTCAGCCAACCAGAACAGCATTGATGAGATCAACATATTCCTGATCCCCGGAAAAAAGGGAGAGCGCAGCCTCATGATCGATGCCGGCTTTAAGAAGCGCAGCTGTCTTGCAAAGATGGAAAAGGTCCTCTTTACTCTGGGCATTACCTACGATAAGCTGGATATTTTCCTCACCCATAAGCATCATGACCACTCAGGACTTGCCAGTGAGTACGCCAGCCTGGGAGCCAGGATCCTCATGAACCCGGAGGAGAACAGGCATCACTATGACTGCCTGTATTACAACCATGACCACGGCACGGATGAGGACCAGTACAGGGTCCTTCGGAGTGTGGGAGTGACCCCGGAGGGAACGCCGGAGATCTGGGAAATGTTCATGGAGATCAGGCGCCGGGTGATGGAAAACCGGGGCTGGGAATTTGAAGTCCACCAGTTTCCCTATATGCCGGTGATGGAGGGGCAGGTTTTGAACTATGGGAATCTTACCTTTGAGGCAGTGCTCTTAAAGGGACATACCTATGGACAGATGGGGCTGTATGAGAGAAAGCACAGGATCTTATTCTGTGCAGACCAGGTCATTGATGGGATCGTCCCCATTGTGGGAACCACCTATCCGGATGAGCATCTTCTGGAAGGGTATTTTAAGTCCTTAGAGCGGTTTAAGCATGAATTTGCAGACTGCACGCTGTTTCCTGCCCACAGGGAGCCCATTACCGATGTCAAAAAGGTGGTAAACCGCATTATTTTTGCTTATCTTGACAAGACAGATATCATGAAGCATATCTTAGACAGGAGTAAGCGCCGGATGACCACAAAGGAGGTGGCCTGCCTGGCCTATGGCATGGAAAATATCCCGGAGGACACCAAGGAGTTTATCAAGCTCAAGATGGTGATGAGCAAGACCTTCTCCTGCCTGGAATATCTCAGGGATATGGATTTTGCCATCAGGACAGAGGAAAACGGCACCTACTACTGGCAGTCGCCGGAGCTTTAGGAGCATTTAAAAAAATAATCCTTGCATATTCGCAGAAAACGTGTATAGTAGAACTAACGTAACTATTCAGCAGGTCTGCGCACTTGCTGCGCTGACCGTAAGATAACTTGAGCCAGAAGGCAAAAATCCCATCGGCGAAGCCGATGTTAAATGGATTTTTGCTCGTAACTGTGAAGGTGCTGAACAGTTATGAACGAACAAAATAAAAAGCAGAGTAGGCTTATGTGCGTTAAGTGCCGGCTGAACAGGGAGTTGTCAGCTGGACGAAAGGGACAAGGGGGTCCTTGTTACCTGCGGTACATAGGCCGCATCCCGCTGCAACAGAGAGTATTATTATCTCCGATTGTGGTTTGAGAGGTCTGCAAAGGAGGTAATTTTTTTATGAAGAGATTAGCAACTTTGTTTACCTGTTCGTACAATGAGCTGAAGCAGGTAAGAACTGTCACTGTCTGCGCCATGCTGGGAGCACTGGCCATTGTCCTCGGCTCCTTCAGCATTCAGGTAACGGAGACCATCCGGGTAGGATTTTCAGGGATCCCGAATGAAATGGTCCATTATCTGTTCGGCCCCGTTGTGGGAAGCCTGTTTGCAGGGGCCCTTGATATCCTCAAGTACATGCTGAAGCCGGTGGGAGCATTTTTTCCTGGGCTGACCCTGGTGACCATGCTGGCAGGAGTGATCTACGGCAGCATTTTCTACAAAAAGCCCATCACCCTGGCACGGGTGCTGGCCGCCCATTTTATCGTGTCCCTGGTGTGCAATGTGATCCTTAACACATGGTGCCTTTCCATTCTCTACGGAAAGGGCTTTCTGATACTTCTGCCCCCCAGGATCATGAAGAATCTGATCATGTGGCCCATTGATTCCCTGATCTTTTTTAACATTGCAAAGCTTCTGGAGACAGCGGGGGTATTCCGTATCCTGGGAAAGGGAAGGACTGCGGCTTCATAAAAGGTATTTCCAATATAGGAGGATGGCAATATGAAACTGAACACAGGTATGAGGTGTCACGATTTGTGTCCGAAGATGGAGATGGAAAAGGTGTTTGCAGAGGCAAAGGCAAATAACATCCATCAGATACAGCTTGCCTTTGGCAAATCCATCAGCAACTATGATTTTTCCACCGGCCATTACAGCCCCGGTTTTGCCCGCTACATTGCCTCCGAGCTTCAGAAAAATGATGTTCATGTGGCAGTGCTGGGCTGTTATATCAACCCTACCAATCCCATTGAGGAAAAGCGGAAAGCGGCGGTTGCCCGCTTTATTGAGCATTTAAAATACGCCCGTATCATAGGGGCGGATATGGTGGGAACAGAGACAGGGCGGCTTGATCCTGATTTTAAGGTGACGGAGGAATCCTACACAGAGGATGCCTACCAGCTCCTCCTAAAGAGCATGAGGGAGATCGTGGCGGCAGCGGAGAAGCTGGGTGTGATCGTGGGCGTGGAAGGCGTGTTCAACCACACCCTGTACAGCCCTGCCAGAATGAAGCGTTTCCTGGAGGATATCGATTCTCCCAATGTGGAGGTCATCCTGGACGCAGTGAACCTGATCCATCCGGACGAGGTGGAGCCGGAGGCCCAGAAGCGGGTGATCGACAAGGCATTCTCCTATTACGGGGATAAGATCAGCGTGCTCCATGTAAAGGACTTTGTATTTGATGGCGAGGAGCAGCTGTTCCGCCATGTGGGCGACGGCCTGTTCCATTATGAGCCGTTAATGAAGCAGGTAAAGGAGAAAAAGCCCCGGATCACCATGCTTCTTGAAAATTCCAGCAGGGAGCGGTTCCACGGGGATGTGGCATTTTTGCAGGAGATCTATGACAGGGTGTAGAAAAGCTGCTGAAGACTGAGAGAGAATAGAAAACGTGTCCGAAAGACATCCGGTGGCCTTTGGAGCTCCGGATGGTCCGGGCACGTTTTTTGCTGCCAGGTATCCGGAAAAAACATGCCGTTGACGCGTTTTGCCGGATCATGCATCTGTGCGTGAAATGCAGCAGTATAAAGGCGTGAGCAGCAGCTTCTGGGAAGCGCTGCTGTACTAAGCTTTCGTCCGCTTCAGCTTTCGGAAGGAGGCTGTAAACAAGGTCACGGTGGTGCACACAGCCAGAGCATCTGCAACCGGCTCTGCCAGAAACACAGCGAATACCTTATCCCCAAAGAAATTTGGAAGGATATAGATAAGCGGAATCAGAAGGATGACCTTCCTCAAAAGGGCGAGAAACAGGGATGTCTTGCTGTTGCCCAGGGCAATAAAGGTCTGCTGGCAGGCGATCTGTGCCCCGAAGATCAGGGAGGCAGCCATATAAATGCGGATGGCCCATGTACTGAAGGCAGTGAGACCTGCGTCCTGGGTGAAGATAGCGATGAACAGTCCGGGAGCAAACATGCTCACTGCCCAGATCAGGGAGGAGAACCCCAGGCAGACAGCGAGGAGGATGCGGAAGGCGCGGTCCACCCTGCCGATCTTCCCGGCACCGAAGTTAAAGCTGATAATGGGCTGGGCTCCCTGGGTCATACCCTGGAGGGGCAGCATGGAAAACTGCATGACACTGCCTAAGATCGTCATGGCACCCACGGCTACATCGCCTCCGTATTTTAACAGGGACGTGTTAAAACAGATATTTAAAATGCTTTCCGTAAACTGCATCACAAAGGGAGCAGCCCCCAGGGCGATGGCCGGAGCCAGGATATCCCTCTGAGGCTTCATATACCTGGGCTTTATGTTCAGATAGCTCTTTCCGGAGAGGAGAAAGCAAACCACCCATACGGCAGAGATCCCCTGGGAAATAATAGTGGCCAATGCAGCGCCCCTGACGCCCATGTGGAAGCCGAACATGAGGATCGGGTCTAAGATGATATTGGATATGGCTCCGATCAGCACTGTGAGCATGCCTGTCTTGGCATAGCCCTGGGCGTTGATAAAGGCATTGAGCCCCAGGGAGAGCTGCACAAAAACAGTGCCCAGGGAGTAGATCTGCATGTAAGCCCAGCCGTATTCGATGGTATTGCCGCTGGCACCGAACATGAGAAGGATGGAGCGTCCAAATATCTGGAAGAACAGGGTCAGGGCAAACGCAACGATCAGAAGGGCCGCAGTGCAGTTGCCCAGGATGTGCTCTGCCTCCTCCTTCCTCCCTTTTCCCAACATGATAGAGGCTCTGGGAGCGCCTCCCATACTGACAAGGGCAGCAAAGGCGGAGATCGCCATAATGACCGGGAAGGTAACGCCTACGCCGGTGAGGGCATTGGCCCCCTCGCCCGGCAGATGGCCGATGTACATGCGGTCTACCATATTGTAGAGCACGTTGATGATCTGGGCCGTGATAGCGGGCAGGGCCAGCTTAAAAAGAAGCTTTCCCACACTGCCTGTACCAAGATCGATCTCTTTTGCCTGCTTTTTTATCTCCATGTCTGTTATTCCTTTCTAAACCTACATGCGTCCGGACGGCGGACGCGCCACCGCGCCGCGAAAGTCTGGTGGACGCATTTGACATACCTGAATACATGCCGCCTATCCGGCGGCAGGACTTTTATAGTAAAAGTCCAAGAGGGCCGTTTAATAACTATATCGCTCTTGGGGCGGAATGTCAATTGACACATTGGAGCTGGTTGTCATTTCCGATCTGCATTGTGTTTTGGCATTTTGTGCCGTGGCCGTCGGGAGGAGGGCTGGATGCTTTCGTTTTGGACGCAGGGACCTCTGTAGGTTTTGAACGCAGGGATATCCTGCTTGCAGAGAGCAGCAGCCAGGAGTTATAATAGGGAGAACGGAAAAGAAGAGGAGGCAGGCTGGTGGTCATCAACACGGGGAGCAGGACTGATATTCCCGCCTATTACAGCAGGTGGTTTTACAACAGGATAAGGGAGGGCTTTGTCCTCGTGAGAAATCCCTACAACCCGGAGCAGGTAACGCGCTACCGCTTAAACCCGGATGTGGTGGACTGCCTTGCCTTCTGTACGAAGAACCCGGAGCCTATGCTGGAGCGCCTGGGGGAGCTGAAGGGCTTTCGGCAGCTCTGGTTTGTGACGATCACGCCCTATGGAAAGGAGATCGAGCCCCATGTGCCGGATAAAGCGCGGGTGATGGAGGCCTTTAAGAGGCTGTCGAAAGCCGTGGGGCGGCAGGCTGTGGGATGGCGCTATGATCCCATTTTTATAGACAATACCTATTCCCTGGAGTTTCATCTGGAGAGGTTTGAACAGATGGCAGAAAAGCTTTCCGGGTATACGGACTACTGCATTATCAGCTTTATTGACCTGTACCAAAAGACAAAGCGGAATTTTCCCGGAGTAAGGGAGGTAACAAGGGAAGAACGGCAGGTGCTTGGCAGGGAGTTTGTGAGGATTGGAAAAAAATACCTCATTTCCATAAAAAGCTGCTGCGAGGGAGAGGATTTAAAGCCCTGGGGAGTGGACACCTCCGGATGTATGACAAAAGAAGTGATCGAACGGGCCACAGGCCTCACCTTAAGCCTGCCGGGCAGAAAGCAGCCGGCCAGAAAGGGCTGTGCCTGTCTTTTGGGAGATGACATCGGCGTTTACAATACCTGCGGACACGGCTGTCTCTACTGCTATGCCAATGAGGACCGGGAGCAGGCTGCCGCCAATTTAAGATACCACGATCCGGATTCGCCCCTTTTGGCAGGAAGACTCCTTCCAGGTGAGAAGGTGCGTGATGCAGAGCAGGTGTCCTGGGCAGACGGACAGATGCGGCTGCTGTTTGATATATAATACAAGGAGGATAGCATGGTAAAGGCTATATTTTTTGATATTGACGGTACACTTAGGGAATTTGACGGCGGCGGTATATGTGGGAGCACAAAGAGAGCTTTGGCCGAGGCAAGGAAGGCAGGTATACGGCTGTTTATTGCCACAGGACGCCATTATCTGGAGATAGAGGAAGAAAACCTGCTGGAGGATCTGGAATTTGACGGCTATGTGACCTTAAATGGCCAGTACTGCTTTCTGAAGGATCCGGGGAAAGAAGCACAGAGGGTAGTCTACAAAAATCCCATCTGCCAGGAGCAGGTAAAGCAGATCCTGGACCTGATTGAGGAGGATCCTTTCCCCTGCCTTTTCATGGAGGCCCACAGAATGTATATCAATTACGCGGATGAGCGGGTAGAGCGCGTGCAGAGGGGAATAGGAACAGCTATTCCACCTGTGTCGGACATCCAAAGAGCAGCCCGGCATGAAATATTCCAGATCATACCCTACATGGACAAGAAACGCATTGCAGAGCTGGTGGGAAAGCTCCCCTACTGCGATGCCTCCCTATGGCACGACGGAGATGCCGTAGACCTGATGCCAAAGGGAAGCAGCAAGGTCACAGGTATCCGGAAGATATTGTCCCATCTGGGTATCTCCCGTGAAGAAACAGCCGCCATCGGAGACGGCAGAAACGACATCACCATGCTCCGCTTTGCCGGAACCGGCATCGCCATGGGCAACGCCTTCCCGGAGACAAAGGAAGCCGCGGACTACGTGACGGGAGATATAAAAGAGGATGGGCTGGCTCAGGCAGTGAGGTGGCTGATGGAATTGTTTCCTTTCCGTACCTCCTCTAAATAGCTATAGACAGTTACACGGGAAATTCCTAATTTTTCTGCTACCCGGTCAACGGCTCCTTTCACTAGAAAAAGCCCTTTGCTGTCCATAAATGCAATAACATTCAGACGTCGCGGTAAGACCCCGATTTGATCATGTGGGGTATTTTCAACGGTTTGCCAGCAGCCGTTCATAGATGTCAAAATCTTTATCTGTAAAGACATTAAATATTACCTGGCGGATAGAGCTGTCTGTCTCCAGAAAATGGGCCACGGTTTCTGTTGCTATTTTTGCTGCTCTATCCTGGGGGAAGTGGAATACGCCAGTTGAGATACAGCAGAAGGCAATGGACTGGATCCCATTGGCAGCAGCCAATTCTAAACAGGAACGGTAGCAGCCTGCCAGCAGCTCACAATCCTTTCTGCGTAAGGGACCGGAAATGATCGGCCCAACTGTGTGGAGCACATAGTTACAGGGGAGATTGTAGCCTTTTGTGATTTTGGCGGTTCCGGCTGCCTCCGGATGCCCCTGGGCCTGCATGATTTCATTGCACTCGATCCGTAGCTGGATACCAGAATATGAGTGGATCATATTGTCGATGCAGGAATGGCAGGGCTGCCAGCATCCTAATAGGGCGCTGTTTGCGGCATTTACGATCGCATCACAGCGCAAGGTGGTAATGTCTCCCTGCCAGAGACAGATCCGGGGATCTGTGCCGGCCGGAGCCAGGGACTTACAATCTACAATACCGCGCTTTCTGATCTCCAGAGATAAATACTCATCCTGCATTTGGAGAAAGTCCAAAGATGCCGGATAAGGGGGACGGATATTAAAAAGAGAGCGCAATAATTGCCTCTGTCCTGATTCATTATCAGGAATTTCTGCGTTTTTGTACTGCGGCATTTCATCCAACAGTGCTTTGATCAAATAAAGCCGTCGTTCTTCCTGGTTCATTTTCTCCCTCCTTCTTTTATTATCATGGTAAACCTACATGCGCCCGGCAGCGGACGCGCCACCGCATTATGAAAGTCTGGTGGGCGTATTTGGCATACCTGAATGCAAGCCTCCTATTCGGCGGCAGGACTTTTATAGTAACGTACATGTCGCCTGCCGGTCAACACTTTCATAGTAATTTTTGAAATGCGGGAGATGGAGATAAAATTTTATATGCGGACATATCCGGTTGCAGGACCTGCGCCAACTTTTGCAATGTAGCCGCTTTTTACGAAAGCCGTCAGAGTGCGTTCCACCGTAATCTTACTGATATCCGGACAAAGCTCCATAATTTCTTTCTTCGTGATCTTACCGACCTTTTGATCGATTACTGCTTTAATCCGTTCGGGTTTGGAAAGGCCTCGATGTTTCAAATGCTCTACCCGGTTTTCAAACTCATTATAGGCCTTCAGGATAATTCCTAGGTAATATTTTACAAATGGCTCATAGCTGTTTGTGCATATATGCCAACCAGCTGAACTGGCCTGCAGCGCCTCATAGTAAGTCTCTTTCGTTTTTTCAATCAACGTTTCCATACTGATATATTTTCCTACAAGATATCCCGCTTTGTAAAATAGCAGTAGTGTCAGCAGCCGGCTCATACGCCCATTGCCATCGTTGAAGGGGTGGATACAAAGAAAATCAAGGATAAACATGGGAATAAGAAGCAATCTATCTATTTTATCGGCATTCCAGGCTTCCCAAAATCTGGTGCACATTTCTTCCATCGCATCTGCTGTCTGAAATGCAGAAACAGGAATAAATCTCGTATTTTGATGACCCTCGGCATCTATTTCTGCAATCACATTGTCTGCATTTTTGTAATTTCCGCCAGCAGTACCGTGCGAATAAGAATACAGATCCCTGTGAAGCTGTAAAATAAGGCTCGGTCTGGGGGTGATGTATTCGTAGCTTTCATGGATCGTGGCCAGCACTTCCCGATAACCGGCAATTTCCTGCTCGGAACGGTTACGGGGTTCAGCTTTCTGACTTACCAATTCTTTCAGACGCTTATCACTGGTGAAAATACCCTCGATTCTGTTAGACGCGCCGGTGCTCTGAATCAGCGCGACTTCCAGAAGAGCCTTCAATTCATCCGTGTTCGCCTCCAGAAATAATTCCTGCTTGCCTTTATGTTCGTGGATACTTCCTGTCATCTGAACAATTTCAGGTGTCAGCAGTTTCTCAGGAGTTTTTGTATAGTCGAATTCCCGCATAGTAATCTCCTTCATTTCAGTTTATCTCCATCATTATACCCTGGAATGATGGAGATTACAATAGCGATGATGGAGATAGGATGCCCGTTTTCCATATGTTTCATGTATTTTTGTCATCAGAACGGTTTATTTTTTTGAGTACCTCTCCAATGTCTCCGTCGATGCAGACAGAACGTTCCGCAATTTCTTCTAGCGTGCAGGCTTCCCCCAGGTTGACACAAGCGTATACTGCCTTTGGATTCTCTGCTGTCATTCTCCGGAAAGAAAATTTCACTATGCCTGGTGTATTGCTGCCGACGCCTAACTCAAGAAACAGCACATGGAGCTGGTCATGTCTGCGCAGAAATTCAGAATACCGTTCTGCCGCCCGGTGCCATCCCTCGTCTTCAACAAAGGTATTGTCAGTTCGGAGGTTCATAGTCATAGGCTTTCCGCAAACGGGACAATGGGGAATCAGCTCTTTTGGCACCCGCATATGTTTCTGCTCTGCTACCATCCGCCGCACTGCTTCCTCATTATCGTAGGTCTGCTGGTGACAGGGCTTCATACATTGCCATAAACCATAGTCGCCCTGCGTATAAAAGAGGCGGTGTTTATCAAAGCCAGCTTTCTGAAACTGGTGGTCTACGTTGGTGGTCAGGACAAAATAGTCCTTATCTGTTACCAGCTCCAGCAGGCTGGAGTATACTGGTTTAGGGGCGTCCACATAACGGTTATAGTAAATGTGGCGGCTCCACCATGCCCAATATTCTTCAAGGGAGTCAAAAGGATAAAACCCACCCGAATATATATCAGGGATATGGTACTTTTCAATGAAATCAGAAAAGTGCTGTTCAAATCGTTCTCCGGAGTAGGTCAGGCCTGCTGACGCAGACAGTCCTGAACCTGCACCGATGACAACTGCATCAGCAGTTTCTATTTGATGGGCAAGTCTTTGAAGTTGTCTTGTATCCAATGATATCGCCGCCTTTCCCGATTTTTCCACAGCCTTTACCGGACAGATGCCGTGTGCAGTCATCCTATACCTTTCTGCTACAGGCGGTATTCACGGGGAGGATTCCCGGAGAAGTCAGCGATGACGGCATGGGCATCTGCCAGATAGAATACCTCAAAAATGGGATTGTCAGCAGTCTGGTACTGGCCCTTGACGATGGGATTAGCGATACACATCTCTTTGACGGCCATGTTATTTTCAAATACGGCCCTGCCATTTAAGCGGATCCAGGCATAGGTAGGGCTGGATACGGAAATCTCCGTATAGGGATTGGCCTGGAGATCCTTATAGACGTCCTTTGTGCTGTTGGTACAGAACCACAGCCTGCCATCCTTTTCCCCGGCAAACATAAAGGGGCGGCATTTGGCTTTGCCGTCACGTCCTATGGTGGCTAAGTACTGTACAGGATTTTCATTCAGAAAGGTTACAACTTCGTTCATGGCAATACCTCCAATATAATTTAAAATAGCTTTTTTCAGGGTGAGTTCCCTTTGATGATTGGATTGTAACAGCACTTGCCTGACCTGAGAAGTACGCACAATATTGTGGCATAGTTACCTGGAGGTAACCAATAACTTGAGTTTCCGCATTTTGTGCCGTGGCTGCTGGGGAGACGGCTGGATGCTCCGGCTTCGGACATAAGAAGCACTAAGACACCTGATTATTTCTAAGAGCCAGAGCCACATCAAAGGAACTCGCTGCGCTCAAACATCCATTGATGTGGCTCTGAACGAAAAAAACAGCTGCCTAAGTGCTTCTAATGTCCTGCAAAGTCGCACCAGCCGTCTCCCCGGCAGCCACGGCACAAAATGTGGAAGCTCAAAAACCGATAATACTTGACATCTGTTTGCTCTGTACAATAATATAAAGCCATACATCCCTAAAAGGAACAAATACAAAAAGGAGGTATTATATGGCGTCTGAAGCAAAGGAGCTTCCGAACTGTCCGGTGGAGACTACCCTGACTATGATCAGCGATAAGTGGAAGGTGCTGATCCTGCGAGATCTGCTTGCAGGTACAAAGCGGTTCGGAGAGCTTAAAAAATCCATTGGACAGGTATCTCAGAAGGTACTCACGGCCCAACTGCGCGAGATGGAGGCAAACGGACTGCTTACGAGGACAGTCTATGCAGAGGTGCCTCCCAGGGTGGAGTACACATTAACGGAATTAGGATACAGTTTAAAACCGATCCTTGATGCCATGTGGAGCTGGGGAGAGGAGTACAAGGCCAGTAAAGCAATCCGCAATAATCGGGCCTGATTCCCTGTAAAATGCTGCAGGGAATTTCATCTTCTCTATAAATTCATTATAAGTCTTGCAGCCTTGGGCTAAATCAGAAAAATCGACCACCGTCAAATCCGAAAAATCCGGCTCATAAAGTTTTTCACGAATTGCCTTAATGCTTTCGAGGTTCCCTTTCAAGATAGGTACAGGAAATTCAATAATTCCTAAATGCTCATTTCCTGTTTTGTCGGTCACATCTGCGCCGACTACTTCCGGCATTTTCTTTCCCAGCGTAATACCCATGATAGCCGCTGTATTTGCGATAATTCCCAGCGGCAAGTGTCCATCAATTATCATGACGCATTTTTCATTCTGTAAATCCATTTTTGGCACCTTTCCTTTCTGGCTTGTACTCCGACAGGAATAACCCTATCAAAGTCAGGACTGTTCCTATTCCCGCTAATACAGTCAACTGTTCATGCAAAATCAGAACTGACGTAACGACAGTTATCACGGGAACCATATAAATATACACACTTGTCTTTACTGCGCCCAGCTTCTTTACTGCAAAATTCCATGTGACAAAGCAAAGAGCAGAGGCCCCTAATCCCAAATACAAAATATTGAACAGGTACGTCATATTTGCAAACCGGGACAAATCTAACCGAAAATCAAAGAAGAACAGCGCTGGTATCATAAACAAGATCCCGTAAAAAAACGTGCGGCGGGTTGAAAGAAGAACAGGATAGCCGAAGCTGCCGATTTTCCTTGTCAATATGGAATAGCAAGCCCACACAAGAGCCGCGGCAACTGCAAGTAAATCGCCCATAGGGTTAAGCTCTAATTTTGAACCATTAAAGCTGATTAAAATTATCCCTACCATTGCAACAACAAATCCAACGAAGAATTGTGCCCGCAATTTTTCTTCTGATTTCATAAACAAGTGCGACAGTATTGCTGTAAAGAATGGGGCGACGGATATAATCACGCCTACATTAGAAGCCAGCGTAAAGGTCAAAGCGATATTTTCCAGCAGATAATAGAAACATATTCCCCATAGTCCCGCAGCTGCAAAAGTCAATTCCTGCTTATGATCTGCGGTCTTTAATTGTTTCGGGTATGCCATAAGTAAAACGAGAAATCCCATAACAAAACGGAAAAATAAAATTTCTACGGGCGGAAAATCCACTAATAGGATTTTTGTGGAGATAAATGTAGTTCCCCATATCACGATCGTTAATAATGCCGCTAAATGTCCGGCGGTCTTTTTATGCTCCATATCGCTGCTCACCGTCCTTGCTCTTGTCAAAAAATATGTCACGATAAACGCCCGGGGCAAGTCCGATAAAGCTGTTGAAATAATTGGTAAAATGACTTTGGTCTGAAAATCCTGTCTGCATGGCAGCTTCTACGGGCTGCACACCTTTTCGCAACAATGCCTTTGCTTCATTGATACGGATCGTTTCTAAATATCGGTACGGGGTAACGCCCTTTGATTTTGTAAATGCCCGGAGCAGGGTGGATTTACTCAATCCGGCATAGCGGCATATCTGGTCTAAATAAATCCGCTCATTGAAATGCTGCCGGATAAATTCACAAGCCCTTTCTATTTTCTGTGGACACTCCGGCACACAACTTTCAAATGGCTGTCCATAATTCTGTATCAGTGTGGAGATAAGGAACAATAAAGTTTCCTCTTTTCCAAAATCAGAAATGCCGTTCATCACCATTTCGTGAAGTGGGCGCAAATAACAGGCAATTTCATCATCACGAATGACAGCTTTTGAAAAGCCGGGAAGCTGCCTCTTTCCAGTTACTTCTTCCGCTAAATCAAGCATGGTACTCTTGGAAATATGAAATCCACGATAATCAAAAGTTCCGTCGTCACTCTGAACGCAAGCATGATTATCCCCCGGATTAAAAAGAAGGATGTTTCCCCTCTCTATGCTGTATTCTCTGTTTTTACAGGATAGGCAGCGTTCCCCGTCCTCAACAAATCCTATCACATAATGCTCATGGAAATGGTTTGGGAATGGCTGCCGGGTCCCCTCAAAACGGTAGGCTTCAATACGCAGCTCATCATCATAGACTACCGTCCTTGTTTCTTTCTTCATGTATTTTTCACTCCTTTCCGCACATATTGTATCGCCGGAACATCAGAAAGTCTTGTAAAATATCTTCAAATTTTCGGAATAGTGCAGGCTGACTGCCTGCTCAACGGTTTTAAACACAACGTACACACTTCGTTACAGCATGAAAGAAGGATGATGCGATGGCTGGCGTTCTTTTCTTTCTACAAATGTGAAATCAATTTCATCATTATACACAATAAAGCACACGATAATCTATGAAAAATGCCAGTTTACAAAATAAAAATATGGATGTAATATAGTAAATGAAAGTGAGAACGATTTCACATAAAAAGAAAGGAGGATGCTTTATGAAGCAGCAAACGGTGAAAAGGATCGTTTTTCTGGATATCGATGGAACCTTGACAGAGCCGGGGAGTAATGAGCCGCCGGAATCTGCTGTTCAGGCGGTCCGCCGGGCCAGAGCACAGGGACATTACCTGTTTTTGTGTACGGGAAGAAACTACGATATGTTATCGCCCTTATTGAGATATGGATTTGATGGAGTCATTGCCAGCTCCGGAGGATATATCGAATGCCGGGGCGAGGTGATCTATGACTGCCCCATGACGGAAGGACAAAGACAGAGAGCCATGGAGGTCCTGAAGGAAAATGGAGTGTTCCGGACAGTGGAATGCATGGACGGCTCTTATACGGATGAAGGCTTTAAGGAATTTCTCCGTGCAAATGCCGGAAAAGGAAGCAACAGCGAGCTGCTTCGCTGGAGAGAGCAGATCGAGAAATCCCTAAACATCCTTCCGATGAAAGCGTACCGGGGGCAGCCGGTATATAAAATTGTATTTATGAGTCAGTCAAAAGAGCAGCTCATCCATCCTCAGAAAGAGCTGTCCTCTGATTTTGATTTCTGTATCCAGGGTGAAGATAAGCATGGCTTCATCAACGGCGAAGTGGTAAACAGGCAATTTGATAAGGGCAGAGCAGTAAAACGGGTATGTGACCATTTGCACATCCCACTCTGTGACTCGGTTGCGATCGGGGACAGCATGAACGACAGGGAAATGCTGGAAACGGCAGGGATCAGTATCTGCATGGAGAATGGCAGCGAGGAGTTGAAAAAGCTGGCAGATGATATCTGCCCATCCGTGCAGAAGGATGGGATCTTGCAGGCTTTTTTGAAATATCATTTAATTCCTTCATCAATGAAACAATGAACTAAAAATAATAAAAGGGGAAAAGAACATGGCTATGGATTATGGGAGATGTGCAAAAGAGATTTATGAGACATTGGGCGGAAGAGATAATCTGGTAAGCGCAGCACACTGTGCGACCAGGCTCCGTCTTGTTACGGTGGACAACAGTAAGATCGATATGAAAAAACTGGAAAACATTGACGGAGTAAAGGGGGTTTTCAGCAATAACGGACAGCTTCAGCTGATCATAGGCACAGGAACAGTCAACAAGGTATACGATGAATTTTTAAATATAAGCGGGATGACCGCAGCTACGAAGGAAGAGGTGAAGGCGGCAGCGGCTGCAAAGCAGCCATTTTTTAAGAGGATGATAAAGGCCCTCGGCGATGTCTTTGTCCCGATCCTTCCGGCTATTGTGGCATCCGGGCTGATGATGGGTCTGGTGGAAGCCCTCGGCAAGGCGATTCCCACGTTTGCGGGAAGCGATTGGTATGGTATCCTCGATCTGATGGCCAATACAGCCTTTACCTTCCTTCCGGTGCTGATCGCAGTATCAGCAGCAAGGGTGTTCGGCGGTAATATTTTCCTGGGCGCTGTGATCGGTATGATCATGATACATCCGGGCCTGGTCAATGCATGGGCTGTGAGTTCTATGGAGGCAGCAGAGATCCCGGTATGGCATCTGTTCGGTTTCCCGATCCGGCAGGTAGGATATCAGGGCCATGTGATCCCTGTAGTGATTGCCGTATGGATAATGTGCAGAGTGGAAAAATGGCTGCACGGGCATGTCCCGGAGATGATCGACCTGTTTGTGACTCCTCTTTGCACGGTGCTCATAACCGCGTTTGTGACTCTGGGTATCGTAGGACCGGTATTTTCAACAGCTGAAAGTTATGTCCTGGCGTTCGCAGGCTGGATCATCACCGTTGGATACGGAGTTGGGGCCATGATCATGGGTGCCCTGTACCCGCTTACCGTGGTATGCGGAATTCATCATATGTACAACGTTATTGAAGCAGGAATGCTCTCTGCAGCTGATGGGCTCAATATTTGGATGCCGATCGCATCCGCAGCCAATTTTGCACAGGGCGCAGCATGCCTGGCAGTTGGTTTAAAGGCAAAAAATGTAAAGACAAAATCAGTGGCGATCCCTTCTTCCATATCAGCAGCTCTGGGGATTACAGAGCCAGCTATTTTTGGTGTGAATCTGCGGTTTGTAAAGCCTTTGGTGTGCGGTATTATTGGAGGGGCAGTTGGAGCACTCCTTGGCTCCCTGTTTCATATTGGCGCTACCTCCTATGGCGTGACCGGACTGCCGGGATTTCTGATCACATTAGATTACACCCTGCAGTATGCGATCGTGCTGGCAGTATCCTTCGGCATTTCCTTTACTCTTACCTGGTTTACATGGAAGGAGGAGGCAGAGGATGGAAGCAGCTCCGGGAATACGAAAGCTGCGGCAAAGGAAAAGGCGGAGCCGGCAGAGACGGAAGGCCCGAAGGGAGCAGAGGGAGCAGGAAAGGCTGTGCTTGCGCCTTTGAAGGGGACTGTCATCGCCAGGGAGGAGATCCCGGATCCCACATTTGCATCCGGTATTCTCGGAGACGGCGCTGGAATCATCCCGGAGGTTGGCGAGGTCGTTGCACCCTTTGATGGCGAGATCGCCTCTGTTACAGATACCCGCCATGCCATAGGATTGACAGGCCCTGAAGGGATGGAGGTATTGATCCACGTAGGTATTGATACGGTAAAAATGAATGGTGACGGCTTTCAGCTGCTTGTCTCCCAGGGGGAAAAGGTAAAAGCAGGACAGAGACTGCTGACCTTTGATATTTCAAAGATCGAGAAGGCAGGTTACAGCACGGTAACGGCGGTGCTTATGGCAAACAGCGCCTGCTATCCGGACTTTAAGGTGGTAAAAACGGGAAAGACAGATCAAATGGAAAAATTGTTCACAATTGAAGGATGAAATACATATAACGGTGAGAATGATGGAAAAGGCAAATAGACATAAGGATGCAGATGTGATCTTTCTGAAAAGAATGGAGCGCCATCACGATGAGCTCCGCTGGCTGTATATGGAGTTATATGGAAATGATTCCATGTTTGCCGAGCTGTGTGATAATCTGAGGAGGTTCTACCTGGAGAGAAAGGAAGAACTGAAGGCAATGGACCGGAAGCGGGAGGCTGATCCGAACTGGTACAGGCAGAATGATATGCTGGGCATGATGTTTTACATTGATAATTTTGCAGGCAATATGAAGGGCGTGGAAGCCAAACTGGGTTATATTGAGCAGTGCAATGTCAACTATATCCATCTGATGCCGTTTCTTGATACCCCTGAAGGGCGCTCTGACGGCGGGTATGCAGTATCCGATTTCAGAAAGGTGCAGGAAAAGCTTGGTTCAATGGAGGATTTAGAAAGTCTGACAGCCGCCTGCCATAAAAAGGGTATCAACGTCTGCATGGATTTTGTGATGAATCATACATCAGAGGACCACGAATGGGCAAAAAGGGCGCGCCGGGGAGAGGGCGAGTATATGAGCCGTTACTTTTTCTATGACAATGCAGATGTGCCCTCCATGTACGAGAGGACCGTACCCCAGGTGTTCCCCACAACAGCGCCGGGCAATTTCACATGGCTTCCCGATGCCGGCCATTTCGTAATGACCACATTTTACCCCTACCAGTGGGATCTCAATTACAAAAACCCGCGGGTGTTCAATGAGATGATGTATCATTTCCTCTATCTGACAAATAAGGGGATCGATATCATCCGCATTGATGCGGTTCCCTATATATGGAAGGAGCTGGGGACACAGTGCAGGAACCTGCCCCAGGTACACACCATTGTGCGCATGATGCGCATGATCAGCGAGATCGTATGCCCCGGTGTTCTGCTGCTGGGCGAGGTGGTCATGGAGCCGGAGAAGGTGGTGCCTTATTTTGGCACAGTAGAAAAGCCGGAGTGCCATATGCTGTACAATGTTACGACCATGGCGACCACATGGCATACCGTAGCCACAAGGGATGTCAGGCTGCTGAAAAAACAGCTTGACATTGTAAACTCCCTGCCAAAGGATTACGTATTTCTGAATTACCTGCGCTGTCATGATGATATCGGATGGGGACTGGACTATGGTACTCTGCTGGCAGACGGCATGGAGGAACGTTCTCATAAGCAATATCTGAATGATTATTTCCAGGGATATGCAGGAGGAAGCAACAGCCGGGGCGAACTATACAATGCAGACCCAGTCACAGGTGACGCCAGATTCTGCGGAACGACGGCATCCATGTGCGGTATCGAGAAGGCAGGTTTTACTCAGGACGGTCTGGCGATGGAAAAAGCCATCAAGTTTGATGTGATGCTCCATGCCTATATGTTCATGCAGTCGGGCATTCCCGTTTTATACAGCGGGGATGAGATCGGGCAGGTGAACGATTATACTTACAAGGATGATCCCAATAAGGCAGCAGACTCCAGATATATCCACCGCGGGGCCATGAACTGGGAGCTGGCAGGGAATATATCAGACCCGGATACGGTGGAGGGAAAACTGTTTCACAGGCTGGGACAGCTGGAGCAGATCCGGAAAACAGAGAAGGTATTTGTGTCAAATGCAGATACCTGGACCATTGAAACCTGGGATCCGTCCGTACTATGTATCGGCAGATACTTTGAGGGAGAGAAGCTCATAGGCCTGTTCAATTTCAGTGAATTTGACAAAACGGCGTGGATCAATGAAACAGATGGAGACTATGTGGAACTGATCACAGGAGCAGAGATGAAGCCGATAGGGGTGAATATCCCGGCATATGGATTTTATTACCTGAAGAAGAAATGATATGTTCTTCTGCACCGTAGCCGTCCTCCCGGCAGCCCCAGCACAAAATGCGGAAACTCAAGAACAGATGTCTGGAAAAAACCAGCCGACCATGCTATAATGTGAGAAGGATTTCATAATAAACCTACATGCGCCCAGCAGCGGACGCACTACCACACCATAAAAGTCTGGTGGGCGCATTTGGCATACCTGAATACATGCCGCCTGTCGGCGGCAGGACTTTTATAGTAAACCTACATGCGCCCGGCAGCGGACGCACTACTACACCATAAAAGTCTGGTGGGCGTATTTGGCATACCTGAATACATGCCGTCTGTCGGCGGCAGGACTTTCATAGTAAGGAGAAGCAGGAATGAATATCACAGATATCGCGAAAATGGCAGGCGTATCCAGAGCAGCCGTTTCCCGCTATTTTAATAATGGATATATTTCAGAGGAAAAGCGCGAGGCAATTCGGAAGGTAGTGGAGGAAAGCGGATACCGTCCTTCTCCCCAGGCTCAGACGCTGCGGACAAAAAAGACAAAGATGGTAGGGGTGATCGTACCTAAGATCGCCTCTGCTTCCATCGGAAGAGTGGTGGAAGGGATCCTTTCCGTATTAAATGCCAATGGCTACCAGATGCTTCTGGCAGTTACCCAAAATGATCCGGGAAAGGAGCTGGAGTACCTGTCTGCTTTTGATGACAGGCAGGTGGATGGAGTGGTCCTGGTTGCCACTATATTTAACGCAGAGTACAAACGCGCGCTTAAAAGCCTGACAGTTCCGCTGGTGATCGTAGGTCAGCAGCTGCCGGGCTATTGCTGTGTATTTCATGATGATTATCATGCGGCCTATGATCTCACAAGCCTGCTTTTGGAAAAGGGAAGAAGAAAACTGGGCTATATCAGCGCCATCCAGCAGGACAAGGCCGTGGGCGCAGAGCGGTACCGCGGTTTTAAGGATGCTGTCTGTGATATGGGACTGGGGGAGCTTGCTGAAAATGTTGTCACTGCGGCGTTTACGGTTGCCTCCGGCTATGAAAAGGCAGGAGAGCTGCTGGAAAAATGCGGACTCTTGGATGGGCTGATCTGTGCCACTGATTCCATGGCAGCCGGTGCTGTACAGTATTTGCGGGAAAAGGGAATCAAGGTTCCAGGGGAGATCCTGGTGGCCGGGCAGGGAGATTCGGACATGGCAAAAGTTATGGATCCCCCCCTTGTGACAGTTCACTACTCCTATGAGAAAAGCGGGGAGCTGGCTGTCCGGATGCTGATGGAGATATTGGAAGAAAAAGATACTGCAGTGAGGGAAGTGAAGCTGGGGTATCATATCGTTGATAAGGCTGTAACCCATTGATTTTCAGGTTACAGCCCTTGTCGTATATGAGGCTCTGGTTCATGGCAAAGGCCTCCTGCGGTGAAAAAGCAGCAGAAGTCCCATATAACACAGCGAGATCACCCCAATGTGGCAGGAGGTCTCCACAAATACGGGCAGGGCCCTTAAAAACCCCAGCCACTGGGACGCAGCCAGCCAGATGCCGATGGATAGGAGCAGCAGCAGGGCAGGCTTCACCACCATCTGCATGGTATCCCACCGGAAAGGCACCAGCCGCTTGACGGAGAGAAAGCACATAAGAGCCAGGGAGAGCTCGCTGACGAGCATCCCCCAGAGATATCCCATGATCCCAAATCTGGGGATGGCAAAGAGCACGAAGGCCAGGCGCACGGCCATGGCAAAGATATTCTGCAAAAAAGTGGTGGAGGTGCGTCCAAGGCCGTTTAATATACTTCCCATGGTAGTGGCAAGGTACATAAACGGGCAGAGCCAGGATAAAATAGCAATAAAAGCACCGGCGCTGCCATCGTGGAACACGCCGGTTCCCAGCTGCTCCCCGAACATGGTGAAAATACCGATGCAGAGGATCCCCATATAACAGCTGTAGCGCAGGGACATGGATATCATGGAGGAGATACGCCCCTCATTTCCTTCCGCCTGGGCCTCAGCCACAGAGGGCAGAAGGAGAACTGCCATGGAATTGGTAATGGCGGAGGGGAACATCACGAAAGGCAGCGCCATACTCGTGAGTACGCCGTACACGGACAATGCCTCCGGCCCCGTAAGGCCAAAGGCCGTGAGCCTGTTGGGAATCCAGATGGACTCGGCGCTTCCCATGACATTGAGTATCAGGCGGTTTCCCATAAGGGGGAGAGCCAAAGCCATGAGTGCTTTGGCTGCCCCCGAAAAGGCCAGGTTCGCCCCCTCTGTCCTGCCGGGATTTGGCGGGAAAAACCCCATACAGAACATGGTAAAGCCGGCAGAGGCCATTTCCCCGATCAGATGTCCATAGACGGCCAGATCCACAGAGAGCTCCCTGCCGGCTGCCATCCAGATATCAGCGATGAGGAACACGGCTCCCATCCGTATCACCTGCTCCGCCACCTGGGAAAATGCAGGCACTTTTGATTTCTGCATCCCATAATAATACCCGTTGATGCAGGCATGAAGGGCGGCAAAGGGCACAGACAGGGCGATGGCCGGCAGGAAGGGGGCGCACCTGGGCTCCAAAAGGATATGCTCTGCCAGAAAGTCTGCCTGGGAGTAAATCCCCCAGGACAGGATCCCGGAAAGCCCCAGGGCGATGACAAGGCCTGTGCGGAAGACGACCCTCCCATTTTCCTGGTGGGCCGCTATGTACTGGGACAGGGCAGTCTGTATGGAGCCTGCACACACTGCAAAGCAGATAGAAAACAGAGGATGCACCATATTGTAGATGCCCAGCCCCTCCGCCCCAATGGCTCTGGACATGAAGATGCGGTAAAAAAATCCCAGGATGCGGCAGAGAAAACCGGTAGAGGTGAGAAGCAGAGTCCCGGTGATAAACGCCATTTTCCTGGGAGAAAGGCGGCCTGCGCCGTGAAATGCTGCTGTTGTGGGTCCTTTCATGAGTGCTCCCGGACTGGAAAATTATTATAATGTATGAGGAGAAAAAGTGGGTTAGAACGTTGCTGTGATCATCCGGCCATCCTGAATTTAAGACAGTAAAACAGGGATGACATTTCTATGAAAAAATGTTACAATACTTCCATATAAATTCATACACAATCAGGAGGTAAAAGGAAATGTTGGATGCAAGGGTTGCAGAATTATTAAATGTACAGGTGAATAAGGAATTTTACTCTGCCTATCTGTACCTGGATATTTCAAATTATTACGTGGATCAGGGGCTGGACGGCTTTGCCAACTGGTATAAGATCCAAGCTCAGGAGGAGCGGGACCATGCCATGCTGTTCATGCAGTATCTGCAGAACAACGGATGTAAGGTGACGCTGGATGCCATTGACAAGCCGGATAAGGTATTTGACTCCTTCGGAGCGCCTCTCCATGTGGGATATGAGCATGAGCAGTATGTTACCAGCCTGATACATAACATCTATGATGCTGCCAACGCAGTGAAGGATTTCCGCACCATGCAGTTCTTAGACTGGTTCGTAAAGGAACAGGGAGAGGAGGAGACCAATGCAGAGGGCCTGATCAAGAAATACGAGCTCTTTGGTTCCGATCCCCGCGCTCTCTACATGCTGGACAGCGAGCTGGGCGCAAGAGTTTACAGCGCTCCGTCTCTGGTTCTCTAAGTCTTCTGCCTATGAACAGAAAAAAAGTGATCTGCTCCTGTTACGGCATAACGAAAGGTGATATTGCGGATGCTGTAGAACAGGGAGCTGCCAGATTCCGGGAAGTGAAAAAGCAGACAAAGGCCGGAAAGGCCTGCGGCCACTGCAAAAAGAAGGTAAAGAAGCTGATCAAGAAACTGGCAGTCAGCCAAAGCCATTAAGCCTGCATGCGCCCGGAGGGCGGATGCACCACCGTACCACGAAAGTCCGGCGGGCGCACTTGGCATACCTGAATTTAGTGCCGCCTTGCGGCGGCGAAGTTTTCATAGTAAATCTGCATGCGCCCGGCGGGCGGAACTTTCATAGTAACAGGAGGATGATATATGGGAATAATAAAGGTGGGATTTGGGGCTGCCGAAAGCGTGCTGGCGGACCAGTGGCGTGAATATATTTACTGCTCCTCATTGGAGGCAGATGTACTTGTGAAAAAGGGAGAAAACAGACGGTCCCAGCGCAGCTACAACACAAAGGGAAGCTCTCATCTGATCACAAACGGTTCTATTATTGCAGTTAATGAAGGACAGTGCATGATGATCGTGGACCAGGGAGCCGTGGTGGAGGTCTGCGCCGAGGCAGGAGAGTTTGTCTATGATTCCTCCACAGAGCCCAGTATTTTTTACGGCGGCCTGGGAAAGGGCATATTGGACAGCTTTAAGCAGTTCGGACGGCGCGTTACCATGGGCGGAGATACGGGAAAGGACCAGCGCGTGTATTTCTTCAATACAAAAGAAATCATGGGCAACAAGTACGGTACAGCCAATCCCGTTCCCTTCCGCGTGGTAGACCAGAACATCGGACTGGACATTGATATCTCCATCCGCTGCCATGGCGAGTACGCCTACAAGATCGCAGACCCGATCCTGTTCTATAAAAATGTCTGCGGCAATGTGGAGGATGAGTTTACCAGGGATAAGATCGATTCCCAGCTAAAGAGCGAGCTGCTCACAGCACTTCAGCCGGCCTTTGCAAAGGTCTCCGACATGGGCATCCGCTACAGCGCCCTGCCGGGTCATGCAGATGACCTGGCTGACGCATTAAACGAGATCCTGTCTGAAAAATGGGGCGGGCGCTATGGAATCGTTATCAGCAGTGTGGGAGTCAACTCCGTAAAGGCGCCGGAGGAAGATGAAAAGATGATCAAGGAGCTGCAGCGCAATGCAGCCTTCCGCAATCCTACCATGGCTGCAGCCCATATGGTAAGCGCCCAGGCAGATGCCATGAAGGCAGCCGCCTCCAACGAGAGCACAGGCCCCATGATGGCATTTGCAGGGATGAATATGGCGTCTGGCATGGGCGGCATGAATGCGTCCGATCTCTTTGCAATGGGCCGGCAGCAGGCTGGTCAGCCGGGCATGGATCAGTACAAAGTCCAGGCCGGACAGCCGGGAATTGCCCGGCCGGGAGCCGGGGCAGCAGGCACCTTTGGGGCCGGACAGACAGCTTTCGGTCAGGAAACTTCCGGCCAGCCATCCGCAGGTTTGGCAGGCACAGCAGATCCGGGCTGGAGCTGCAGCTGCGGCAAAGAAGGGAACAAGGGCAAGTTCTGTACGGAATGCGGTCGTCCGAGGCCGGCAGAGGACGCCTTTTGGACCTGCAGCTGTGGAACCCGCAACAAAGGAAAATTCTGTTCTGAGTGCGGCAGGCCAAAGCCTGCAGGTATCCCACAGTACAAGTGCGACAAGTGCGGCTGGGAGCCGGAGGATCCTCATCACCCGCCGAAGTTCTGTCCGGAGTGCGGAGATCCCTTTGACGATGGAGATATAAAAAAATAGTAAGCGGCTGATATACAGGGCAGACCTGGAGATCCGAGAGGAGCAGGCCTGCCCTGTTCGCGTGGCATTTTGCCACAGCTTGTGCTTTCCGCAAAAATCAGGTATTCCTATTGAATTTGTAGGAATACTATGATATAGTAAGGAATGTAGATGAAGCTTTTAACTTCAGGATTACAGAAAGGCGGATTTTAATTATGAAACAATTGATTTATCTGGATAACGCGGCTACCACAAAGACGAGGCCGGAGGTTGTGGAGGCCATGCTTCCGTATTTTACAGAGTATTATGGCAATCCTTCCTCTATTTATGAGTTCTCCGCAGAGAGCAAAAGGGCAGTAAACCATGCAAGAGAGACCATTGCCAATGCCCTGGGAGCAAAGACCAATGAAATATATTTTACGGCAGGAGGCAGCGAGTCCGACAACTGGGCGTTGGTTGCCACGGCAGAAGCCTATGGAAATAAAGGAAAGCACATCATCACCAGCAAGATCGAGCACCATGCCATCCTCCACACCTGCCAGTATCTGGAAAAGAGAGGGTATGAGGTGACATACCTGGATGTAGATGAAAATGGAGTGGTGAAGCTGGATGAGTTGAAGAAGGCCATCCGTCCTGACACCATTCTGATCTCTATCATGTTTGCAAACAACGAGATCGGAACCATCGAGCCCATCCGCGAGATCGGCGAGATCGCAAAGGAGCACAACATCCTGTTCCACACAGACGCTGTCCAGGCCTTTGGCCACGTGCCGATCAACGTGGATGAATACCATATTGACATGTTAAGCTCCAGCGGTCACAAGCTGAACGGCCCCAAGGGCATCGGCTTCCTCTACATCCGCACCGGAGTGAAGATCCGTTCCTTTATCCACGGCGGAGCACAGGAGCGCAAGCGCCGTGCGGGCACGGAAAATGTGACTGGTATCGTGGGCTACGGCAAGGCAGTGGAGCTTGCCATGGCAGAGATGGAGGAGAGAGTTGCAAAGGAGACAGAGCTTCGCGATTACCTGATAGGGAGAGTCACAGATGAGGTTCCCTTTACCAGGGTAAATGGCTCCCGTACCAACCGCCTTCCCAATAATGTAAACTTTGCCTTCCAGTTCATTGAGGGCGAGTCCCTTCTCATTAAGCTGGATATGGCTGGTATCTGCGGTTCCAGCGGATCTGCCTGCACCTCAGGCTCCTTAGACCCGTCTCATGTGCTCCTTGCCATCGGCCTTCCTCACGAGATCGCCCACGGCTCCCTGCGCCTGACCTTAAGCGAGGAGAACACGAAGGAGGAGATGGACTACGTGGCAGACCAGATCAAGGAGATCGTGGCATACCTGCGCGGAATGTCCCCGCTGTATGAGGATTTTATCAAAAAGAACAGATAGTAAATAGCATAGGACAAACAGACAGTACGGCAAACCTGCATGCGCCCGGCTGTCGGACGCGCCGCCGCACCGCGAAAGTCTGGCGGGCGCATTGGGCATACCTGAATACAAGCCGCCTATCCGGCGGCAGGATTTTCATAGTAATACAGGAGGAACTGATATGTACACAGAAAAAGTAATGGACCATTTTGAGCATCCCAGAAATGTAGGAGAGATAGAGAACCCCAGCGGCATGGGAACTGTAGGAAATCCCAAATGCGGCGACATCATGCGTATTTATCTGGATATCGATGACAACCAGGTGATCCGCGATGTAAAATTCAAAACCTTTGGCTGCGGAGCAGCAGTGGCAACCAGCAGCATGGCAACAGAGCTCGTAAAGGGAAAGACAGTCCAGGAAGCCATGGCAGTCACCAACAAGGCTGTTATGGAGGCACTTGACGGACTGCCACCTGTTAAGGTACACTGCTCCCTGCTGGCAGAGGAGGCCATCCACGCCGCTCTCTGGGATTATGCACAGAAAAAGGGGATTACCATTGAGGGCCTTGAGAAGCCAAAGGATAATATCGGCGAAGAGGAAGAAGAGGAAGACTATTGAGAAAGAAGGTTGTAGTAGGCATGTCAGGAGGAGTAGACTCCTCCGTGGCTGCCTGGCTGTTAAAAGAGCAGGGTTACGATGTGATCGGAGTAACCATGCAGATATGGCAGGATGAGGATACCGAGGTCCAGGAAGCAGAGGGGGGCTGCTGCGGCTTAAGCGCTGTGGAGGATGCCCGCCGGGTTGCCATGGACCTGGGTATTCCTTATTATGTCATGAATTTTAAGCAGGAATTTAAGGAAAATGTGATGGACTATTTTGCAGCGGAATACATGGCAGGCAGGACGCCCAATCCCTGCATCGCCTGCAACCGCTTTGTAAAATGGGAGTCCCTTCTGCGCCGCAGCATGGCGATCGGGGCTGACTATATTGCAACGGGCCACTATGCCCGCATTGAAAAGCTGCCAAATGGCCGTTATGCCCTCCGCCAGTCCGTGACGGCTGCAAAGGATCAGACATATGCCCTTTATAACCTGACTCAGGAGCAGCTCTCCCGCACACTGATGCCGGTGGGCGCTTACTGTAAGGAGGAGATACGCGCAATAGCGGAACAATTAAATCTTCCCGTTGCCCACAAGCGGGACAGCCAGGAGATCTGCTTTATTCCGGATCACGATTATGCCTCCTTCATCGGCCAGTACACAGGGGAGGAGATGCCCCCCGGCAATTTCGTGGATCTGGAGGGGACGATTCTGGGCCGTCACAAGGGAATCTCCCACTACACCATAGGCCAGAGAAAGGGACTGAATCTGTCCATGGGCCATCCCGTGTTCGTGGTGGAAATACGCCCTGAGACAAACGAGGTCGTCATCGGAAATGGGGATGACGTGTTTACGGATGTGGTAACATGCAATAAGCTGAACTGGATGGCGGTGGAGGGCCTGGATGGCGGTGAGCTGGAGGTAATTGGAAAGATCCGCTACAGCCATCGGGGAGCCCCCTGTACCATACGCCAGACAGGAGAGGATGAGGTGGAATGCAAGTTCCACGAGCCTGTGAGAGCCGCAACCCCCGGACAGGCAGTGGTATTTTATAAGGATGATTACGTAGTGGGCGGAGGTACGATCTTATGAGGAACAGGAAAATGGAAAGCAGGAGAAGAGAAGGCAGGAGGAGGCATAGCGCTGCGGCCGCCATGGCTGCGGCAGCTATGGCGGCACTCCTTATGTGCTCCGCCCTGTCAGGCTGCAGCAGCTATGCCTCCAGCGCAGAGCTTAAGAGCCAGGCGGAGGCGGCAAAGCTGGAAGCTACCGGATCCGGGAGCCTTCTGCCGGAAAACGCCGGAGAGCTCCCTCAGGCGGACGCCATTGCCCTGGAAAGCCAGCTCACCCAGGCAGCTCCTGTTCCTGAATTTGAGGCGGTCTCAGACGAAGTGTATGTAAAAACCTCCGACGGCTCTGCTGTGCGGGTCCGCTCCGCCTGTGACACCTCCGATCCCTCCAACATTATCGGCTATGCCCCGGATAAGACCGCACTAAAGCGCACAGGCAGGCATGACCAGTGGACCAGGATCGAATATCACGGGGGAACGGCTTACATTGCCTCCGCCTACATTACAGAGGAAGCACCTGCCGCAGGGGCAGAAGAGCAGCAGGCAGCAGGCAGCGGCTCATCCCAGGCCTCCTTTGACAGCTCCATCTCCCTTGACCCATCCTGGAAGTACGCGGAATTTTCCAAGATCAATTCCGGTTCAGCCACCCTGTACCGATCCCAGGCCTCCTCAAAAAAGAACATCACCATCTGCGTCAACGCAGGCCACGGCACAGCTGGGGGCTCCTCCGTGAAGACGCTGTGCCATCCGGACGGAACGCCGAAGGTGACAGGCGGGACCACGGGAGCCGGAGCCACCTCGGCAGTGGCTGTTTCCGGCGGCATGACCTTTGCAGACGGAACCGCGGAGAGCAAGGTAACGCTTTCCATGGCTCTTATCCTGAAGGATAAGCTTCTGGCGGCTGGGTACGATGTATTGATGATAAGGGAAAGCGATGATGTTCAGCTGGACAATGTGGCCCGCACGGTCATTGCCAACAATGCAAGCGACTGTCATATTGCCCTTCACTGGGATTCCACTGCAAATGACAAGGGTGCCTTTTACATGAGTGTCCCCAATGTGGATTCCTACCGGAATATGGAGCCTGTGAAATCCAACTGGGAGAAGCATAATGCACTGGGAGAGAGTCTGGTGGCGGGCCTTAAGGGAGCGGGAGTAAAGATCTTTTCCGGCGGCTCCATGGCAATGGATCTGACCCAGACCTCTTATTCCACTGTCCCCTCTGTGGACATTGAGCTGGGAGACAAGGCCTCGGATCACGGAAAAGCGGCGCTGTCCCTGCTGGCTGACGGCCTGGTGGCAGGCATCAACCAGTATTTTGGACAGTAGGGTGGGGAGTTTGGCCTCCTTCACGAAAATGTAAGAAAAAATGTGGCATTTATAAAAGGCGCTTATGGTATAATTTTTACGTGACACAGACATCATGTTTTCCATAAAAAGGAGGTATTTTATGAAACGGTTAAAAGGATTTCTGGCAGCTGTTCTAAGTGCAGCGCTTTTATGTCCCGCTACAGCCTACGCAGCTCCATCTCAGGAGGCTTTGGCCCTTTATAAAGAGATCGAGGCAGAGCAGGCGGCAATGACGGATATGAATGCATTTTACGATTTCAATGTCCACATGTCCGGCAGTATGCTGGAGGCCCAGGGACCTATGGACATGAGGATCGAGATGAACGTGATGATGAACCATATCACAGAGCCCGGCGCGCTGGGGTATATGGCATACACCCGCATCACCCAGCCGGGAAACCAGCAGAGTACAAGCGCCATGTATTACCAGAACGGCTACTGCTACATAGAGGCAGGAGGCATGAAGATCAAATATCCCATGGCTCTTGAACAGATGATGCAGCAGACCATAGCCTCCTCAAAGGCATTCCAGATGCCTGGAGATCTGATGGAGGATATGAGCCTTCGCATGGAAGGAGAAAACAGAGTGCTCAGCTATAAGATACAGGATGACAAGATGAATGATTACATTCAGATGGTCCTGGGCTCCACAGGCTTAAGCGGAATGATGGGCGATATGACCATCAGCCTGGGAAATGTAGAAGGCGAGTATGTGGTGAATCCCGCAGGCCAGTGTGTCAAGATGCGGCTTAAGATGGATCTGGATATGACAGCCAACGGTCAGAGCCTGTCCATGACAATAGACGGGGATATCGGAATCGCAAATCCGGGAGAGCCGGTGGAGATCCCCTATCCGGATCTCACACAGTATCAGGAACTGTCAACAGAGGCCCTGACAGCAGGCTCTGCCCAGTAACAAAAAATTTTATGCCAACTACTACACAAAACACGATTTTTAGTGTATAATGCAGTAGTTGGCTATCCAAATATAAGGAGGAATACCCAAGTGGCTGAAGGGTCTGGCTTCGAACACCAGTAGGTCGGTAGCACCGGCGCAAGGGTTCAAATCCCTTTTCCTCCGTTTAAAAAGACGCTGGCTGCGGTCAATATTTTGCAGCCAGCGTCTTTTCATGCCGTAGATCCTGTGTCTGTCAGCGTGCTCCCAAGCTTCTGGAGGGGCATTCCTCCGGGATAGAAGGGGTAGCGTTCGCTGCTCCCGGAAGGTCGATCTCAGGGACATCCCCGTCTCCATAGGCATCGCTGTTTTTTCCGGGAAGCTCCATGGGCGTTAAAGGGCCCTTTGTCTGCTGTCCATCCATGTGCCTCATCCTTTCATTTCTATGCTTTCTACATAGCTTCGCATTTCATCTCTGCTGCTTACATTTTTTGCGCCCTCCACAATGGAGTCCTGTTCTGCCTTAGACAGCCCGGAAAAATGGTTCAGGGCATCGGGATGCATGGCAAGCTCCATAGTAAAGCCAATGGGCAGCTCCTCTCGTTCGATCATTTTCATCACCTCATTGCTTATTATGAGGAGGAGAGAGGAAAACTATACAGATATCCGGCTATTTGCCTGAAAATTCTCCGGTCACGCTTCCTCCTTTCCGTTTGTTCTGCAGATCAGACAATTGTATTTTAAGGCAAACAATGCTATATTGGTGGGGAGACATTTGAACGACATACAAAGAAAGGCTTTTACATATGGAAGAAGGAAAGAGACATACATTCCCGGAAGAGGAATACGAAGAGATCAGCCAGGTGCCTTTGGAAGAGGAAGGGGCTGGTGAGCGCAGGCCGAGAAGCCGCAGAAAAGGCAGCAGGCCGACGGGACGGACGGCAGGCCGGGCGAGGCCTAAGGGCACGTCCTATGCTCCGGAAGAGCTTCATGGGGCAAAGGAGAAGAAAAGGGAGGAGCACAGAAGAGGACAGCAGGGCGGCAGAGGCTCCCTTCTGGCAGTGGTGCTGGCGCTGATCCTGGGAGCAGGCTGCGGACTGGGAGGCGGATACTGGATGTGGGGCTATGAGCGCGCCAATACCGTGGATCTGAAGGCAGTAGAGGTGCCTAAGTGGGTAAAGCAGGAATTTATAAGGAAGAATATCTTCTCCAGGCCGGATGTGAGCCGCCGGGAGGTATCAAACATTGTCATCCACTACGTTGCGAATCCAGGCTCCACGGCGGCTCAGAACAGAGCTTATTTCGACAGCCTGGCAGACCAGGATCCGGGAGGAGCGGGAGCTTCTGCCAGCGCACATTTTGTGGTGGGGCTTGAGGGAGAGGTGATACAGTGCATTCCCGTGACAGAGATCGCTTATGCAAATGCACCCCGTAACAACGATACCATATCCATTGAGACCTGCCACCCTGATGAGAGCGGAAAATTCAATGAGGCGACCTATGATTCCCTGGTAAAGCTCACAGCCTGCCTGTGCAGGGAACTAAAGCTGACCTCCAAGGATGTTATACGCCACTATGATGTAAATGAAAAGAACTGCCCCAAGTATTACGTAGAACACGAGGATGCCTGGGAACAGTTCAAAAAGGATGTGGATAAGGCCATAAAGGTGCGCTCCTGGGAGCAGGGAGCATAGGACAGTCTCACAGGAAGAGGCTCTGACGCAAATGCCTGGCGTCAGCTGGGAAGGCCGGGCGCAGTGCAGGAGAGCCGGTGTCATACGGGAAGGCCGGGCACGGCACGGAAGCCTGGATTACAGAGGGATCATACAGGCCTTCCTGCCCCGGAACACCGTATAATACCGGAATCCGCAGGCCAGGAGCATTTCCCTGCACCTGTCAAAGCCGGAGCCGATATATTCCGGTGTGTGGGCGTCGGAACCAACTGTGATGAGCTCCCCGCCAAGCTCATGGTAGCGTTTCAGGATATCTGTGCAGGGATTGGGCTGGGACATGCCGTATTTGAAGGCGCCTGTATTGCATTCCAGGGCCTTTCCGTGCTGGATCAGTACCTTTAAAAGCGGATCAATCCACTGGATATATTCCTTATAAGAGTAATACTGCTCCCCGTGAGGCGCATAGCGCACAACATAGTCTAGGTGGCCATAGGAGTCAAAGGCCCAGTAAAGCTTCTGTACCCGCTCCAGTGAGACCTGGAAAAATTTCTCCAGGCCCTCCTTCTCGCCGTGGCTTTCCCAATATTCCGGGTAATAGGGGTCGGTCCTGTCCACAAAATGGCTGGAGCCGATCACATAGTCAAAGGAGGAACCGTAGTTTTCTGAAAACTGGCGCAGGTACTCCGCAATATGATTCTGGAGTCCAAGCTCAATGCCAATGTTGATGCGTATGCTGCCTTTATACTCCTCCTGTATCTGCCTTAAGGCGGGCAGATAGGCCGGGATATCCAATTCAAAATTATCTTCACAGAAGCAGGAGTCATAATCATGGTGGTCAGTAATGCACATCTCCTCCATTCCCAGTGTAATGGCCCGTTGGACCTGCTGCCTCACAGGAGTGTCAGAATCGCCGGAAAAGCAGGTGTGCAGATGGCAGTCGTATATCATATAAGAAGCCTCCTTACAGGTGTTTCTCCCGACATTATAAGCGCAAATAGACGGAAAGACAAGATTTCGTTCATTTTAAGCGAATAAATTGGTGATTTCTCCAGAATACTAGGATTCAGGGCAAAAAATGAAAAAAGGGCTTGCCATTTCATGAGAAATTGATTACAATGGAAGCAAGGTTGATTATTATTTAACAATAATATATTTTTAACAAACTAGGAGGAATTGAATCATGGCAGTAAAAGTTGCAATTAATGGTTTTGGACGTATTGGACGTCTGGCATTCCGTCAGATGTTCGGAGCTGAGGGTTACGATGTAGTAGCTATCAACGACTTAACTGATCCTAAGATGTTAGCTCACCTGTTAAAGTATGATACAGCCCAGGGCGGATATGCAGGCCACATCGGCGAGGGCAAGCACACTGTAGAGGCTGGAGAGAACTCCATCATCGTTGACGGCAAGGAGATCACCATCTACAAGGAGCCAAAGGCTGCTGACCTTCCATGGGGCGAGATCGGTGTAGATGTAGTATTAGAGTGCACAGGCTTCTACTGCTCTAAGGACAAGGCACAGGCTCACATCGATGCCGGCGCTAAGAAGGTTGTTATCTCTGCTCCTGCAGGCAACGACTTAAAGACCATCGTATTCAGCGTAAATGAGAAGACTCTGACAGCTGAGGATACCATCATTTCCGCAGCTTCCTGTACAACAAACTGCTTAGCTCCTATGGCTAAGGCTCTGAATGACTACGCTCCGATCCAGAGCGGTATCATGAGCACCATCCACGCTTACACCGGCGACCAGATGATCCTTGACGGACCACACAGAAAGGGCGATTTGAGAAGAGCACGTGCAGGCGCTGCTAACATCGTTCCGAACTCCACCGGTGCTGCTAAGGCTATCGGCCTGGTTATCCCAGAGCTGAACGGCAAGCTGATCGGCTCCGCACAGCGTGTTCCTGTACCAACCGGTTCCACCACGATCTTAACAGCTGTTGTTAAGAAGGCTGGCGTTACCAAGGAAGACATCAACGCTGCTATGAAGGCTGCTGCTTCCGAGTCCTTTGGTTACAACGAGGATCCGATCGTTTCTTCCGATGTTATCGGCATGAAGTACGGCTCCCTGTTCGATGCAACTCAGACCATGGTAGCTCAGATCGCAGATGACCTGTACGAGGTTCAGGTTGTTTCATGGTATGACAACGAGAACTCCTACACCAGCCAGATGGTAAGGACAATCAAATACTTTGCTGAATTAGCTTAAGCATTGAGCACTTAACGAGGTCTTTTCGAGTTTCGTGCGAAAGCCGTTCCCGAAGCTTAGCGAGGTCTTTTCGAGCTTAGTTGAGTGGAACATACCTTGAATCGACTCATCGGGGTCCGGTCGTTTGGACCGGGCCCCTTTTTCCGTTCCGTTTGGAACAGGCACATAAAAAGGAGAATGAACCATGTTAAATAAGAAGACAGTTGACGATTTAAAGGATTTACAGGGCAAGAGAGTGCTGGTGCGCTGCGATTTTAACGTACCGTTAAAGAATGGCGAGATCACTGACGAGACACGTATCGTAGCAGCTCTTCCAACGATCCAGAAGCTGATCGGCGAGGGTGCAAAGGTTATCCTGTGCTCCCACTTAGGCAAGGTAAAGAATGGCCCCAACGAGGGTGAGTCCCTGGCTCCTGTTGCAAAGCGTCTTTCCGAGAAGCTGGGCAAGGAGGTTGTATTTGTTGCTGATTACAACGTAACAGGCGAGGCAGCTACCAATGCAGTAGCAGCTATGAAGGACGGCGATGTCGTTCTGCTTCAGAATACACGTTTCCGCGGCAAGGAAGAGACAAAGAACGGCGAGGAGTTCAGCAAGGAGTTAGCTGATCTGGCTGACGACTATGTATGCGACGCATTCGGTTCCTCCCATAGAGCACATGCATCTGTAGAGGGCGTTACAAAGTTCATCTCCGCAAAGGGCGGCACCAACGCAGTTGGCTATCTGATGCAGAAGGAGATCGACTTCCTGGGCAATGCAGTGGAGGATCCGGTCAGACCATTCGTTGCAATCCTGGGCGGCGCAAAGGTTGCTGACAAGCTGAACGTAATCTCCAACCTTCTTGAGAAGTGCGATACCCTGATCATCGGCGGCGGCATGGCATTTACCTTCTTAAAGGCACAGGGCAAGGGCATTGGCAACTCCCTGGTAGACGATACAAAGCTTGATTACTGCAAGGAGATGATGGAGAAGGCCGAGAAGCTGGACAAGAAGCTCCTTCTTCCTGTTGACACCACCATCGCAGCAGCATTCCCGAACCCGATCGACGGACCTGTTGATGTAAAGGTTGTTTCTGTTGATGAGATCCCGGCTGACATGGAAGGCCTGGATATCGGTACAGAGACTGCAAAGCTGTACGCTGAGGCTGTAAAGTCTGCAAAGACCGTTGTTTGGAACGGACCAATGGGCGTATTTGAAAACCCAACTCTGGCAGCAGGCACCATCGCTGTAGCAAAGGCTCTGGCTGAGACAGAGGCTACCACCATCATCGGCGGCGGCGATTCCGCAGCAGCAGTAAATCAGCTGGGCTTCGCTGACAAGATGAGCCACATCTCCACAGGCGGCGGCGCTTCCCTGGAGTTCTTAGAGGGCAAGGAGCTGCCGGGCGTTGCAGCTGCTGACGACAGGCTGTAAGCACTTAGTGAGGTTTCTTCAAGCTTAGCCGAGTGAACGATCCGAGATATTTCTATAAAAAGTCCGCCGCCTGATAGGCGGCATGCATTCAGGTATGCCCAATGCGCGCGGTGATGCGCTGGCTGCCGGGTGCATGAAGGTTTGATGAAAAATCATAACGGCCCTGAGCTGGTTTACCCCGGCTCAGGGCGGTCTGGGTTTCCTGCAGAGCGGGGAACCTGTAATGGGAAGGAGAACAATCATGGCAAGAAAGAAAATTATCGCAGGCAACTGGAAGATGAATATGACACCTTCAGAGGCCGTTGCTCTGGTAAATGAGTTAAAGCCGCTGGTAGTAAATGAGGATGTGGACGTGGTATTCTGTGTGCCGGCCATTGACATTATCCCGGCAATGGAAGCAGCAAAGGGGACCAATATCAACATTGGCGCAGAGAACATGTATTTTGAGGAAAAGGGCGCTTACACAGGCGAGATTTCCCCGAACATGCTGGTAGACGCAGGTGTGAAATACGTGATCATCGGTCATTCTGAGCGCCGTGAGTACTTTGCAGAGACAGACGAGACTGTTAACAAGAAGGTATTAAAGGCCTTCGAGCACGGCATCACTCCGATCATCTGCTGCGGCGAGTCCCTGACTCAGAGAGAGCAGGGCATCACCATTGACTGGATCCGCCAGCAGATCAAGATCGCCTTCTTAAATGTAACAGCAGATCAGGCCAAGACAGCAGTGATCGCTTACGAGCCAATCTGGGCAATCGGCACAGGCAAGGTTGCAACTACAGAGCAGGCAGAAGAGGTTTGCGCAGCTATCCGCGCTTGCATCGGCGAGATCTACGATGAGGCAACTGCAGAAGCGATCCGCATCCAGTACGGCGGCTCCGTATCTGCTTCCTCTGCACCGGAGCTGTTCGCACAGGCTGACATTGACGGCGGCCTGGTAGGCGGCGCTTCTTTAAAGCCGGATTTTGGAAAGATCGTAAACTACAATAAATAAGCATAGACAGAACAGTGCCCTGTGGCCCTGGAGCGCGTATGCCTCCAGTACGGCGGCAGGGCATTTAAGATATCAATTAGAAGGAGATAAGCAGATATGAGCAAGAGACCAACAGTATTAATGATCCTGGACGGCTACGGCTTGAACAGTAACTGTGAGCACAACGCTGTATGCGAGGGCAAGACACCTGTAATGGACCAGCTGATGAGCCAGTGCCCCTTTGTGAAGGGCGAGGCAAGCGGCATGGCAGTGGGTCTTCCTGAGGGACAGATGGGCAACTCTGAGGTAGGCCATCTGAATATGGGCGCTGGCCGTATTGTGTACCAGGAGCTGACAAGAATTACCAAATCCATCCAGGACGGAGATTTCTTCCAGGTTCCGGAGTTTTTGACCGCAGTGGAGAACTGCAAGAAAAATGATTCCGCACTTCACATGTTCGGACTGGTGTCCGACGGAGGCGTTCACAGCCACATTACCCACATTTACGGCCTGCTGGAGCTGGCTAAGCGGAACGGCCTGAAAAAGGTTTACGTACACTGCTTCTTAGACGGACGTGACACACCGCCGGAATCCGGCAAAGACTTCGTGGCTCAGCTGGAAGCAAAGATGGCAGAGCTGGGCGTAGGCGAGGTGGCATCCGTTATGGGACGTTATTACGCAATGGACCGTGACAAGAGATGGGACCGCGTGGAGCTGGCTTACAAGGTTCTCACAAAGGGTGAGGGCAAGGAAGCAGACAGCGCCACCGCAGGCATCCAGGCATCCTATGACGATGGAAAGGCAGATGAGTTCGTTGTTCCGTTTGCAGTGATGAAGGACGGAAAGCCAACCGCTACCATCCAGGATAAGGATTCCGTGATCTTCTACAACTTCCGTCCGGATCGTGCAAGAGAGATCACCCATGCATTCTGCGATGACGAGTTTAACGGCTTTGCAAGGGAGAAAAAGCTGGATCTGGTATATGTTTGCTTTACGGACTACGATGAGACCATTGTAAATAAGCTGGTTGCATTTAAGAAGGAGAGCATCACCAACACCTTTGGCGAGTTCCTGGCAGCCAACGGCAAGACCCAGGTAAGGATCGCTGAGACAGAGAAGTATGCCCACGTGACCTTCTTCTTTAACGGCGGCGTGGAGGAGCCAAACGAGGGCGAGGACCGCATCCTGGTTCCCTCTCCAAAGGAAGTTGCCACCTACGACTTAAAGCCGGAGATGAGTGCAAACGGTGTTTGCGACAAGCTGGTTGAGGCCATCAAGTCCGGCAAATACGATGTTGTCATCATCAACTTTGCTAACCCGGATATGGTTGGACACACCGGCGTGGAGTCCGCAGCTATCAAGGCCATTGAGACCGTAGATGCCTGCGTTGGCCGCGCTGTGGAAGCCATCAAGGAAGTGGACGGCGTGATGTTCATCTGCGCTGACCACGGAAATGCAGAGCAGCTGGTGGACTATGAGACAGGCGAGCCATTTACCGCCCACACCACCAACCCTGTTCCCTTTATCCTGGTAAATGCAGACCCATCCTACAAGCTCCGGGAGGGCGGCGCCCTGTGCGACATCATTCCGACTCTGATCGAGCTTATGGGAATGGAGCAGCCTAAGGAGATGACGGGTAAGTCCCTGCTGGTGAAATAGAAGGATCCTAGAAACAGATAAACAGGCCGCCCGGTATGCTGCAGCTTTCAGCAAATGCCGGGCGGTTTCCCTGCCTTTTCTATGTTTTCCCAATTCGTATTTTCGGTCCCGTTTGTTAGGCTATTACAGGGGGCTCTTTTATTTTTCCGGTCTTTTCGGCTTTTTCCTTTTTCCGTTCTTTTTTCTTTTCCTTCTCTTTGGAGCCTGGAATACTTCCGGACATTCTGATCGCCCATTTTGAGCAGGCAGGCCCTACCATCTCGTATAGAAGGCCGCTGGAGAGAATAATGGTGGAGAGCATTTCACCGCTCTGGCCCGGCAGCATGCGCTGGCCCAGAACAGCAAGGCCGATGGATACTCCTGCCTGGGGGATCAAGGCAAGGCCGAAATAGCGCCGTATCTCAGGTGAGGCATGGATCACGGCAGCGCCTAAGGAAGCGCCCGCGTATTTTCCCAATATCCGTACTAAAAAGTAGATCACGCCGATCATCCCGGCTTGTGCCAGGCTGGGCAGGGACAGGCGCATTCCGGACAATACAAAGAACATGACAAGGAGCGGCGGGGTGAACTGGTTCAGCTGCTTAAACAGATGCTTATTGCCGCAGGAATTTACATAAGCCGTGCCGCAGGCCATACAGGCCAGCAAGGGAGATACATTTAAAGCTGTGCACAGACCTGCAGTTGCCATGATGACAACACAGGCCAGCACCAGGCTGTGGTCCTTGCTCCTGCGCTTGTGGATCAGGCGGCTTAACAGGATGCCGGAAAAGAGGCCTGCTCCCAGAGACAGAAGGTTTAAGGCCACAGGCAGGAGCACCTGGGAAAGGGTCATACTGCCCGCAGTACCGCTTGCCTGGACAATGGCTGTGCAGATGCTGAAGGCGATCAAAGCCACAGCATCATCCAAAGCCACCACCTGGAGGATGGTGTCAATAAAGGGGCCTTTGGCCTTGTACTGGCGGATCGTCATAATGGTGGAGGCAGGCGCAGTGGCGCAGCCGATGGCGCCCAAAAGAAGGCTGAAGGGCATAGACAGACCCAAAAGGAGCATGGCTGCAGTGATAAGGATGCCTGCGGTGAGCGACTCAAAAAGGGTCAGCACCACCATGCGCATTCCGTTGGCCTTCAGGGAGCTTAAACGGAAATATTTTCCTACTCCGAAGGCGATAAAGGCCAGGGCCAGGTCTGTAATGAAATCCATGTGCTTGATATATTCCTGCGGGATCAGGTTCAGGCACCAGGGGCCGATGGCCACCCCTGCAAGGATATATCCGGTCACGTTGGGAAGATGAAGCTTTTTTGTAGCGCGTGTAAAGAGAAAAGCGGATGCCAGCATAATGGTGATGGCCAGGATCACACCTGCTGTTCCGAGATCTGATAAAAATAATGCCATATCACAGCACCCCTTTCAAACATTTTGATTGATTATATGCACATTTGGTGATAAAATCAAATGATAATATTTAATCAGCCTATAAAAATAATTTATAATTCTAAAAAGGGGGAATGGTGATGTTCGATGGAAAGGCAAGTACATTGCTTGCAGTAGTGGAGACAGGGAGCTATACAAAGGCCGCCCAGAAGATGAACCTGACCCAGCCTGCTGTCAGCCACCAGATACGCCTGCTGGAAAGCGAATTTGACATCAAGCTGTTCTACAGGGCAAAAAACAAGCTGAAATTGACGCCCCAGGGGAAGATCCTGGTCCAATATGCCAGAAGGGCAGCGGCTGTCTATGCCAATGCATGTCAGGCCATTGAGGACAGTAAGACAGAGACCAGCCATCTGAATGTGGGGATCACCCCTACGGCAGGCGAGACCATTATCCCTCAGGTGCTTGCAACTCTTTGCAATGAAAATCCGGGGATACATATAAATATTTGTATGAATACCATTCAAAAAATTTATACCCGTCTGAAGGCTTATGAGCTTGACTTTGCGGTGGTGGAGGGGGCTGTGCCCTCGAATGATATCATATCCACGGCTCTGGACACGGATTACCTGTGTCTGGCTGTTTCACCGATCCACAGACTGGCCAGGGCCAGGACCGTATCCTTAGAGGACATACGCCATGAGAAGCTGATACTGCGGACCAGGAGTGCAGGAACCAGGCAGCTGTTTGAGAAGCACCTGACAGCAAGGGGAATGGATCTGTCAGAATTCAATGTGATGATGGAGCTGGACAATGTTGCTATGATAAAGGAGCTTGTGAGCATGGATCTGGGGATCACTATTATTGCAAAGAGCGCCTGCAGGGATGAATGCGCCGGAGGCCGCCTGGCAGCGATCCCCATTGAAAATTCATCCATGGTGCGCCAGATCGACATTGTATATCTGAAGGATTTTATGCATATGGAGGTCATAGAGACCATGCGTGAAATTTATGATAAGATGGGGAACTAGTGCACGTGCCAGCACACTAGTGCAACATGCGAAACTCAGGTACGGGGGGCTTCCATTTTCCGGGTAAATGGGATAAAATAAAAAATAGTTGAGCGCCAGGGCGCGAAACTATTTGCTACGCAAACAGAGCGAAGCGGAGTTTGCGGTTCCCGTACGTTTTTATGAAGCGAGGAACGAGTGTAATAAAAAATAGTTGAGCGCCGGAGCGCGAAACTATTTGCTGCGCAAACGAAGCGAAGCGGAGTTCGCGGTTCCCGTACGTTTTTATGAAGCGAGGGACGAGCGTAATAAAAAATAGTTGAGCGCTCTTAAGGGGAGTGCAGAAAAACAGCCCGGCCTATGGATCCGGGTGGGAATACAGGAGTATGGATTTTGAACGAGAAAAAGAGAATGAAAACTGGGAAGCTGTTAAAACGATTTCTTCCTTATTATGGAAAGTACAAGGGGGTCCTGTTCTTCGACCTGTTTTGTGCAGCGCTGACGACCATAGGAGAGCTGGTGCTTCCGCTGATGCTGCGCTATATCACGAACCAGGGGATGCGGGATCTGGCATCTCTCACAGTGGGGACGGTTGTGCGCATAGGAGCATTGTATCTGGTTCTGCGGATCATTGATTCCCTGGCAGCCTACTACATGGCTTATACGGGCCACGTGATGGGTGTTTATATCGAGACCGATATGCGCCAGGATATGTTTGAACATTTACAGATGCTGTCTGACAGCTATTACAGCAACACAAAGGTGGGCCAGATCATGTCCAGGATCACCAGCGACCTGTTTGATGTGACGGAGTTTGCCCATCACTGTCCGGAGGAGTTTTTTATTGCTGTTTTGAAGGGCGTGGTATCCTTTGTGATCCTTTCCGGCATTAACCTGGAGCTGACCCTTCTTATTTTTGTCATGATACCGGTCATGATCCTTTCATGTACCTGGTTCAATATGAAGGTAAAGGAGGCCTTCCGCAAGCAGAGAAACCAGATCGGTGAGCTGAATGCCCAGATCGAGGATTCCCTGCTGGGAAACCGCGTTGTGCGTGCCTTTGCAAATGAGCCTGTGGAGATCGAGAAGTTTGGAAAAGGCAACCAGGCCTTTATGAAGATCAAGAAGCATACCTACCGTTATATGGCGGCCTTTCAGATCACCACCCGTTCCTTTGACGGTTTGATGTATGTGATCGTCATTGTGGCAGGAGGCATTTTCATGCTCAAGGGAAAGATCGCTCCCGGCGACCTGGTAGCGTATACGCTTTATGTTACCACCCTTCTCACCACCATCCGCCGGATCATTGAGTTTGCGGAGCAGTTCCAGCGGGGCATGACGGGAATTGAGCGTTTCCAGGAAATTATGGAAGTGATGCCTGATATTAAGGATAAAAAGGGAGCAAAGCCCCTGGAGGATGTGAAGGGGGCCATCGAATTTGAGCATGTGAGCTTTGAATATCCCGATGACCACAATCCGGTGCTGCAGGACATCAACCTGAAGGTAAGGCCTGGGGAGCGCATTGCCCTGGTAGGCCCCTCCGGCGGCGGCAAGACAACGCTGTGCAACCTCCTTCCCAGGTTCTATGACACTACAGAGGGAACCATCCGGATCGACGGAAAGGACATAAGGGATGTGACCCTGCGCAGCCTGCGGGGGAGCATCGGTGTGGTGCAGCAGGATGTATACCTGTTTTCCGGCTCTGTGTATGAAAATATCAGCTATGGACGTCCGGGAGCTTCCAGGGATGAGGTGATGGAGGCTGCGAAGCTGGCAGGAGCCCATGAATTTATTATGGAGTTAAAGGACGGCTACGATACCTATGTGGGAGAGAGAGGCGTAAAGCTTTCAGGAGGACAGAAGCAGCGCATCAGTATTGCCAGGGTATTTTTAAAGAATCCGGCTGTCCTCATACTGGATGAAGCCACCTCGGCTCTTGACAATGAAAGCGAATACCTGGTGTCCCAGTCTCTTGATAAGCTGGCAGTGGGGCGCACTACGCTGACCATTGCCCACCGCCTTACCACCATACAGGGCGCAGACCGGATCCTGGTGCTTTCCGGCAACCAGATCGTGGAGGAAGGAAACCACAGGGAGCTTCTGGAAAAGAAGGGAATGTACTATCAGTTGTATGCCACAGCCAACAGGCTGGATCATGGACTGGAATAGGAAAGCCGGGAATTTATAGAAAATAATTGGGAGAAGCTACAAGGAGGCAATATGAAGATAGCAGTAGTGACAGACAGCAACAGCGGCATTACACAAAAGGAAGCAGAGAAGCTGGGGATCATCGTTCTCCCGATGCCCTTTATGATAAATGAGCAGGTGTTTTTTGAGGATATTGATCTGAGCCAGGAGGCATTTTACAAGCGCATGGCAGAGGGAGCAGATATTACTACCTCCCAGCCGGCGCCAAAGGATGTGCTGGAGCTCTGGGACAAGCTGCTGAGGGAGTACGATGAGATCGTGCATATCCCCATGTCCAGCGGCTTAAGCGGCTCCTGCCAGACAGCCATGATGCTGGCAGAGGATTACGGGGGCAGAGTTCAGGTGGTGAACAATCAGCGCATTTCCGTGACCCAGAGGCAGTCTGCCCTGGATGCAAGGGACCTGGCTGCCAAGGGATATGATGGGGCTGCCATTAAGGAGATATTGGAACGCACCAAATTTGACAGTACGATCTACATTACCGTGGATACCCTGAAATACCTGAAAAAGGGCGGAAGGGTCACTCCGGCTGCGGCAGCGCTGGGAACGCTTCTGAGGATAAAGCCGGTGCTTACGATCCAGGGAGAAAAGCTGGATGCATTTTCAAAGGCCAGGACCATGAAGCAGGCCAAAACCATGATGCTCACAGCTCTTTCAAAGGATCTGGAGGGACGTCTGGGAGATCCTAAGGGTGAGGACACCTGGATCCAGATCGCCCATACCTGCAATGAGGAGGCGGCAGAGGAGTTCAAAAAAGAAGTGGAAGCCATGTATCCTTCAGCGCCGGTCCATGTGGACCCTCTGTCACTGAGCATTGCCTGCCACATTGGTCCCGGTTCTCTTGCAGTAGCCTGCTGCAGGAAATTAAAGGAGCTGAAATAAGTGAAAAAGAATCGTTTCATGGAAATGCTGCGGGCGCGTGGACTGAGCATGAAGCTGGTGTTGTCTTTTACAATGGTCACGGCAGCCCTGGTGCCCCTGATCCTCCAGGCAGCCCTGATGCTGGGCTCCTTCCAGCAGAACCAGCTGGATGGCAGGAGTATGGAGATCCAGAACCAGTGTGCGATCTTAAGCAACCGCATGACCCGGTCCGGATACATGACAGCGGAAAAAAAGAACAATACGGCTCTGGATGCCCAGATGCAGACAATTTCCGATCTCTATAATGGAAGGATCGTGATCGTAAGCAGCAATTTCAAGATCATAGCAGATACCTTTAACCTGTCTGTGGGAAAATACTATATATCGGAGGAGGTCATCAAATGCTTCAGAGGAGAGGCCGCCTCCCATTATAACAAGGAAATGCAGTATTTTGCCCAGGCGACCCCTGTCTATGATCCGGCAAATGAGAAGACTGTCAACGGGGTCCTTGTGCTGACTGCCTCAACGGAGAACATCATTTCTCTGACAGATAAGATATCCGGCAGTGCCCACCTTTTTCTTATGAGCATGCTTTTGGTGCTGGCAGCAGTTTCCGTCATGGCCGTTCATCTGCTCATGGCTCCCTTTGGGAAGCTGCAGCTGGCCTTTGACCGGGTGGCTCAGGGAGATCTGGATGCAGATATTATGGTGGATACATACAGGGAGACAAAGCAGCTGTCGGAGTCTGTCCAAAAGTCCTTGGGCAAGCTGCGGGCAGTGGACCAGTCGCGCCAGGAGTTCGTATCCAATGTGTCTCATGAGCTGAAAACTCCTATTACCTCCATCCGTGTGCTGGCTGACTCCCTTATGGGGATGGAAGATGTGCCTGTGGAGCTTTACAGGGAGTTTATGACAGATATTTCCGATGAGATCGACCGGGAAAACCAGATTATCGAGGATCTTCTTATGCTGGTAAAAATGGACAAGTCAGCGGAGAGCCAGATGAATTTAGAGCAGGTGAGCATTAACGGGGAATTAGAGCAGGTCTTAAAGCGCTTAAGGCCCATTGCAAAGAGAAAAAATGTAGAACTGATCCTGGAGAGCTTCCGGGAGGTAACGGCGGACGTGGACCGGGTGAAAATGTCCTTGGCCATTACCAATCTGGTGGAGAATGCTGTCAAGTACAATGTGGATTCCGGCTGGGTACGGGTGACCCTGGATGCAGACCACAAGTTTTTCTACATTACAGTGGCGGACTCCGGTATCGGTATTCCTGAGGACTGCATTGACCATATTTTTGAGAGGTTCTTCAGGGTGGACAAGGCGCGTTCCAGAGAGGTAGGAGGAACAGGACTGGGGCTTTCCATCACGAAAAATGTGATCAGGATGCATCATGGCGTTATTGATGTGGAAAGCCAGCCGGGAGAGGGAACGGTATTCCATGTACGGATTCCCTTAAATTATGTGCCGAGACAGGAGGGGAGGACATGAGAGAGTTCATAAATGGAAAAAAGCGTGCTTTCAAATGTCTGGTGCTTCTGGTGACGGCGTCTCTCTGCTGTCTGCTTTCTGCCTGCAGGGAGTCCCTGGAGCCGACAGCCTCCGTATCTGAGGGAAAATACCTGGTGTACTATCTCAATGCCTCTACGACCAAGCTGGTCCCCCAGGTCTATGAGCCGGAGAGTACGGCTCCAAAAGAGCTGGTGGAGGAGCTGATGGACCAGTTCATCCATGTGCCGAAGGATCTGGACTGTCAATCAGCCCTGAGTGATAAGGTTGCTTATCAGGGAATGCGCCTGGAAGGACAGGTTCTGTACGTCTATTTTGACATCAACTACTCCTCCATGAAGCCGGAACAGGAGATCCTGTGCAGGGCGGGCCTTACGAGAACACTGACTCAGGTGGAGGGAGTGGACTATGTTTCCGTCTACTGCGGGGACCAGCCTTTGATAGACCGTCTGGGCAGTCCGGTGGGAGCACTGTCTGCCAACGATTTTATTCTCAACACCAGCAACGTGAATGCCTACGAGAAGACAGAGCTGACCCTGTATTTTGCAGATGAAACAGGGAATAAGCTGATCGCGGAGAAGCGGGAGGTGGTGCACAATATCAATACCTCCTTAGAGCAGCTGATCGTAGAACAGCTGATCGCAGGGCCAAGCCAGGCAGGACGGTATCCCACCCTGCCGTCAGACTGTAAAGTCCTGAGCATTTCCGTGACAGACAATGTGTGCTATATCAATTTTGACGCTGCATTTTTAAACACGGCCCTGACAGTGGGTGAGTATATCCCGATATATTCCATTGTGGATTCCCTGTCTGAGATGACACCTGTCACCAGGGTGCAGATCATGGTAAATGGCTCCCAGGATGTGATGTTTCGGGATGTGGTTTCCCTGAACACCACCTTTGAGCGGAGCCAGGATTATATTGGAGGAGTCCAATAGAAAGGATAGGGAAAATTGAATATCAAACGGCCGCTTATGGTAATAGCTGCAGGATTCGTATTTGGAGAGGTGCTGATCTTAAGCTGCAGGGCGGTTTGGCTGTGGATTCTGCTCCTTATGGCAATGGCTGTGGGGGCAGGGGGATTTCAGGCGCATTTGGAAAAATGGAAAGGAATGGGCCGGAATACAGTCAGAAAGAGACAGGGCAGGAGTGCCATATGGAGGACATTCCTGCTCCTTTTTTTTCTGCTGGCTGCTGTGCTTGCCGGGTATGAGAGGGGTGCTGCGGTGAAACGGCGTTTGGATTTGGAGGAGGAGCAGGCCGTTAGGCTGGGAGAGGGCAAGGTGACGGTATGTGGGAGGATTGGTTCTGTGGAGGAGAAGGAGGGGAGTGTCAGACTGGTATTGGAGGGGGCAGTGGTCCGGGATACATCAGACCGGGAGACAGTGGCTGGGGAGGTGAGGTTTGGAAAAATATGGGTTTACCTTGCTGGAGAGGAGGAAGAAAATGAGGAAACCTATCATGTACCGGAGAATGGGAACGAATACGGCGGAGAAAAAGAAAGGGAGAAAAATAGCAGTGGTCCCAGGGCTGGGAACAATGAGAGCAGCCAGGGGCCCGGGAAAGAGAAGGCGGCAAAGCTTGTGGCCGGGAAGCGTGCAGCAATAACAGGAGAGCTGGAAGCCATAGAGGGGCCGCGCAATCCGGGAGAGTTTGATTTCCGGGGATATTACCGCGCAAAGGGGATAGGATGCCGGCTTTTCGCTGACTGTGTGGAGATGGTGGAAGGGGAGGCTTCGCCATATTTCCGGTTCCTGGACATTGTGAAAAGCAGGTGCAGGACCGTGCTGGAGGAAGTCTGTCAGGAAGCAGACAGCATGATATATAAGGCGGTGCTGTTGGGAGAACGTACATCCATGGATATAGAAGTGAAAACCATGTACCAGAGGGCAGGAATTACCCATCTTCTGGCCATTAGCGGACAGCATCTTACGATCATCGGGGGAGGGATATATCTGATTCTGCGCCGGATCGGTCTGGGATATAAGAAGGCTGGAGCAATAGGAGCTGTGCTGGTGGTGAGCTATGGTGTTCTTACAGGGGGCTCCGGCTCGGCTTTGCGTGCGGTCATTATGATCCTGTGCCTGTGGATGGCTGCTGCCTGCGGCAGGACCTATGATACGCTGTCAGCCTTAAGCCTGTCGGCAATGCTGCTCTTGTGGGAATCTCCCTATCTGCTGTTTCAAAGCGGCTTTCAGCTTTCCTTTGGTGCTGTGTATGCCATAGGAGGAATCGGAAGCTTTCTCTGCACTTCCCTGAAGGCAGAGAAGGCCTGGCAAAAAACACTCCTTATCAGCCTCTGCGTCCAGCTGGCCCTTGCCCCTGTGATGCTGTGGCATTATTACCAGTATCCCCTGTATGGGATCCTTATGAACCTTCTGGTGCTTCCCCTTGTTCCGATGCTCATGTATTCCGGCCTGCTCGCCATTGGGATCGGAAGCTTCTTTAGGGCAGGGGGAGTGGCAGCAGTGGGAGCAGGACATTATATTATGGAGTATTACAGCCGTCTTTGCGGCCTGGCAGAGCAGCTTCCGGGGTACTGCCTGGTGCTGGGAAGGCCGGGATTGGGGCAGGTGGGAGGCTATTATATCTGTGTGGCGGTGCTCCTGAGGGGGATCGCGGTTCTATCCGCCGGAAATACGCCTGCTCGTTCCTCTGAACTTGTACATCCGGCCAGGCGGCTTTTCTGTTTCCCCGCAGTCTGCGCCGTATTTGCCCTCAGCTTTCTGCTTCTGCTTCCCCGTCCCGTAAAAGGGCTTGAGATCCTCTGCATGGATGTGGGACAGGGAGACGGGTTTGTCCTTATGACAGGAAGGCATGCCGTGCTGATTGACGGAGGAAGCAGCAGTGAGAAAAAGCTGGGGAGTATGAGTCTGGAGCCATATCTGAAAAGCCGTGGAGTGACCTCCATTGATTATGCCATTGTAAGCCATGGGGATAACGACCACATAAGCGGTCTCCGTTATCTTTTAGAGGAGTCGGAGGACATAAAAATAAAGACCTTAGTTTTACCATCCAAAGGCCAGGAAGAAGAAATCTATTGTGAATTAGGGGAGCTTCAACAGAAAAATGGTGGAAAAGTGGTACATATGGAAACCGGAAGCACGATAAGGGCAGGAAATCTTCAGCTTTTCTGCCTGTACGCCGGAGAAGGCAGTCCATCTGCGGACCGCAACAGCCATTCCCTGGTCCTGTGTGCGGATTATGAAGGCTTTCATATGCTGTTCACAGGAGATATGGGGACAGAAGAGGAGAGCGTCCTTCTGGAGCTGGCAGAAAGGTCACCATTTCAAAGAGAGCACCTGAACCATGTCCAGGTACTGAAGCTGGCCCACCACGGTTCCGCAGGCTCCTCCAGCCAGCCATTTGTAGAGCAGATGCCCCTAAGGCTTGCCATCGTTTCCTACGGAAAAGGCAATTCCTACGGCCACCCATCCCAAAAGGTAATGGAATCCATGCAGGCCTCCAAGATCCCGGTCATGGAAACGGGAAAAGGCGGCGCCGTTCTGCTGAAAACAGATGGCATCCGCCTGAACGCGCATTACATATTTCATCAAAAATAACAGAGAAGGAGGCCTCCTGAAAATCAACCTAAAAATTAATGGCCTTCAGGCCTCCTGCCCTTTAAAATGTGATCCAGAAGCGCAGTGCACCCCTGATTTACATCCCTCCAGGTAGCATCAAAATCCCCTGTATACCAGGGATCCGCCACATCCCGCCCGCTCCCCGCAAAATCCAGCAGCTTAAAGATCTTGCCATCTGGATCTCCGCCGGCAATGGCCTTCATATTCCGTATATTCCAGGAATCCATCCCAATGAGATAATCAAAAGCCCCATAATCCGCCTTCCTCATCTGTTTCGCATGATGCCCCTCACAGCTGATCCCAGCCCTCCGAAGCTTCTCCCTTGTTCCCCGGTGAACCGGATTGCCGATCTCCTCTGTGGAGGTGGCGGCAGAGTCAATAAAGAAGAGGTCAGAGAGGCCCTTTTCGTTGACGAGGTTTTGGAAAAAATAGTGGCACATGGGGCTGCGGCAGATGTTGCCGTGGCAAATAAATAATACTTTTATCATAAACGAAAATCCTCCTAAAATGCCGTATTCTGCCTCGATTTGCCGCAGTTTGCCGAGCATAAATTTCGCCCTGAGATTGTTAAATTTGTCACAGAATAAGCAAAATGCAGCAAAACGAGGCGAGTTGAGAACATGAAACGTAGTCAAAACGTAGTAAGAATCAGGGTGTTTTACTACTGCGAATATTCTACCATAGGTTGCTGGATTTTGGGAGTAAGAAATAAAGAATAAACTAATAAAGGTTAGTGCCTTTCGTCTTTGCCTTCTTAACAAAGCTCAATAATTTTTCTTATAGTCTGAAATATCTGACTGAAATGTGAAAAATCAAAATTCTCTGCAAAATCCGAACCATCATAAATCAGCTGTGCATAGTCGTTCTTGGATAAAGCAATATTTCTTTTTTGCTCTGGGTCTTGCTCAGCATCATATACTTTTTCGTCAATCACGCCGTTAATTTTTACCTTATTCTGTATTCCGCTGAATTTAGTTTGATATTTTCTATCTTTGCTATTTCCTGATTCGTAGAACTCAGAACCAAGAAAGAGTCTTCGCCCGTTTACATCCTCTTTCAGCAGATCATCCTTAATATAGTAATGTTCTATTGATGTATAACTACCATATTGGTCCTCGTTTACAACAGGAATTGCAAATGCATATATGTTAGCACCCAAAGAATGGAATTCATTATCCCTAACTTCAGAATTATCTTTCAAAAATGAATCGTTGTCCCTATCAAATATTCCGATGATTTTTCTTGTGCTGTTTAAGCACACAAAATCCTTAAGCATTTGCATTAGATTTTTATCGCCAATGGTACCTTCGTATTCATGGAAAATAACATCAATATCCGTGATGTTCAGCGCTTTCATTGCTGCCTTGATGTGTTTCCAATCAGTTTTTCCTTCGGTAATAATAAGGGGCTTATTATCGGATTCAATCTGACTGCTTAATTCTTTATATTTATCTGCGAAACGGTCATTTTCTGCAACCATCATTTGGTATACTTCTTGATAGAGATCATTGTTTTCCACTTCACATCGACAGCCGTTTCGATCCATATCAAAAATTGCACATTTAATGATTTGGTTGTTTTCAGCAAGACCAAGTGATAGAAATGGCGCATGCGAAGTTACAACAAACTGCACATTCGGAAACTTTGCAAACAACAACGGCAAAATCTCTTTTTGAAGGCGAATATGTAAATGCTTGTCCACTTCATCAATCAGCACAATGCCGGAAATGTCATGGATAGGCTTTCTTAATGTATCGGCTTGTTTTAATAATTCAACAAATTCAGCAACCAGAGCCATTTCTCCCGATGACATTAGAAAAATGCTCGGATACATTACTGAATCGTCTTTAGTAGACATTACAGCAATACGTTCTGCGCCTTCGTATCTTTGACCGATTCCTAATCGAACATCTTGCTTGGTTTTCGAACGGAGAATTAAGCTAATAATCGAATTGACATACCTAAACACCTCAGAGGACTTTCCTTTATATAGGTAGCTATCCAATACAACATCCATCATCCAGTTGGCAATTTTCGGAAAATCAGAGGTTACTTCAATAGGATTTTTTAAATATCCAGCAAACCCCATATCTATACTAAACTCAAGCTCAGGTTTATAAGGGGTGTTCAAATAATAGGGTTGCTCATAGCGGTAGGCAGGAAAATATGTCATTAGTTCAGCAGAAAATATTTCCCTACTATCTTTTTCTGAATGGTTTCTCCAATATTTCAAATTGTTGTTTTTCTCTAAATCATTAGAGATGTTAGAAAAAGGAATAGGATTATCGATCCCTAATGCGGCACAATATTCTTCCTCTGTGATATTTCCGTGAATATCAATATAGTCATTCTCTTTACCATCTTTTGTAATAAACCTTAGGTATACAATCGAAAATGCTTGTCTATTAAGTGAGTACAACACAGAAGACACTCTGTAATACTTGTTAAAGTTGTTTTCGAATTCGTTGTAATACCCCTTTTTCGCTAATTCATAAAAAGCATCAACAATATATGATAGTATCGTAGTTTTTCCTTTTCCGTTAATACCGGACAAAAGGAAAACATTACTATCATCAAAATCCAATTCTAATTTATCGAACGGAGCACGATTGATAAATAGCGCTTTCTTTAATCTCATTTTTCTACCTCATTTCAACTTTTTACACAGCGGCAGTAAATTACTCCAATTTGCTGTTTAGCATAATTTTCTCTGTTAGTTTTCTTCGTTATGCTGTGTATTGAATTTGACGACAGGCTGCGTTCCCATTGTATGAAGGAACTTATCTATTTGCACATTAAGCATATCGTCTGTATCTGCAATTTTAAGTCGAGTATCTCTGGTCCTACTCAGAATATACGATAGAAAAATCGGCAGTGTGTCATCTTCGCAAGGCAGTGTTATGAACCCTTGATATGTATTGCTTGTCGTAACATAAAACTTTTCGCCCTCATAGAATAATCGAAAAATAATTGTTTTCTTTTTTAGAAGGACGACCATATCGGGCATTAAAGAAGGATTCAATGGCTTTATTTCATGGAAATAGTTTAATACCGTTTTAGGTTCCACGCTGTCGTATGCAAAAACAACACCAAACGGCTTTGTAAATCCGGTTTTATTCCATTTGACACCGTTAATTTCTATTGCAAGATTGGGAAGAACTTGGCAATCCTCCGGAGTTTCTTTGATGAGTGATTTGAAGGATGCTATATTGTCAATACTCTCAAAAAATGCTTTTCTATTCAACATGGACTTTACTTCTATTTCGCCGTATGCAGATTCAAATGGCATCATATAATAATCTCCCATGGGCACAGCATACGAAAATAAATCATCATAAACTATAACATCAAGCTGTTTGCTCACTCCATCGTGCGAATCAAAGCATTCCCCGTTGCATAAACCATATCTTTTTGGAAGAAATGGTCTGATAATTTCTTTGAGTAAGAATTCTCTCAAAGCACCTTTACTTGCGGAGTGATTCACGATTTTGCTCATGTTATACTCTGCCTCTAACTTTGGCACTGCAGTCTTTATCACATCATATAAAGTCATCTGTCTTTTCACCTCATTTCAACCGTCCACACAGCGGCAAAAGTTCTTCAATCTTAGCAACGATGTGTTTTTGCTCTATAGAAGAAAACAACATGTTTCACTACAATCTTCCTCATTCTTTTCTTGTGTATACATAATCCTTCTTATGTTCATCTGCGTGTATACACGTTGCTACTACATACAATTACATATATCAGTGCCAAACTTCGTATATGTTATTTCATGCCCCCAGTCATGAGTATCTTCGTCTGGCCATCGATGCATTAAATCTATTTCTTTTAATGGACGAACTCCTTTTATATAAATTCAACAATCATGATTATTGTTTGTTTGATAAATTGAGAAAACAGCTATTTTTAAGGTCAAAACCAAAAATCTCAATTTCTTTTCAATACATTTATCTGCGATTTCTACCGTTTCAACACAATTTACAGACCTTATCACGCCGCATTGTTTATTAAATTTATCACTGAGCAAACAAAATACGGCAAACTGGAGCAAGTTGAAGCCGTCAATCGTAGTAAGAATCGGGGGATTTTACTGCCAACCAACTGGGAGCATTTTTTCTTTTCCATCAATTAATTATCCAAACTGTCCTCATTCAGCAGGAAATCATAGACACTCATAACCAGCACCCCACTGTCATTGTAATACGGTGCAGGTGCATCTTTGGTGATGATAATCTTTTTGAAGAAATCGCCGGTCAGCATCAGGGAACGCTGCTCCTGTTCCATCTTTGCCTGGTCTGGAATCGCATAAGCTGACTGGATATAGTAACGCTTAGATCCTTTATTGCAAACAAAGTCAATTTCCAACTGCTTGCGAATTCCGTGACCTTTTTCATTGGTTTTATTCTGAGTAATAACGCCCACATCCACATTGAATCCCCGTATCTTCAATTCATTGAAAATGATATTTTCCATAGCATGAGTTCCTTCCAGTTGACGGAAATTGAGACGGGCATTGCGCAGTCCCAAATCAGTAAAATAATATTTGACTGGTGTGTCAATATACTTCTTCCCCTTAATGTCATATCGGACAGCACTGTCAATCAGGAAGGAATCACAAAGATAGTCGATATACCTTTTGATGGTGGTGTTGCTGATGGTTTTCTGCTTGACACTTTTGAAGGTAGCCGACAACTTTGTCGGGTTTGTAAGCGAACCGATTGCAGATGAGAGAATATTCAGAAGTTCCTCCAATTCTGCCCGGTTGCGTACATTATGCCTTCCTATAATATCTGAAATATAGGTTTCCTCGAACAGCGACTTCAGGAAATTGATCTTTTCTTCCGGACTTGAAATATTCATGATAGGAGGCAGTCCGCCGTAAAGCATATATTCATTCCAGCCGTCCTGTTTCGTCCCCGGATAGACGGACATAAATTCAGCAAAACTGAGGGGATACATATGAACTTCATCTCCCCGACCCCGAAATTCGGTGATCACATCTTTAGACAAAAACCGGGCATTGCTTCCTGTCACATATACATCCACATTTTTCATACGGATTAGGCTGTTTAATACGGATTCAAACTCTCCCAAAAGCTGCACCTCGTCCAGCAGCACATAGTACATTCCATCATCTTTAATCTGCTCCTTGAGATAGGGATACAGAACCTCCGGATCGCGAAAACGCTTGTTCTCAAAGGAATCAAACGCAATTTCTATAATGTGCTGTTCATCCGTTCCTTCTGCCAGTAAATGATCCTTGAACAGATTAAACAACAAGTAGGACTTTCCACAGCGGTGGATACCAGTTACCACCTTGATAAGTCCATTATGCTTTTTATTTATGAGCTTATTCAAATAGATGTCTCTCTTAATTTCCATATCATAACCCCTTTTTCTACTGAAAGTTTTTGCGAGTTATCGCAAAATTCTTCATTAGTATTATATCCCGTCCAGATTGATTTTACAACTCCTAATGAAAATTCTTGCGAGTCATCGCAATTTCATGCACTCTTTCTATAAAAATCAAAATTTTCTGTTTGCATGTCCATGATTTTCTTCTCTTTGATCATTATTTTTATCATCAGCAATAAAAGTGAGCGCCAGCATATCTTCCTTTTGAGGTTGTATAACATCTTCTCAAATAATCTTTGCCACCATCAACAGAAACTGCACCACATGCTTAAATGATTGACTTTATCAAAACAACTGCATCCATAGGTGAGGCGATTATTTTTTGCAATCATGTGAGCAAGGCCGACAATAGCGGCAATTATTTCAAAAAATAAGGACTACCAATTTTCTGATAGTCCTGTTTTATTCTTCATACAATATTTTACAATCAAAGACCGCGAATAATATTCAGGTAATCCTGTCTCTGGTCTACCACCGCATAGATGATAACTTCTTTGTTTACCTCATCAATCTTATAAAATACCAAGTCTTTTTCTAGCATCAAGACCTTATATTTTTGTCTCTTTAATACAGGATATTTAGGGTCTGTTCCCATATAAGGATTGTCTGCCAAATGATTGATTCTGATTTCTATTTCATCAAGTTTTTCCAGTGCTACTTCTTTTCCAAAGTTCTGAGCTACATATAATATTATTTTCCTGATGCCTGCATCTGCGGTATCAGTCCTGACAATCTTGTATCCCAAAATCAATCCTCCTGCAAGATGGAGCGTAAATTATCAAAGGTATCACTTATCGGAGCAACACGCCCGTTTTTTACATCATCCTCCGCTTCAGCAAGAATTTCCAATAATTCTATACGAGACTTCATGTTCTTATATGTTTCGTAAGAAAGAGAAACTGTATCTCCTCGTCCATTTACAGTAATGATAACCGCTTCACGGCCCTCCCTGCACTGTTTGGAAATTTCATTGTAATGATTTCTCAGGTCTGCAGAAGGTCTTATTGTTTCCTGTAATGTCATCATACAATCCACCTCCAGATATATTATATGCAAATTATATCTTAATATGTCTACAGAGTCAATGAAAATTATAATAGCAGAGAAATTCTTCAAGCTGGAAGTTTTTCTATATTATTATGCGTCCTATCATATATGATTCCATATGTAAGGGCCGCTATAAACCTTTCAAAGCCCGGACAACGCTCATAAGAACTTTGCGTTTTTCCGCATCTAAGTTGTTCCTTGCTTCGACAATTTCTTCCTGATCAACTGTCAGCTTCAGATTTCCGTACTCTTTCCCGAAAAAAACTGCCAGTGATATTCCAAATGCGCTGCAGATTTTTTCCAAGGTCAGAAGTGTTGGCAGACTTCCCCGTTCCGTAATGTCTCCTATTGTGGATTGCCCTACGCAAGTGCATCATAGCTCCTTACCATTTATAACCCCTTGAGTTCACTATTTTTGTAGGCCTTAATTAATTCTTCAAGTCTGCATTCAGTAACTGCCAAACATTTAGCACTGGTCTCTTGAGATACTGTTTCACACCCAATTTTCATTACTCTTACAGATACTTTCAAATCGTCTAAATACATTAAGAATGGGAGACAGCCATTAAAAGTCTCCCCATATACTGTTCACTTTTCCGTCTTATTCCAGGCAAAACACTTCTATAGGCTCATACTTCAGCCACATAGTATGCTAAACTTGGCGCTGCTTCAGCGCCAGGCCAATCAGTCGGTCCGCTTGGTCAGCCATGAACAAAGGAATATTCAGAACGTCATCATCCAGCTTCAAATTATTCAGAGAGAACCGAATACGAAGTTTAACTTGATCCGGGAACAGTTCTTTAAATTTCTTCAGGCTCTTACTATTCGTGTTGGCTTCAGATTTAACTTCCACAGGAAAAATATCATTTTCCCACTGAATGAGAAAATCGACTTCATAAGGCGGATTATTCTGGCTCCAATAGTGGGGGACCACTTCTAACTGCGTAATCAAGGTCTGAAGTACAAAATTCTCAGTAAGTGCGCCCTTAAACTCAGTGAACAAACGGTTGCCTTCACCAAAAGCCGTAGGAGCCAACTGAGCCAGACGACGGAGCAATCCCACATCTACCAGATAAATCTTAAATGCAGACAAATCATCGTAAGCAACGATTGGCAAACCTGGAGCACTGCTTCGATAGATTTTATGCACCAGCCTGGCATCCACCAGCCACTGCAGGGCATCCTCATATTCACGGGCCCTCGCGCCTTCTTTGACAACCCTGTAGATAAACTTCCTATTCTCTCTTGCCAACTGGGACGGTATAGACTTCCAAATCATAGAAATCTTCGGAAACTCACTGATATTTGGTATATGGTAAATAACCAGTCCTCCGGACAAAATAATGCCAGCCCAAAGGCTGGC
>NZ_JAJCIC010000010.1 GCF_020554865.1 Lacrimispora sp. 210928-DFI.3.58
ATAGACCATGTCTATTTTTATGAAATTGAATTTGCGAAACTAATTATACGTTATCTTGCGTCTGCCGCCTATCAGAGCGGGGAACGGCTGTTTTCCGAATACGACCAGAAACAGAAATACTATTCCCATAAAAGCGAAATCGTCCACACCGAAATCATGCTGCCGCCCCATGCCCCGCCGGAGTACGCAGACCGGAATACCTTGTGGAACGCCGCCGAAGCCATAGAAAAACAATGGAACTCCCAGCTTGCCCGGAGGTTCGTGCTTGCCATACCGAGGGAACTTCCCCCGGAACAGTACGCCGACCTTATCCGGGACTACTGCCGGGAGTTTTTCGTTTCCAAGGGCATGATTGCCGACTTTGCCATCCATGACAAGGGGGACGGAAATCCCCACGCCCACATCCTTCTTACCATGCGGGCGATGGACGAAACCGGAAAATGGCTCCCTAAAAGCCGGAAGGTCTACGACCTTGACGAGAACGGCGAGCGTATCCGGCTTGCGTCCGGCAGATGGAAAAGCCACAAGGAGGACACCGTGGACTGGAACGACCAGAAGTACGCCGAGATATGGCGGCAGGGCTGGGCTGACACGGCGAACCGCTATCTGGAAGCCATCGGCAGCCCGGAGCGCCTTGACCTTCGTTCTTATGCCCGACAGGGGATTGATAAAATCCCCACCGTCCACATGGGGCCAGCGGTCAGCCAGTTGGAGAAGAAAGGCATACAGACCAACATCGGCAACCTGAACCGGGACATCAAAGCCGCCAATTCCCTCATGCAGTCTATCCGGCAGATGGTACGCAGCTTAAAGGGCTGGCTGTCCGGCCTGAAAGAGAAAAAGGCGGCGTTGCTGGAAGCACTGGAACAGGCAAAGGAACCGACCATCCCCGAACTGCTTTCCCGGTATCTGGATAAACGGAGCGAGGAACGTACCGGCTGGACTTCCAAGGGAAAGCTAAAGGGAACCGTTGAAGATTTCAACAAGGTCATGGAAGCCCTTGACTTCCTGCGGAAGAAAGAGATTTCCACCGTAGAGAGCCTTGACGCCTATCTGGATGAAGCCAGCGCACAGGCCGTTTCCATCCGTGAGGAAATCAAGCCGATGGAGAAGCGTGTAAAAGAGATTGACCGGCTGCTTTTCCATATCGGGAACTTTGAAGCGAACAAGCCGGTTCATGCGAAATATGCCGCTATCCGCTGGAAGAAACCCAAGGAGAAATATGCCGCCGACCATAAGGAGGAACTGGACGCCTACAACGCTGCCCTGCGGTATTTCAAGGTTCACCTTGATGGGGCGAAGTACAGCACAAAGAAGCTGGCCGGGGAACAGGCACAGCTTTCAGAGAATATCGCTTCCAAGACGGAAGCGCTGACTGCCGTACAGGAGGATGTAAAGATTTTGCGGGATGTGCGCCACTGGCTCAATCAGGTTTTGCCATCCGAGCAGTACCGCCAGACCGCAGAGCCGGGAAAGAAACCGTCCATCCAGCAGGCAGTCAAAGGCCGGGAGCAGCGTATCCGGGAGGAACAGGCAGAGAAACGCCAGCAGCCCCGCCGCCAGCAAAAACAGGATATGGAACTTTAACCAATCAGGCGCTTGCCATTTTCCCCGTGAGAATGACAGGCGCTTTTCTTATTTTCAGGAGGATTTGCCTATTGAACGTATTTGAAGCCGTAAAGCAGTCTGTTACCACCCGGCAGGCCGCCGAGCATTACGGTATCCGGGTAGGAAGAAACGGGATGTGCGCCTGCCCTTTCCATGACGATAAAAACCCCAGCATGAAGGTTGACCGGCGCTTCCATTGTTTCGGCTGTCAGGCAGACGGGGATGTGATTGACTTTGTTTCCCGTCTGGAAAACGTCAGCCCCAAGGAAGCCGCCCTCATGCTGGCGCAGGACTTCTCCATCCCCTATGAGGATAAGGAGCCACCAAGCAGGAGCCGCCCGAAGCGAAATCCCCGGAAGGAAAGCCCGGAACAGCAATTTAAGCGCATGGAGCGCCACGGTTTCCGGGTACTGTCCGACTATCACAATCTGCTGCGCCGCTGGAAGCGGGACTATGCCCCCAAGACGCCGGAGGAAGAATGGCACCCGCTTTTCGTGGAAGCCTTGCAGAAACAATCCCATGTGGAATATCTGCTGGATGTGCTGCTGTTCTCCGACATAGGGGAACGGGCTGCCCTGATTGCCAGCTACGGAAAGGAAGTGAGGAACCTTGAGCGGAGAATGGCAGACCTTGCCGCCCGAACTGCGGCAGGCCGTGACGGACACCATCGAAGCCGCACCCCCGCCCCGGAGCGTTGAGGAAGTCAAGGCCATGCTGGAGGGCACCGAGAAAGGCGGCGTGCGGAACAGTATCCACAACTGCCTGACCGTGTTCCAGTATGACCCCATTCTTTCCGGGGCGGTTGCAAAAAATCTCCTGACCGAGCGCATTGACCTTCTAAAGCCCATCGGCAGGAAACACAGAACCGGCAGCAAAGCCCTGACCGACACGGATATGAAATATATCCGGCTGTATCTGGAAGATACCTACGGCCTGACAAGCGAGAAAAAGATAGCAGACGCCGCCGATCTGGCCGCAGACGCCAACAGCTACCATCCCATCCGGGACTACCTGAACGGACTTGTCTGGGACGGGAAAGAGCGTATCCGCTACTGCCTGCGGCACTTTCTGGGAGCCGATACGGACAACTTCACTTACCATTCCCTGCGGCTGTTCCTGCTGGGAGCCATCCACCGGGCTTTCTGCCCCGGCTGTAAGTTTGAGGTCATGCTCTGTCTGGTTGGCGGTCAGGGAGCCGGGAAATCCACCTTCTTTCGGCTGCTGGCCGTAAAAGACGAGTGGTTTTCCGATGATTTGCGGAAGCTGGACGATGATAACGTGTATCGCAAGCTACAAGGCCACTGGATAATTGAAATGTCGGAGATGATTGCCACCGCCAACGCCAAGAGCATAGAGGAAATCAAGTCTTTCCTCAGCCGCCAGAAGGAGGTCTATAAAATCCCCTATGAAACCCACCCGGAGGACAGGCTGCGGCAATGCGTGTTTGGCGGGACTTCCAATGCGTTGGACTTCCTGCCCCTTGACCGTTCCGGGAACCGGCGCTTCCTGCCGGTCATGGTCTACCCCGGACAGGCCGAGGTACACATTTTGGACGATGAAGCCGCTTCCAGAGCCTATATCGAACAGGTATGGGCGGAAGCCATGACAACCTACAAAAACGGCGATTTTAAGCTGTCTTTTACACCCGAAATGATACAGTACCTCAAAGAACACCAGCGGGATTTCATGCCGGAGGACACCAAGGCCGGGATGATACAGGCGTACCTTGACCGCTACACCGGCAGCGCCGTATGCTCCAAGCAGCTTTTCAAGGAAGCCCTGAACCACCCCTTTGACGAGCCGAAGCAATGGGAAATCCGGGAAGTCAACGACATCATGAACCACTGTATCACGGGATGGAAGTATTTCTCCAATCCTCGGATATTTGAAGGATATGGCAGGCAAAAGGGCTGGGAACGGGAAGCCCCGGCAACGGGCGCTGACAACGGGCGTGAAAAAACGCCGGACGGATTTGTGGAAGTGACCGAGCAGATGGAACTTCCCTTCTGAAAAATCCGGGGAAACCACAGCCGGTTGCCGACCCCGTTGCTATCCCGTTGCCGAGCCGGTTGCCGGGAAAAAGCCCATAACTGCGGGCTTTTCTCCCCTCTGACAACCAAAGCAACAGAAAAATAAAAGAAAAAGTAAATAAACAATAACCCGCCAGACAGAGATTGTTTTCGAGGTTTTTTGAAGCCCGTTGCCGGACTTCGTTGCCGACCTTCTCCTGTCTGGCTTATTTCATTTATGGAGGTAACTGCCTATGGCAAAAAGCAAAACTGAAATCCATGTCACAACAGTATTTGACGGCGAACTGGACGCTACGGACGTTTTCGTGAGCCTGATTGCACAGAAATACAGCCAGAGAAATGATAAAGAATATCTTGCGAAAACACAAGATTTAGAGTATAATAAAGGCAAGGTTCAGAGTGACCGTGTTCCGTCTGGATTGTGCGGGTAAACGGTTATGATGAACGGAATGGAATATACAGGCATGGACGCAATACTGGCAGGCAGCTTCCGGGCGGCCATCTATTGCAGGCTTTCCAAGGACGATGACCTTGACGGGGAGAGCGCCAGCATTGCAAACCAGCGGGATATGCTGGAAACCTACTGCGAGAAGCAGGGATGGGAGGTTGTTGCAATCTATCAGGACGATGGCTACACGGGGCTGAACATGGAGCGCCCCGACCTGAAACGGATGTTGAAAGCCATCGAGCGCAGGCAGGCCAACCTTGTGATAACGAAAGATTTATCGAGGTTAGGCAGGAATTACTTGCAGACCGGCTTCCTGATTGAAGATTTCTTCCCCCGCCACGGCGTCCGGTATATCGCTATGAATGACGGTATCGACACCATGCGGGACAACAACGACATTGCGCCGTTCAAGAACATCCTCAACGAGATGTACAGCAAGGACATTTCCAAGAAGGTTCATTCCTCTTATCTGCTGAAAGCCCAGAAAGGCCAGTTTACCGGCTGCCTTGCCCCCTTCGGCTACCAGAAAGACCCGGAGGACAAAAACCACCTGCTGATTGACGAGGAAACGGCTCCCATTGTCCGGCGTCTGTTTGCATGGGCGCTGGAAGGACACGGCCCCAACTACATCCGGCGCAGGCTGGAAGAAGAAAAAATCCCCTGCCCGACCTACTGGAATCGGGTACGGGGGCTGCGGAACGTGTCAACCAAGTGTGAAAAGAAAGACCCGGTAAACGGGCGGTATATCTGGGACTTCTCCGTGATTAAGGACATCCTGATGAACCCCGTCTACACCGGCGCTATCGCTTCCCAGAAGAAGGAATACCGCTTCAAAATCGGCACCATCGGGGAGAAAAAGCCGGAGGAATGGATTGTCGTGGAGAACCAGCATGAGCCGCTTGTTGACCGCAAGACCTTTGACATCGTGCAGCGCAAGCTGAAATCCCGGCAGCGCCCCCGCCAGACCGGGGAAATCAGCCTGTTTGCGGGGCTTATCAAATGCGGCGAGTGCGGGAAGTCGCTGACAATCCGCTACACCAATGAGAAGCACCCGAAGCAGATTTATTCCTGTAAGACCTACAATGCCTACGGGAAACAGCACTGTTCCCAACACCGGGTTGAATACGACACCCTGTACCGGCTTGTACTGAACAAAATCCGGGAGTGCGCCAGAGCCGCCCTGATGGACGGGGAAGCCGTTGCCGGGAAGCTGTCCGACACCTGCGAAGCCGAGCAGAAAGGCCAGCGGGAAGCGTTGGAACGCTCCCTTGCCAAAGACGAGGAACGCATTGATGTTCTGGAAAAGATGGTTCTGCGGCTGTATGAGGACATGGTTGCCGGACGTATCAGCGAAGCGAACTTCAATCTGCTGATGGAAAAGACGCAGAAGGAACAGGCCGAGTTGAAAGCAAGGGTTGAGGAAGGCCGGAAGAAGCTGGCCGATGAAATCCGGCTTGCGTATGACGCCCGCCAGTGGGTAGAAGCCATTCAGGAATACGCCGACATCACGGAACTGGACGCAGCTACCCTTAATCGCCTGATTAAAGAAATCGTTGTCCATGAGAGCATAGACAGCGATAAAACAAGACACATTTCTATCGAAATTCATTTTAATCTCAAACCCCTCCCGGAAGTGGAGCAGGTCACAGCCTGACCTGCCCCGCCGGGGCGGTTCTAAAAAAACTCCATAGATATTTCTTGACACGCCGCCGCCCGCCATCGAGCCGGTTTCCTACACCTATTTGGGTATGAAACAGCTCATGGCTGGCGGCGGCATCATCCTTTTGGGAACCACGCTGATCCCTCTGCTGTCTGGCTTGTTCTAAGGAGGGCTTATGGATTTTCTCACCGACTGGCTCACGAACTGGCTGAAAGAGCTGTTGATCAGCGGCATCATGGGGAACCTCGAAGGGCTCTTTGATACCGTCAATGCCAAAGTCGGAGAGATTGCGGTACAGGTAGGGACTACCCCGGCGGCATGGAACGCCGGGGTTTTCTCCCTCATCCGCCAGCTTTCCGAAACGGTAATCCTGCCGATTGCCGGATTGGTGCTGACCTTTGTTGCCACCTACGAGCTGATACAGATGCTTTTGGAAAAGAACAATATGCACGAGTTTGATGTGGCGAATATCTACAAATGGGTATTCAAAACCGCTTGTGCCATCCTCATTCTTTCCAACACCTTTGATATTGTCATGGCGGTGTTCGATGTGTCGCAGAGCGTGATTGCGGATGCGGCGGGGCTCATCCAAGGCTCCACCGACATTACGCCGGATATGCTGGCGGAGCTGGAAACCACGCTGGAGGGCATGGACTTGGGGCCGCTCCTTGGCCTGTGGCTCCAGTCCTCTGTAATCGGGCTGACCATGCAGATCATGGGGATCATCATTTTCGTTCTGGTGTACGGAAGAATGATTGAAATATATTGCGCGTCCAGAAGCGCCGCTTTTCATCCAAAGGCGGTGTGCGGGCATTTTGGGAACCCGGCTTTAGCAAGCCGGTAAAGAAAAGTATCAAAGACGTGAAAAGCGTCACTTTAGCGTCATCCGATTTACCCCGGAGGGAAACCACAAGGGGGACAATAGCGTATCGGAAAAATCGCAAGTTGGGAAAACCATCTACCCACGACTGAGCGGCAAGACGCAACATTGTGAATGAGGAGCAAGGCTAAACTGCTTTAAGGGCAGTCCGAAGCGGGATACTCGACCCGGCGGCGCAGGATGGTTGTATTCGCCGTATGTCATAGCGGAATGTGACAGGTAAACACAGACCGCACGATACTTATGACAGCCAGCCGCAGTAAGCGGAAAAGGACGAAAACCCACTACCGACATCACAATACGCTTTTCCCAAAGTGTCTAACTGGAGATTGCCTAAACCGGAACGCCGGAACTATCCGGCTATGCGTAATGCCGCAAGGCGATAAATTTCAAGGGGTAAAAACCCAAGAAAGATGACGCTGAATATCCGGCATGGCAACGGAGTCTCCGTAGTAGTCTGAGGGCGGGAAAGCCGTCTACACGGCGAAGGGAGGCAGGATGTTAACCAATTCATAAAAAGGAAAGGTGCGTGAGGCATTATGAGAAGTCCTGAAAATGTGTTGGAAAGCCTAAAATCCAAGGCGTGTAACAAGAGTTACAAGTACGAGCGGTTATACCGCAACCTGTACAATCCACAATTCTATCTGCTGGCATATCAGCGGATACAGGCGAAACCAGGCAACATGACAGCCGGAACAGACGGCAAAACCATTGACGGAATGGGAATGGCAAGGATAAACGCCCTCATTGAAAAGATGCGGGATTTTAGTTATCAGCCTAACCCGGCAAGGAGAACGTATATCCCGAAATCCAATGGGAAAATGCGTCCTCTGGGGATACCGTCATTCGACGATAAACTGATACAGGAGGTGGTGCGGCTCATCTTAGAGAGTATTTATGAGCCAACCTTTAGCGATTATTCCCACGGTTTCCGTATAAACAGAAGCTGTCATACGGCACTCAAATATGTGCAGAAATATTTTACGGGGACAAAGTGGTTCGTTGAGGGAGATATAAAGGGCTGTTTTGACAACGTAGACCATCATGTGTTGATTGCTATTTTGCGAAAGCGGATTGCAGACGAACATTTCATCGGTCTGCTCTGGAAGTTCTTGAAAGCCGGATATATGGAGGATTGGAATTATCACAATACTTATTCCGGCACTCCGCAAGGCTCCATCATCAGCCCCATCCTTGCAAACATCTACATGAACGAACTGGACAGTTATATGGCAGAGTATGCAGAGAAATTCAACTGCGGAAACCGCCGTAAAATCAATCCTGCGTTCAAGAAGAAATTGGATGCCTGCCGGGGGAAAGAACAAAGGCTTAAAAGAAATATCTCTAAAATGAGCGTGGAAGAAAAAGAGGGCTTAATTGCAGAAATCCGGGAACTGCGGCGTAGTCTGAAATCTATACCGTATAGCGACCAGATGGACGATAGCTATAAACGGCTTTGCTATATCCGATACGCCGATGATTTCTTAATCGGAGTTATCGGCAGCAAAGAGGACGCAGAACAGATTAAACAAGATGTAGGCTGCTTTATCCGGGACAAACTCCATCTGGAAATGTCCGAGGAAAAGACATTGATTACTCATGGGCATGACTCTGCGAAGTTCTTGGGATATGAGGTCACAATCGCCAAAGGCGAATACAACAAAAAGACCAAAACCGGGGCTACCAGACGGGTAAACAATGGAAAAGTCTTGCTCTATGTTCCCCATGATAAGTGGGTAAAACGACTGTTCTCCTACAATGCCCTCAAGATTAAATATGACAAACAAAATGGAAACAAAGAGGTTTGGGAACCTGTCCGGCGCACTCGCCTGTTGCACTTGGACGATTTGGAAATCCTAAACCAGTACAACGCAGAAATTCGTGGATTGTATAACTACTACCGACTTGCAAACAACGTGTCTGTACTCAATAACTTCTACTATGTAATGAGATACAGTATGCTCAAAACCTTTGCTGGAAAATATCGGACACGAATCAGCAGAATTATCCGCAAGTACCGTCAAGGAAAAGATTTTGTTGTGGAATATCCGAAGAAAAACGGCAAGGTCGGAAAGGTACTGTTTTACAATAATGGGTTCCGCCGGGACACTAAAGTAGAAAGCAGAAATCCTGATATAGTAGCAAGAATTTTTGAGAATTATGGGCGTAATAGCCTTATAAAAAGACTGCAAGCAAACAGGTGTGAGTGGTGTGGCGCAGAGAATGTGCCGCTTGAAATACACCATATACGAAAACTCAAAGATTTAAGTGGCAGAAAACAATGGGAAATCGCCATGATTGGGCGTAAGCGCAAGACAATGGCACTCTGCATTGACTGTCACGATAAGTTACACGCAGGAAAGTTAGACTGACATCTGGAGAGCCGGATACATCGAGAGGTGTAAGTCCGGTTCGGAGGGGAGTTCTCGGAAACCTGCCATAGCAATATGGCAAGGCGTCGGGTTCTTACCCTACTGATGACGAGCCTTGCGCCCATCCCGCTGTCCACCTTCGGCAGCCGGGAGCAGAGCCAGACCGGGCAGAACTACCTCCGCTCCCTGTTCGCCCTCGGTTTCCAGGGCTTCCTCATCATGATCTGTGTCGGCATCTACGCTGTGCTGATACAGTCCATCTCGTTCACTTCGGATATAGTCGCCTCCCTCTGGGGCGTCGTGGGGTACACCGTCCTTTTAGTGTTCACCCTGTTCAAGACCGGGGGCCTTGCCCGGAGTGTGCTGAACGCCCATTGACCGGGAAAGGAGGTTTTCATGGCAGCGTATATCTCTATCCCCCGCGACCTCACGCGGGTAAAGTCCAAGGTGTTCTTTGGGCTGACGAAACGGCAGCTTGCCTGCTTTGGGGCGGCGGCGCTCATCGGCGTCCCGGCGTTCTTCCTGATGAAGCGTTCCGGCAACACCAGCCTCGCCGTCATGGGGATGATCGTCCTCATGCTCCCGCTGTTCTTCCTCGCCATGTATGAGAAGGACGGGCAGCCGCTGGAGGTGGTGGCGCGGCACTTCATCCAGGCGAAGTTCATCCGCCCGAAGGTGCGCCCCTATGCGACCAACAACTATTACTCTGCCCTCATGCGGCAGGACCAAGTGGAAAAGGAGGTACAGGCCATTGTTCAGAACGCAGAAAGGCGGGCGCGGGAAAGCGGACCCCATCGCCCTTCCCGCAAGCCTGACGAAAGCGGAAAAAAAGCAGATCAGGGCCATCATCGAGAAGGCCCGCAGGGATGACGGCACTCCCCGCACCGCCCAGCAGTCCATCCCGTTCCAGCGGATGTTCCCGGACGGCATCTGCCGTGTGACAGACAACTACTACACCAAGACCGTCCAGTTCAACGACATCAACTACCAGCTCGCCCAGCAGGAGGACAAGACCGCCATCTTTGAGGAGTGGTGCAGCTTCCTCAACTTCTTCGACAGCTCCATCCACTTTGAGCTGTCCTTCATGAACATGGCGACCGATGCGGAGAGCTTCGAGAAGTCCGTCCGCATCCCGCCGGCGGGGGACGCCTTTGACAGTGTGCGGGCGGAGTACAGCCAGATGCTGAAAAGCCAGCTTGCCAGGGGCAACAACGGCCTCACCAAGGCGAAGTACCTGACCTTCGGCATCGAGGCGGCGTCCATGCGGCAGGCGAAGCCCCGGCTGGACCATGTGGAGACGGACCTGCTCAACAACTTCAAGCGCATCGGCGTGACCGCCACGGTGCTGAACGGGAAGGAGCGCCTGCGCCTGATGCACTCCATGTTCCACATGGGGGAGCGTGAGCCGTTCGCCTTTGAGTGGAAATGGCTGGTGGAGTCCGGGCTGTCCGTGAAGGACTTCATCGCCCCCGCCGCCTTTGCCTTCAAGGGCCGGCGCACCTTCCAGGTGGGGGATATGTACGGGGCCATGTCGTTCCTGTCCATCACGGCCTCGGACATCAGCGACCGGATGCTGGCGGACATCCTGGATGTGGACTCCAGCCAGATCGTCACCATGCACATCCAGTCCATCGACCAGAACAAGGCCATCAAGACGGTGAAGCACACCATCACGGAGCTGGACCGCAGCAAGATCGAGGAACAGAAAAAGGCGGTCCGCGCCGGGTACGACATCGACATCATCCCCTCCGACCTCGCCACCTACGGAAAGGACGCCAAGGCGCTCTTAAAGGAATTGCAGAGCCAGAACGAGCGGATGTTCATGGTGACATTCCTGGTGATGAACACCGGGCGCACCGAGCAGGAGCTGGAGACCAACGTGTTCCAGTCCCAGAGCATCGCCCAGAAGCACAACTGCGTCCTGCGGCGGCTGGACTTCCAGCAGGAGCAGGGCCTGATGTCCTCCCTGCCGCTGGCGCAGAACCTCATCGAGATACAGCGGGGCCTCACCACCAGCTCCACCGCCATCTTCATCCCGTTCACCACGCAGGAGCTGTTCCAGGACCGGAAGGAGTCCCTCTACTACGGCCTGAACGCCCTTTCCAACAACCTCATCATGGTGGACAGGAAGTCCCTGAAGAACCCCAACGGCCTCATCCTCGGCACTCCCGGCTCCGGCAAGTCCTTCGCCGCCAAGCGGGAGATCGCCAACGCCTTTTTGGTGTCGGACGATGATGTCATCATCTGTGACCCGGAGGCGGAGTACGCGCCCCTTGTCCAGCGGTTCAACGGGCAGATCATCAGGATCAGCCCGTCCAGTACGCAGTATGTCAACCCGATGGACATCAATCTGAACTACTCTGAGGAGGACAACCCCATCGCCCTGAAAGCCGACTTCATCCTCTCCCTCTGTGAGCTGGTGGTAGGCGGCAAGGAGGGCCTCCAGCCCGTGGAGAAAACGGTCATCGACCGCTGCGTCCACCAGATATACCAGAAGTATTTTGAGAACCCCGCGCCGGAGAATATGCCCCTCTTGCAGGACCTCTATGAGGCGCTCTTAAAGCAGGAGGAAAAGGAGGCCCGCCATGTGGCGACCGCTTTGGAGATCTATGTCACCGGGTCGCTCAACATCTTCAACCACCGCACCAATGTGGACATCGAGAACCGCATCGTCTGCTTCGACATCAAGGACCTGGGCAAGCAGATGAAGAAGATCGGGATGCTGGTGGTGCAGGACCAGGTGTGGGGGCGCGTGACCCAGAACCGCAGCGCGGGCAAGGCCACCCGGTACTTTATGGATGAGTTCCACCTTCTGCTCAAAGAGGAGCAGACGGCGGCCTACTCCGTGGAGATATGGAAACGGTTCAGGAAATGGGGCGGCATCCCCACCGGCATCACCCAGAATGTGAAGGACCTGCTCTCCAGCCGGGAAGTGGAGAACATCTTCGAGAACAGCGACTTCATCATCATGCTCAACCAGGCGGCGGGCGACCGCACCATCCTGGCGAAACAGCTCAACATTTCCCCGCACCAGCTCTCCTATGTGACCCACTCCGGCGAGGGCGAGGGGCTGCTGTTCTTCGGGAATGTCATCCTGCCCTTTGTGGACCGTTTCCCCACCGACCTGGAACTCTACAAGATCATGACGACCAAGTTGACGGAGGTCAAGGAACGGGAGGCGGACAATGGCTGACAAGGCGCACCGCCTCCATTTTACGGAGGATGAGCTTTCTGACCGGGACATCCGCAGGGCGGCGAAAAAGGCTGATAAAGCCGCCGATAAAGCGGACCGGGCAAATGAGAAGCTCCCGACAAAGAGGCGTGTGCGTATCACCCGTGACAGCGGCAGGGCCGAGGCCGTGGACGAGCGGCTGTCGGATAAGCTCCACCAGTCCCGGCAGTCCTCCAAGGCGGACCGGGAAAAGGAAAAGGCCCCATCCAAAAGAAAGCCCCGCACCACCGCCAGGGGCGGCAAGGTAGAGGCCACCGCGGAGCGGTTCTCGGATAAGCTGCGCCCGGAACGCCAGTCCACGAAAGCCGCAAGGGACAAGCTCCGCATCGAGGTGACGGAAGTCACTGCCCAGAAGCCGGGAGTGGGTGGCCGGGCGGCGGTCAACGCCCCCGCCGCTGCCCTCTATGCGGCAAGGAACACCGTCCGGGACGCTGTGGGCCGTTCGGACAATGAGGCTGAGGGCAACTCCGGCGCGGACGCCCTGCAAAGCGGGGAGTCCACGGTGCGGAACACCGGGAACATCGTGAACAACCGCCAGTACAGCCACAAGCTGAGACAGTACGACAAGGCGGCGAGGCTGGAGAAGAAGTCGGACAACGCCAATGTGGAGGCCCTGTACCAGCGGGAGCGGCACAATGACCCCAGCCCCTCCTCCAACCCCATCTCCAGGTGGCGGCAGAAGCAGGAACTGAAAAAGCGGTATATGGAGGCCAAAGCCAGCGGCAGGGCCGGGGCATCGGCGTCAGGGGCGGCGAAGGGCGGCAAAAAGACCGCCGAGGGAACGAAGTCTGTGGTGGATAAAGGGATCGAGTTCGTGAAGGAGCATCCCAAAGCCATCCTCATCGCCGGCGCCCTGGGGCTGCTCATCATGCTCATCGCCGGGATGTTCTCCTCCTGTACCGCCATGTTCGCCGGGAGCGGGAACGCTGTGCTGGGGACCTCCTATACGGCGGAGGACACTGACATCACGGGGACGGATGCGGATTACTCCGCGCTGGAGACCGCCCTGAATAGTCAGATAAGCAATATCGAAAGCACCCACCCCGGCTATGACGAGTACCGCTACGACCTGGCGGAGATCGGCCACAACCCCTATGAGCTGGCCTCCTACCTCACCGTCCTGTTTGAGGACTACACCAGGGCGGAGGTCCAAAGCACCCTGCAAAGCCTGTTCGCCCAGCAGTACACCCTCACCCTCACGCCGGAGGTGGAAGTGCGATACCGCACAGAGACAAGGACGGACAGCGAGGGCAACGACTACGATGTGGAAGTGCCGTACAACTATTATATCCTCAATGTGAAGCTGACGAACAAGGGGCTGGGGGCGGTGATCCGGGCCTCCGGGCTGACAACGGAGCAGGCCGACCGCTACGATGTGCTGATGACGACCAGCGGCAACCGTTCGGAGCTGTTCGGGGAGGATGTGTACGGCGTGGCCGAGGGCGAATACACGGATTATGACATCCCCGGCGAGGCGCTGACCGATGAGCGGTTCCGCAGGATGATAACCGAGGCGGAGAAGTATCTGGGCTATCCGTATGTCTGGGGCGGCTCCAGCCCGTCCACCTCCTTTGACTGCTCCGGCTTTGTGTCGTGGGTCATCAACCACTGCGGCAACGGCTGGAACGTGGGGCGGCTGGGGGCAAAGGGACTGAAAAATATCTGCGACATCATCCCGCCCGACCAGGCGAAGCCGGGAGACCTGATCTTCTTCCACCACACCTATGACGCCCCGGACCCCAGCGACGCCACCCATGTGGGCATCTATGTGGGCGATGGGATGATGATCCACTGCGGAAATCCCATCTCCTACGCCAGTACCGAAAGTAACTACTGGCAGAGCCATTTCCTGTGCTTCGGGCGCATCAGGTAAAACAGAAAGGCGGTGATGGACAAGATGGACGAGATGGAGAAAGACCAGCGCAAGTCGCAGGAGGCGCCATACCCTGATGATACGATCGGGAGCCTTATGGCGGAGTGCGAGGAGCTGGAACAGTATATCGCCAGCGAAAAAGACAGCCTGGAGCGGTTCATGCTGGAGACCGGCGGCGCAAGTGACGCATCCGACCGCATAGAGGAGCGGATAGCCATCCTGAAGGATATGCTCGCGTCAGCGGAAGGCCGCTTGCAGGCGCTGTGCGATGAACAGGAGTGGGAAGCTTTTGCTCCTGAGAAAGAGGCCGCAGGGCGGGCATCGGTGATAAAGGACCTTGCGGAGAGAAAGGCGGCAACACAGAAACCGCCTGAAACGAAAAAGGAGAGGCACTCCCCCGGTATGGAGAGATAGCGGGGACACCCGCATCCCCGTTCCGGGCGTTTCAGGCACAACCAAAAGGAGCGGATATGAGCGAGAAACTGGACAGGATCGGGGCGGACCGTGACCGCGCAAAGGAAAAGCGCGACCAGTGGGATGCCCGGTACAAGGAGCTTTGCCAGAAGTATATCCAGCAGGAGAACACGGAGATCCATGAGATGGTGCGGGCGCAGAACATGACCCCGGACCAGCTTGCGGCGGTCCTGAAAGCCCTGCAAAACGGGCTGTTCCCCTCCCCGGCTGCCATGCCGGGGGCGGGTGCGCCGGATACGCTGTCTGGCCGTGACAACAACATTTCTGAGATCAAGGAGGATGAACAGCATGAAGATCAATAACATGATCGCCGGCCTTCTGGCGGGCGTTCTGATGATGGGCAACCTCTCCGCCGTCTGCTTTGCGGCGGAGGCTGCCCCGGACCCCACCAGCGGGGACGTTCCCACGGAGGCCGTGGAGACCGCCCCCGCCGGAACGGACGGGGCCACTGAGGACGGGGACGCCACGGAGACCGACAGCCCCGCCCTGCCCGATGGCGTCACCCTTGGCACAAAGGTCGTCCTGCCGGAGGGCGTGAGCATCGGTGAGGACGGGAAGATCACCTTTTCCGCCCAGGGCATGGAGCAGATCATGGAGGCCCTGATGGGCGCTGATGCCAGCGGGGATACCGATGCCGCCGCTGATGCCAGCGGGGACGCTGATACTGCTGCGGATGCTGACACCGGGGCAGAGCCTGAGACCGTCACCATCGGCACAGTCAATGTCCGCAGCGACACCTACCTGAACCTCCGCTCCGGCTCCGGCCTGGAGCATTCAGTGATCGGGCATCTGCTCCGGGGGACGGAGGTGGAGGTCGTTGGCGAGAGCGGCGACTGGTATGAGGTCGTGGTCCCGGAGGCTACCGGGTATGTCTACAAGGACTATCTGGATGTGGCGGAACAGGAGGCCCCTGCCGCCCCGCCTGCGGATGGGGGGCAGGATGCGCCTGACACAAGCGGCGGCTTTGACGAGGACACCCTGATGATGATGCTCCTGCTGATGATGAGCATGGGGAGTACCGACACGGCAGAGCCTCCCTCCGCCGCCCTCACCCCGGACGGGAACCTGACGCTGGTGGACGATTATGACGAGGCCCATGCGGACGGTTCCGGCAAGCAGTTCATCACGCTGGTGACAAAGGCCGGGAACACCTTCTACCTCATCATCGACCGGGATGACGAGGGGGAGCAGACTGTCCACTTCCTGAACCTGGTGGACGAGGCGGACCTGCTGGCCCTGATGGACGAGGACACGGCGGCGAAGTACACCAAGCCTGAGCCGGAGGTCCAGCCGCCCGCTGAGACCCAGCCCCCGGAGGATGGGGACGGCGAGGACGAGCCGGATGCGGAGAAACCCGCGCCCAGGGTGAACCCCCTGCCCGCCCTTATCCTTGTGCTGGCGCTCCTGGGCGGAGGCGGCTTCTTTGCCTATACCAAGTTCTTCAAGGGGAAGAAAAAGGAACAGGCAAAGCCTGACCCGGACGCAGATTATCTGGACGATGAGGAGGACTACGGCCTCCCGGAGGACACCGGCCCTGACGATGAGGACGGGGGCGGTTTTGACGCAGAGGACGATGAACCTGTGTAAGACGGGGGCGCGTGAGAAAGGCGGCGGGAGCCGCTTTTTTTCATGCCCTCCGGCCATTGGGAGGCGCTATGGAGAAGAAAAAGTACAGTGTGATCTATGCTGACCCGCCGTGGCAGTTCAAGGCGTATTCCGCCAAAGGGATGGGGCGCAGTGCGGAGAACCACTACCCCACGATGGGCATCGACGCCATCAAAGACCTGCCCGTGGGCGAGCTGGCGGATAAGGATTGCGCTCTTTTTCTGTGGGTGACGTTCCCCTGCCTGCGGGAGGGGCTGGCCGTACTGGATAGCTGGGGCTTCACCTACAAGACGGCGGCTTTCGTCTGGGTCAAGCAGAACAGAAAGGCGGACAGCCTGTTCTGGGGGCTGGGGTACTGGACACGGGCCAACGCCGAGGTCTGCCTCCTCGCCACGAAGGGGAACCCCAGCCGGGTGTCCGCCGGCGTCCATCAGGTGATCCTCTCCCACATCGAGGAACACAGCAAAAAGCCCCAGGAGGCGCGGGAGCGCATCGTCCGGCTCATGGGCGATGTCCCCCGGATCGAGCTGTTCGCCCGGACAAAGCCGGAGGGCTGGGATGTCTGGGGGAACGAGGTCAACAGTGATATTTCTATGGAAGGACGTAACGGTTGACCGGGCATGGAGCGTGGGGGTGGTGCAAGAGCCAGCCCCACGCCCATTTTAAGGAGGTGTGGCTGTGCGTATCGACCCCCGGAAGTTTTTTGAGTTCCTTGTCCTCCTGATGCTGGGGATGTGCCTGACATTGCTCTATATGTATGGCCTCCAAAATAGTTATGGCGCATACGCCGTATCCATGCTACAATGAGTGCGGCAATGCCGGGAGGTGACGGGTATGGGCGCAAGGGCAAGGGAATGGAAAGACCTGAAAGCAAAACAGAAACAGAAGTTATCCGAGGTCATGTTCGGCGTGGTCTGCGCCCATTACAAGGAGCATGGGCGGATGCCCGCTGATGCTGACCTGGAGAAGCTGGCAAAGACGGCTTTCACCAAGATACAGGGACATGGGCTGGGCCTGTCCTATGAGACGGTCCATGATGTTTTCCTGAAAAAGCAGGCCAGATTTGCGGAGCGGATCGAGAAGAACGGCCTCCCGGAACCGCCGAAGCCCAAGGTGAAGAAAACCGAGGCGGAGAAGCTGGCGATCAAGCGGGCCGCCCGGAAACGGAAAAAGGCGAGGCTGGCGGCGCAGGAACAGCAGCGGCTGCCGGAGCAGGATGACCGCTTCTTTTATATCGCCGGATACACCTCCGGGGGCGCCCCCTATGGCGTCACCTGGGAGGAAATGGGGCTGGAACCCTGGGAAGAACTGCAATAGAACAGCATATTTTTAGCGGTTTGCGTGTGGCAGGCCGCTTATTTTTTTACCCCAAATAAGGAAAGGAGCTACTGCCTATGAGTAAACTTGTGATCTGCGAGAAGCCCTCCGTGGCGCAGAGCATTGGCAAGGTGCTGGGCGCCTCGAAACGGTGTGACGGCTATCTGGAGGGCGGCGGGTATCTGGTGAGCTGGTGCGTAGGTCATCTGGTGGAGCTGGCCCAGCCGGAGGCTTACGGCGAGACCTACGCCAAGTGGCGGCTGGAGGACCTGCCCATCCTGCCGGAGAAGTGGCGGTATCAGGTGTCCCCGTCCACCAAAAAGCAGTTCCAGGTGTTGAAGGAGCTGATGGGTCGGGAGGATGTTATCTCCATCGTGGAGGCCACCGATGCCGGACGGGAGGGCGAGCTGATCTTCCGCCTCGTCTACCACCAGTGCAAATGCCGGAAACCTTTTGAGCGGCTGTGGATCTCCTCTATGGAGGACGCCGCCATCCGGGAGGGCTTCGCCAGCCTGAGACCGGGAACGGAATACGACGCCTTGTATGAGGCTGCCCTGTGCCGGGAGCGCGCCGACTGGATCGTCGGCATCAACGCCACCCGGCTTTTTTCATGCAAGTACGGCCCCACCCTCAATGTGGGCCGGGTGATGACGCCCACGCTGGCGATGGTCTGTGACCGGGAGGCGGCGATCAGCGGCTTTCAGTCTGAGCCGTTCTACACCGTCCAGCTTGTGCCGGAGGGCTTTGCGGTGAACGGAGAGCGCATGAAGGAAAAGACCGAGGCGGAGAAGATCGCGGAGGAGTGCCGTTCGGCGGGGACGGCGGCAGTGAAGGATGTGGAGCGCAAAGACAGGACCGAGAAGCCCCCGGCACTCTATGACCTGACCTCCCTCCAGCGGGACGCCAACCGCCAGCTTGGATTCACGGCGAAGCAGACCCTGGACTACACCCAGAGCCTCTATGAGAAGAAGCTCGTCACCTATCCCCGGACGGACAGCCGCTACCTCACGGAGGATATGGCGGGGATGCTGCCGGGGCTGGTGGGGATGGTGCAGAAAAAGCGGGGTATCTCCCCGGACGCTCCCGCGCCGGTGAACGCCGCCCAGGTCATCAATGGGAAGAAAGTCACCGACCACCACGCCATCATCCCCACGAAAACGCTGGAGGCCGCCGACCTTGCGGAGCTGCCCGCCGGGGAACTGGCGGTGCTGGATCTGATCGCCCTGCGCCTTGTCTGTGCTGTGGGCGACCCCTGCCGCTATTCGGAGACCGCCGTCACACTGGAGTGCGCCGGACATCCGTTCAAGGCCAAGGGGAAAACGGTCACGGACCCCGGCTGGCGGGCGTATGCTGCCTCCCCTGATGAGGAGAAGTCCGGGGACGATGCGCCGCCCCTCCCCGCCCTTTCGGAGGCCGCTGTGCTGCCCCTCGCCAAAGTGGAGCTGAAAGAGGGCAAGACGACGCCCCCCAAGCGGTTCACGGAGGACACTCTCCTTCAGAGCATGGAGTCCGCCGGGGCGGAGGAGATGTACGAAGATGTGGAGCGCAAGGGCATCGGCACTCCCGCTACCCGCGCCGCCATCATCGAGAAGCTGGTGCAGAAGGGCTTTGTGGAACGCAAAGGCGACAAGAAGGTCAAGGCGCTGGTCCCCACGGATAAGGGCCGCGCCCTGATCGCCGTAGTGCCGGAGCAGATACAGTCCCCCTCCATGACGGCGGAGTGGGAGGAGAAGCTGCTGGGCATCGAGAAGGGCGGCTATGCCCCGGATGACTTCATGCGGGAGATCACCGGAATGGTGACTGACCTTGTAAAGAACTATGAGACGGTGAAAGGAGTACAGATGGATATGCCTGGTAAGGGTATGGTGATCGGGAGCTGCCCCCACTGTGGGGCGGATGTGGCGGAGCGTGACAAGGGCTGGTTCTGCGCTAACCGGGAGTGCCGCTTCGTCCTTTGGAAGGACAACACCTACTTCAAGAAGATCGGCAAGCACCTGACCGCTGGCATGGCCGAGAAGCTGGTGAAGGACGGGCGGGTGAAGCTGAAGGACTGTAAGAGCCAGCGGACAGGCAAGACCTACAACGCCGATGTCCTGCTCACCACGGAGGAGGACGGCCGGGCGAAGTTCCAGATGGAGTTCGACAACAGCGGAAAAAGTAGCGGAGGAAAGAAGAATTGAATAGAGAGCAGCTTACGCTCGGTTCCCTGTTTGACGGCATAGGAGGTTTCCCCTATGCCGCCTCTTTTTATGGGATCAGGCCCCTGTGGGCCAGCGAGATCGTCCCGGAGTGCGTCTCCGTGACGAAGAAGCACTTCCCGGACATGGAACACGTTGGCGACATCACGAAGCTCCACGGCGGCTCCCTGCCGCCCGTGGACATCATCACCTTTGGCTCCCCCTGCCAGGACCTGAGCGTGGCATCGGGCAAGCGTCTCGGACTTGCCGGGGAGCGGAGCGGCCTCTTTCTGGAGGCCATCAGGATCATCAGAGAAATGCAGGAGGCGACCAATGGAGAATACCCGAAATTCGCGCTCTGGGAAAACGTCCCCGGAGCCTTGTCAAGTTCTTCCAGACGTGACTTTAAGGCTGTGCTGGAAGCGTTCGCAGACGCCGAAGTTCCAATGCCTGGTTCTGGGCGGTGGGCAAACGCCGGGATGGTACGAGGCCGAGGCGTTGACCTCGCTTGGTGCGTGTACGATGCCCAATACTTCGGAACAGCACAGCGGCGCCGGCGCATCTTTCTTATCGCAGATTTTAGAGAAACACGCGCCGGCGAGATACTCTTTGTCCCCAAAAGCCTGTCAGGGTATTTTGCGGCGGGCGGAACGCCGAGGCAAGGAGCTGCCGCCTATGCTCAGGCTGGCGCTGGAGCAGCAGGCGCAGGGGATGTGATCCCCGCCATCTCCATGCGTATCCGCTGCGGTTGTGAGGGCGGCGGCAAGGGGCCGCTGCTCCAGGTGGAAAAGAGCGGCACTCTGGCGACCGGGAACGACCAGTACCTCTTTGCTCCCAAGGATGCGGTGGAGATACTGAACGACCAGGGCGGCGATTCCCTCAGCGTGGAGAAGGGCGGCGTGTCGCCCACCCTCCGCAGCCAGACCCACGGCAACCTGCCCATCACCGCATACGCCATCCAGGGCTCCATGATCGGCAGGGCGGACGGGAACGGGCCGCAGGGAGACGGCATCAACGAGAATGTGTCCTTCACCCTCAACACCATCGACCGCCACGCCGTCTGCATGGCGACCGGGCAGGATGGGCAGCCGCCCACTGTGGCCGCTGGCTTTGACCTCCAGCAGATCACCAGCAGGACGAACCGCTCCACCCTGAAGCCCGTCCAGCCCACCCTCTGCGGGGCGGGCAGCCCCCATGTTGTCACCGCTCCGGGACTCCCGCCCGATGCTATGGTCGGGATCAACGGCAACCTTGCCGGGACGCTGCTTGCCAGCTATTACAAAGGTACAGGGATGCGGTGCGGACGGGAGCGGGATGTGGTGCTGTGCGCTTCAAGCGGCCAGAGCCATGCGGAGATTTTGCAGGAACTGTCGCCCACGCTCAACTGCGCCAGTGAACAGCCCTATGTTGTCCAGCCCGATGGTCCGGAGCCGGAACAGCCTGTTTTGGCCCACCCCCAGATCGCCGGGACGCTCTGTGCCTCCGGCGCTGGGCTTTCCCGCCCTGCCGGACAGGGGAACGAACTGGACTTCTGCGTGGTGAGCGCGGGCTTCAAGCACAAAGCCGGTAGCCAGTCCGGGAGCATCGGTTTCCAGGAGGAGACCGCCCCCACCCTTCTGGCGGGCCAGCAGAGCGCCGTGATGAAAGCCTATGTCATCGGCGCCTACCACTCCGGCGGGATGCTGTCGGACAACCCCAGGAGCGGCTTTTATGAGACGGACACCTCCCGGACGCTGGACTTAAACGGCGGGAACCCCTGCTGCAATCAGGGCGGCGTGGCTGTGGTGGAGGATGCGGACGGGGCCGCCGCCGTGGACTGCCGCAACCTCCGGGAGACGGATGAGGTCAGCGGCACACTGCTGGCAAAGGCGGCCTCCGGCGGCTACTCGCTGAACTACCAGAACCCCGTCCGCACCGGGCTTTGCGTGAGAAGGCTCACCCCCACCGAGGCGGAGCGTTTGCAGGGCTACCCGGACGGGTGGACAGAGACCGGCGCGGACGGCAAGGCCATCAGCGACACGAAGCGTTACCAGATGCTCGGCAACAGCGTGGCCGTACCCTGCGTGGCGTATATCATGCAGGGCATCCGTGACGCCGTGGACGGTGAGTGATATGCTGTCGCTGGTCCCCGTCTCCCTGCGGGAGGCGAACGAGTTCGTGCGCCAGCACCACCGCCACCATAAGCCCACGGCGGGACACAAGTTCTCTATCGGCGTACAGGAGGACGGGCGGCTTGCCGGTGTCGCCATCTGCGGCCGCCCGGTGAGCCGCTTCCTGGATGACGGCTACACGCTGGAGGTCAACCGCCTCTGCACCGATGGGGCGAGGAACGCTTGCAGTATGCTCTACGGTGCGGCGGTCCGGGCGGCGAGGGCGATGGGCTACCACAAGGTCATCACCTATATCCTGGACAGCGAGTGCGGTGCGTCCCTGAAAGCCTCCGGCTTCGTGTGCGAGGGGCCGGCCGGGGGCGTGGAGTGGACGGGCAGCCGCAGGCCGAAGGACAGCGGGCAGTATCCCCGCCAGATGAAAACAAGATGGGTAAAAATTCTGAGACAGGAGGACTGATAGAATGGCTGATACGGAACTGAGCAGCAAACTGTATGAGAAAGTATCGGCGGAGCAGGACAAGTTCCGGGCGTGGCTGATGGACCAGCCGCCCGCCGACATCTTAAACCACGCCGTAGAGTATGCGGTGCGGGAGGACATCCTGATGGAGATCGAGGCGCTGGAACTGCCTGACGACCAGGCGAGGGCGCTGCTGGCCTCCCCGGACACGATGGCGGACATCTACAAGACCTTCTCCAAGATGGCCGATACCGGGCATATGGATGTGGTCCGTGAGAGCATCGAGGACCGGGTGGCCGCCTTAAGTATGGAACAGGCGGTGCAGGAAGCTGTCCAGACGGAAATGGAGACGCAGGGAAAACTGGAGGCCGTGTACCTTGTTGACCGTTCCTCCCTGCTCCACCTGAAAGAGGTCCAGGGCGGGGACTTTGAGTACACTGTGTTTGACAGGCAGACCAGGCAAAAGACCGCCGAGGGCAGGATCAGCCTGGACGATGTGCTGGACGGCATCGACCCCACCCACGACCATCTTGCGGCGGCGCGGACAGCCGCTATTGGAGCGGCGGGGCTGCAAAGCGGGCCGCTGGGCGGCAGCGATGTGGCACAGGTGGGCCTGACCTCCCTGAAAGACTTCCGCGATTCGGACATCCGCCGCCGTTCCATCTGGGAGCCGGAGACGCTGCCGAAGGATGACATCCGCTTCATCAACAGCAGCTATGACGAGCAGTTCCGCCTCCCCAACGGTGGGAAGATCGAGATAGAGTATCCTGACCGCACCTTTTCCGCCAGGTGTGAGTATATCGACGAATACCACACCTATGTCGGGAGCGAGGTCTACCATATCTGCCAGTTCGCCGAGGTGCTGGAGCGAGGCGGGGGCGTCTGCCGCCCGGAGCCAGTGCTGGATGCGGAACAGGCGGCGTGGAAGATCGGCTGGAGGGCGTACCTCGCCGTGGAGTGCGGGGCGGGCCATTGGGACTACCACCTGTACGATGAGAAGTTTAACGAGACCAAGAGTGGCGAACTGGAGGTCGTGGGCTGTTCCATCAACGAAGTCCGGGATATGGTCCTTGCGGAGAACAAGCTGGGGAGCCGCTCCATGACGCCCACCGACTACGGGATGCTCATGGACAAGGCGGCTATGCGGGCGCAGGAGGCGCAGGCCGAGAAGCGGGAGTCCGTCCTGGGCCAGCTTTCCGCCCTGAAGTCCAGCACAAAGGAACACCCTGCCCCCGCCCCGGCGAAGAAGCGGGACGAGGCCAGCCTGTGAGCGGCCTGAAACTGACCCTTGCGGAACAGGAGACCATCATCCTGTGGGACAATGAACTGGACACGGCGGAGGTCTACACCCATGACGCAAGGCTCATCAATAAACTCCGGGAGCTTTCCCAGCGGTTCCCGGAGGACTATGTGCTGGAGCGTTCCGGGCCGGGGCGGTCCGTGACCTACCGCATCCCCAAGCGGTGCGTGGGCATCCGCCCGCCGTACAGCGAGGAACGCCGGCAGCGGCAGAGGCAGGACGCAAAGGAGAACGGCCTGCCTTTTTTGAGGAAGGAGGAACAGAATGTCTGACATCAAAAAATGGGACGAGGTGAACGGCGTGGACGAGGACCCCGGCCACCTGACGGCGTTTATGGAGAGCGCCACCGACTCCTACGCCATCCTGCAACTCCGGCACACGGACGACACCCTCTATGAGCGGTTCGAGTCCTATTCCAGCCTCCAGCGGCAGGGGAAGGAGCCGGACATCGACCACTATGAGGTGGTCTACCACGGAGACCTCCCGAAGGCGCCTGACACGCCGGAGGCGGTGATGGCGCAGTTGGAGGCGCTCTATGTCCAGTTCAACACCGCCCACCCGGAGGACTTCCGGGGACACAGCCTGTCGGTCAGCGACATCGTGGCGTTAAAGGTGGGCGGCGTGGTATCCTGCCACTATGTGGATTCCATCGGCTTTAAGGAGCTGGAGGACTTCGCCCTCCGGGAGAACTACCTGAAGAACGCTGAGATGGCGATGGAGGACGATTACAACTCCCTGGATGGGATCATCAACAACGGGAGAAAGGATGAGCCTGAAACGGAGCGGCACTCTGTCCTGGACGCGCTGAAAGCCCTTTCCGGCGCTGAGCAGACGGAGCGCAGGCCGCCCCAGAAACAGGCCGGACGGGATGAGCGATGAAGGAGTTCACAAGGGACGAGCGTATCATGATGATGCTCTACAACCCCGGCACACGGGCGGGGCTGATCGCGGAGCTGGAGGCCATGCGCCTCCAGCTCACGCCCTCGGAGCGGCGGCTGGGCCGCCTCTCCAAAAACGTCTTGGAAAAGCTGGACGGCATGACGGACGTGGAGTTTGACAGCCTGGACCTGTACCCGGATGTCTGACCCAAGCACTCAAATCTGAAAGAAACGGAGGCAACCTATGGCATTGAACGAGCCTTTACGGGCGGACGGGGCGGCGGTCATACCGTTCCCCTCGAAAGCCGCCTACTACACCCAGATGGCGGAAGAAGCCGCCAGACAAGTGACCGGGAGCCGGGAGCAGTGGACAGCCTTCCTTACCACTGCGGCCCGGCTCTACAAATATCCCTACAACGAGCAGCTCATGATCTACAAGCAGCGCCCGGACGCCACGGCCTGCGCGGAGTATGACCTCTGGAACAGGACCATGCGCCGCTATGTGCGCCGCGGCTCCAAGGGCATCGCCCTGGTGGACAACACGGGCAGCCGCCCGAAGCTGCGCTATGTGTTCGATGTGTCGGACACCGGGGAACGGGAGAACTCCCGCCCGGTCAACCTCTGGTCCATGCGGGAGGAGTATGTCCCCGCTGTGCAGGATGCGCTGGAACGGGCCTACGGCGTGGGGGCCGGCGCGGGGCTGGAGGAGCAGATCGGGGGCATCGCCTCCCGCCTCGCCAAAGAATACTGGGAGGAAAATAAGGAGGCCATCCTCGGCATCGTTGACGGTTCCTTCCTTTACGGGTATGATGAGTTCAACGTAGGGGTGTCCTTTCGGAGGGCGGCGGAGACCAGCATCAAGTATATGCTCTGCTCCCGCTGCGTGGAGGACCCGGAGAGCTGTTTTGAGCCGGAAGATTTCATGGATGTGTTCGACTTCAATACCCAGGCGGCGTCCAATGTGCTGGGTACGGCGGTCAGCGAGGCATCCTCTCAGGTGTTCCGTGAGGTCGAGCGGGCGATCCGCACCTACGAAAGGACGAAACAGGTTGAACAGACGGAGGAAAGGAGCCGGAAAAATGACAGAACTGACTTACACGAAGGCCGGGGATTACCTGATCCCGGACATCCAGTTGGAGGAAATGGAGGACCGTCCGCTGGGCAAGTACGGCAGGATGCGGAGGGCGTACCTGGAGGAGAACAACAGGCTCCTCTACAACCACCTGACCCTGACCGGGAAACTGTTCCCGCACCTGTGGGAGGTGCAGGAGACGGCCACCGCCCGGATGAAGCAGTTGATGGAGGAACTGCTGGCGGCGGACCCGGCGCCGGACAAAAAGACCCGGCAGATGGACTGGGTGCGGCACATGAACGCACTGAAGGCGCAGGCGGAGGAGATCGTGACGGCGGAACTTATCAACAACTGACGCTGGAGGGCCTGTTCCCCTCCGAGATGGAACAAATATCCCTGATCGACAGCGAAGCGGAGAGCGAGAAGCCCTCCGCTTTTGCTATGCCCAGGGAAGAACAGGCCCCGATAGAGCCGCCCGCCCCCGCCCTGGCTATCCCCGATGAGGAGATCGAGCGCATCCTGCGTAACGGCTCCGGCCATCATGACAGCAAGCTGCGTATCGCTGTCCTCTATGCTGGTGACAGCACCCCCGCAGACCGTACCGAGTACCTGAAAAACGAGTATGGGACGGACGGCGGACGCAGTTGGCAGTTTTTTGACGGAACTCACGGCAATATCCAGTACCGCCCCCAGGGGCTGGTGGTCCGCAACGCCGACCAGGGAACGGAAGTCCGCCTGCGCTGGCCTGAGGTGGAGCAGAGGATCGGAGAATGGATCGAGGGTGGCCACTACCTGAGCGCATCGGAAAAGGTGCGTTATGCTGATATGGAGCGGGACTATTCCGCTTTTGGCGGCATCCCCCTCCCTGCGCCCGGACACAGCTTCCCGTCTACCCCGGAGGAAATCTATGAGCGGTATTTTCCTGTCATCGCAGATGCCCTCCTGGACGATACGGCGTTTCGGAACGCCTACCGCAACAATGACCGGGAGACTGCCACGATGGAGGGACTGCGGGCCATCGACCGGGCGGCGCTCACCGTCCAGGACCCTGCCTTTATGCGCCTGTACTTCGACGCCCCGGAATACCATGACCGTTTCCGCCAAAACCTGCTTGACAGGATTTATGAAATGCTGGAGTCCACGCCGGAGGTGACTGCCGGGGCATCACATGAGCATGAGATGCTGGCACAGGCGGCGCGAATGGCGGACGGCAGCAATTACGCCGCCCCGGAGCGGTTCTTCCTGATCGAGACCGATAAAGGCTATGCCGTCTGGGATGACATCCGGGAGGAGATATATGTTGACCCGGAGGGCGTGTCCGAGGAGTTCACCAGCGAGTGGCAGGCCGAGGACTATCTGCTCCAGGTCAAGCAGGATGTAGCGGAACGGGAGGCTGCCGACTGGCTCAAAACGGAGGAGGCAAAACTGCCGCCGCTAAAATATGGCATTGGAGACCCGTTCACCATCTATTCCGAGGACGGTACAAAGGAGATCATCCTGACGAGCATCACGGATAACGATGTTTTCTATGTCTATCCTGACGGGCCGGGGCAGGACCATGTGTTCATGGACCGGGAGGCGTTCGAGCATAGCCTGCGGACTGGACGCATCCGGGACGCCCAGCCGAAAGAGGCGGTACAGACAGCCGCCAACTATCTTAACGGCGATGAGACCATCATTATCCAGCAGTATCCCAACGGGCAGTTCTACAACCACTACGGGTATGATGAGCAGAGCCGTTCCGCCGCGGCAACGGCTGGCGGCTTTGCATCCTTTGAGGAGGCGGAGGCGGCGCTCCGTTCACACCGCCCGAATGCGGAGAAGGTCATGGAGGAAGTCCACGCAGAGCCTGTCCTTGATGCCGAGGCGGGGCAGATGCCGGAGGACAAGACCCCGGAGGATGTGCGGGAAGATGCAGTACCCACTCCCCCGGAAACAGCGGAGGACAGTGCGAAAAAGCCGGCCTATCAGGTGGGCGATACCGTCTATCTGGAAGATACGGCCTTCATTGTGGAGGAGATTGGGCTGTTTGATGTCCAGCTCTGTGACCCCACGCTGGCATACCCCATCTTCCGTGTCGAGAGCAAGGAGCGCCTGGAGCGGATGCTTTGGGCGGATGAGCGCAATGCCCATCTTTTTATCCCGGAAGTGAGCGCGGAACAGGATGATCCCCGCGGTAACAGCGAATACTTCCGCTATTTTTACGACTACGAAACCGATCAGGTTGAGGCGTTCATGGCTGAACACCCGGACTATCACAGGATTTGGGGAAGTGATAGCCAAGGCTTGAACGGAGGTACTTGGGTCGTCTACCGTAACGAGTCTGATCTCCCTGTTTTTCTGAGGGAGTATGCAAAAGGACAGCGGCTGGCAGACGAGCGCAACGCGAAGCATCTGCCCGATGTTGAGGTCGGGACCCGGCAGCCTGGTCATACGGCCAATAAGGAAGAAAACCCCTTTGCGGATGTTGATAAATGGGCGGCGGACTACCAGAGCCAGACGGAAACGGCCATTGCCGCATTGGAGCCTGAACAGCGGCGTATCGTGGATGCCATGCAGACGGCGGGCTTTTTCTATGACCCGCTTTCCAGCACCACCCTGGACCCCCTCATCTTTCGGGCGGGAGACCTGACAGGCGGGCATCCCGTTTCCTTTAAGACATGGGGCGAGGCGTATGCGTTCATTGACGGGGCCGAACTGAAAGATACCCCCGGATTGCGGGAACAAGTCCAATCGGTTCTCCACCCGGACCCAACTTGGGCGCAAAACGCGCACAAGTTAGATGCAAGGCCAGCTTCAGACCAGGTAGGTCCGAAGCCGGAGCCGGCAGTGACCGCTACCACCGAGACCATCTACCCCAGCGACAAGAACGGTCTGCCCTTTGATGTGGTCGTTGAACGGCTGCATTTCGGGGAGCCGGAACAGGAACAGCCGGAACCGCCCGCACAGCCCGCCGCCCGCAATTTCCGCATCATGGACGACCATCTGGGCGAGGGAGGCCCCAAAGCGAAGTTCCGGGCCAACATGGATGCCATCAACCTCCTGCATGAACTGGAATTTGACGGCAGGGATGCCACCCAGGAGGAGCAGGAAGTCCTCTCCCGCTATGTGGGCTGGGGCGGTCTGGCGGACGCCTTTGACGAGAAAAAGGATAGCTGGGCAGGCGAGTTCAGGGAACTGTATGCCGCCCTCTCCCCGGAGGAATACGCCGCTGCCAGAGCTTCCACCCTCAACGCCCACTACACCAGCCCCACCGTGATCCGGGCGATCTATGACGCCGTGGAGCAGATGGGCTTCCAGACGGGCAATATCCTGGAACCCTCGATGGGCGTGGGCAACTTCTTCGGCCTGCTCCCCGACAGCATGGCGGGCAGCCGCCTCTACGGTGTGGAGCTGGACTCCATCACCGGGCGCATCGCCCAGAAGCTGTACCCGGAGGCGGACATCAAGGTGGCCGGTTTCCAGACCACCGACCGGCGGGACTTCTTCGACCTCTGTGTCGGGAATGTCCCCTTCGGCGACTACAAGGTGAACGACAAGCCCTATAACAAGCTGGGCTTCTCTATCCACAACTATTTCTTTGCCAAGGCCATCGACCAGGTGCGTCCGGGCGGCGTGGTGGCCCTTGTCACCAGCCGCTACACGATGGACGCCAAAAGCCCCGAAGCCCGGAAGTATATCGCGCAGCGGGCGGAGCTGCTGGGGGCGGTGCGTCTGCCCAACAACGCTTTCAAGGCCAACGCCGGGACGGAGGTGGTGTCGGACATCCTGTTCCTGCAAAAGCGGGACCGCCCCATCGACATCGAGCCCGACTGGGTACACCTGGGGCGGACCCCGGAGGGCCTTACCCTCAACAGCTATTTCGTGGACCACCCGGAGATGGTGCTGGGCGAGCTGACCACCGAAAGCACACAGTACGGGCGGGAGGAATGCACCGTTGCCCCCACCCCCGGCGCCGACCTTGCGGAACAGCTCCGGGAGGCTGTCTCCCATATCCACGGCAGCTATCAGGCCGTGGAGCGGGACGGGGCGGACATCGCGGACGAGGCCGCGGAACGGGGCGCCATCCCCGCCGACCCGGATGTGAAGAACTTCTCCTATGCCCTGGTGGACGGGGATGTCTACTTCCGGGAGAACAGCGTCATGAAGCCCGTGGAGCTGAGCGACACGGCCAAGGGGCGCGTGGCCGGGATGATCGGCCTGCGGCAGATCGTGAACGAGCTGATCCAGTACCAGCTTGAGGACTACCCGGACGGGGACATCCAGGCGAAGCAGGCGGAACTGAACGCCGCCTATGATGCCTTTTACGCAAAGTTCGGGACCATCAACTCCAGCGCCAATGCGAGGGTGTTTGACGAGGACTCATCCTATTATCTGCTCTGCTCCCTGGAGAACATTGACGAGGACGGGCGGCTGGAGAGCAAGGCGGATATGTTCACCAAACGGACCATCCGCCCGGAACGCCATATCACCAGCGTGGACACGCCCAGCGAGGCGCTGGCGGTCTCCATCGGGGAGCGGGGCAGGGTCGATCTGCGGTTCATGTCCGAGCTGCTGGGGACACCCGGAGAGTACGGGCGTATCACCGATGAGTTACAGGGCGTGATTTTCCGTGACCCCCGTGAGGCTCTGGCGGATGCCCCCCTCCGGGGCTGGCACACCGCTGACGACTACCTCTCCGGCAATGTCCGGGACAAGCTGATGGTGGCGAGGATGGCGGCGGCCACCGACCCCTCCTACGCTGTCAATGTGGCGGCGCTGGAACAGGCGCAGCCCAAAGACCTGGACGCCTCCGAGATCGATGTGCGCCTGGGCGCCACCTGGATCGACAAGGACTATATCCAGCAGTTCATGGAGGAGACCTTTGACACCCCGTGGCGGCTTCGGAACGCGGTCCAGGTGAAGTATTCGCCCTCCACCGCCGAGTGGCAGGTCACGGGCAAGAACGCCACAGGGCGGCACGATGTCACGGCATATATGACCTACGGCACAGACCGGGCCAGCGCCTACCGCATTTTGGAGGACACGCTGAACCTCCGGGATGTCCGCATCTATGACATCATCGAGGACGCAGACGGGAAACAGAAGCGGGTGCTGAACAAGAAGGAGACCACCCTTGCCCAGCAGAAGCAGCAGGCCATCAAGGACGCTTTCCGGGATTGGGTGTGGCGTGACCCCAGACGGCGGGAGGATTTAGTCAGGACCTACAACGAGCTGTTCAATTCCACCCGCCCCCGTGAGTATGACGGCAGCCACATCGTCCTGGGCGGCATGAACCCGGACATCACCCTGCGGGAACACCAGCGGGGCGCCATCGCCCATGTGCTTTACGGCGGGAACACCCTGCTTGCCCACGAAGTGGGCGCGGGCAAGACCTTTGAGATGGCAGCCTCGGCTATGGAGGCGAAGCGGCTGGGGCTGTGCCAGAAGTCCCTCTTTGTCGTGCCGAACCACCTGACCCTCCAGTGGGCCAGCGAGTTCCTGCGGCTCTACCCCAGCGCGAAGATACTGGTGGCCTCCAAAAAGGATTTTGAGACGGCCAACCGCAAGAAGTTCTGCGCCAGGATAGCGACCGGGGACTACGATGCCGTTATCATCGGCCACTCGCAGTTTGAGAAGATACCCATATCCGCCGAGCGGCAGGAGCGCATCTTGCAGGAGCAGATAGACGAGATCACCGACGCCATTGCGGAGATGAAGGCTATGCGGGGCGAGAGCTTCACCATCAAGCAGTTGGAAAAGACCCGGAGGTCTTTAGAGGCCCGGATGGAGAAGCTGCAGGCCGCCGACCGCAAGGACGATGTGATAACCTTTGAGCAGTTAGGTGTTGACCGGCTCTTTGTGGACGAGGCCCATGCGTTCAAAAATCTGTTCCTCTACACGAAGATGCGGAACGTGGCGGGGCTTTCCACCTCCGAGGCGCAGAAGTCCTCGGATATGTTCATGAAGTGCCAGTATATGGACGAACTGACCGGCGGGAAGGGTACGGTCTTTGCCACGGGGACCCCGGTGTCGAACAGTATGACGGAGCTTTACACCATGATGCGCTATCTGCAGCATGGTACGCTCCGGCAGAAGGGGCTGACCCATTTCGACCAGTGGGCCTCCACCTTTGGCGAGACCACCACGGCCATAGAGCTGGCCCCGGAGGGGACGGGCTACCGCGCCCGGACGAGGTTTGCCAAGTTCTTCAACCTCCCGGAGTTGATGAGTATGTTCAAAGAAGTGGCCGACATCAAGACCGCCGACCAGCTCCACCTCCCTGTGCCGGAGGCGAAGTTTGAGACTGTGGTGGTGCAGCCCTCGGAGATACAGAAAGAGATGGTGGCCGACCTGTCCGAACGGGCCGCCGCCGTCCACAACGGGAGCGTGGACCCCTCGGTGGACAATATGCTCAAGATCACCTCGGACGGGCGCAAGATCGGCCTCGACCAGCGGCTGATGAACCCGCTCCTGCCCGATGACCCGAACAGCAAACTGAACGCCTGTGTCCAGAATGTCCTCCATATCTGGGAGGAGGGGCAGGCGGACCGGCTGACCCAGTTATTGTTCTGCGACCTCTCCACGCCCAAGGGGGACGGCACGTTCAATGTCTATGAGGACATCCGGGATAAGCTGGTGGCGGCAGGCGTTCCCCGTGAGGAGATCGCCTTTATCCATGACGCCGACACAGAGGCGAAGAAGAAGGAGCTGTTCGGCAAGGTGCGGACCGGGGAGGTGCGCGTCCTGCTCGGCTCCACCCAGAAGATGGGCGCCGGGACCAACGTGCAGGACCGCCTTGTGGCTGTCCACCACCTGGATGTGGGCTGGCGCCCCGCCGACATGACCCAGCGCAACGGGCGCATCATCCGGCAGGGCAACCGCAACAAACAGGTGCAGGTGTTCCAGTATGTGACGGAGGGGACCTTTGACGCCTACCTCTACCAGACTTTGGAGAACAAGCAGAAATTCATCTCGCAGATCATGACCAGCAAGTCCCCCGTCCGAAGCTGTGACGATGTGGACGAGCAGGCGCTCTCCTATGCGGAGATCAAGGCCCTGTGCGCCGGAAATCCGCTGATCCGTGAGAAGATGGACCTTGATGTGGATGTGGCGAAGCTGAAAGTCCTCCGGGCCGACTACCAGAGCAAGCACTTCCGGCTGGAGGACCAGCTTTTGAAATACTTCCCCGCCGAGATCGAGGCCCAGCAGAGCCGCAACCGGGGCTTTGAGGCGGATATGAGGACGGCGGAGGCCCACCCGCTCCCGGAGGAGGGCTTTGTGGGGATGGAGGTCGGCGGCAGGCACTACACGGAAAAGGCGGATGCCGGGGACGCTATCCTTGCGCTGTGCAAGGAAATCAAAAGCACCGAGGGCATCCCCATCGGCAGTTACCGGGGCTTCCAGATGGAGCTTTCCTATGACACCTTTGAGAAGCAGTTCCAGATCACCTTGAAGGGCGAGATGAGCCACCGTGTCAGCCTGGGGACGGACGCCAGGGGCAACCTGACCCGTCTGGACAATGCCCTTGCCGGTATCCCCGGACGGTTGGAGCGGGGACAGGAGCAGTTGGAGAACCTGCGGAGCCAGCAGGCCGCCGCACAGGTGGAATTGACAAAGCCCTTCCCCCAGGAGGCGGAGCTTGCCGAAAAGAGTGCGAGGCTTGCGGAGCTGGACGCCGCCCTCAGCATGGACGAGAGCATCACCCAGGATGAGGCGGAAGTCAGCGAGGAGGTCGGCGAGGGCGAACGGCCCTCTGTTCTGGAGGACCTGAAAAAACGGGCGGCGGAGATACCCCCGGACAAAAAGCCCGGAAAGGAGCCGGAGCGCGGATGAAGAAAGAGGAAGAACTGAAGGTGCGTATCTCCCCCGAAGATAAGGAGCGCATCCGCTCCAAGATGGAGGAGGCCGGCATCCTGAACATGAGCGCCTATGTCCGCAAGATGGCGCTGGACGGTATCTGCGTGAAGCTGGACCTGGCGGATGTGCGCCAGCTCATTGTCCTGCTCCAGCGGTGCAGCACCAACCTGAACCAGTATGCGAAAAGGGCGAACGAGACAGGGAGCATCTATGTGGCGGACATCGAGGACCTGCGCTCCCGGCTGGAGGAGATATGGGAACTGTCCAGACAGTCCCTTGCCCACCTTGCCAATATCCGCTGAACGGCATGGGTCTCTAAAGCATGGAAAGAGGACGCGGAGTAATCCGCGCCCTTTACATATTTTTCACTGTATGGCAACAAAAAGGGCAGCCACCCACCAATGGATAACTGCCCCATAAACTGGAATTTATCGCTCCATAATCAGTCTTTTGTTGGTGCAATGATTACCTTACAATCAGAACAATAATGTGCTTCCGCTTTATATCCATTCGCCTTTAACGGTTTGAACTGATTGACCAGAGAAACTCCCTGTTCTGCAACAGAAAAAGAGAGAACCGATGGTCTTTCGCCGTCCGGAATCCAATGCACAGGTTGACCCCCATTAGGAATATAGCCCGGTTGCATTTCTTTTTGACAATATGGACATCTCATAGTACTTTCTCCTCCAAATTTCGATTTGTCGAGTTGAATTATACCACATACAACTTTGCACTTCAAGATGTGGCTGATAAATAAACCTCTACATACCCGGCATCCTTGCCGGACAGCGGGCCGACGCGGTAAACTGTATGCAGGAAACAGGAAAGGACGGGACACGATATGAGGCTTCTGAAACTCCCTTTGAAACTGCTGGCGCTCCCCCTGATGCTGGCGCTCTACACGCTCCATATCATCGGTAAACTGGCATCCAATCTCTCCACTTATGTTGTCGGGCTGTTCATGCTGGTCGTGCTGGCCTGCGGCATCTATCAGGTGTGCGTCCATGACTGGATGAATGTGGCGATCCTGTTCGGCGTGGAGGCTGTCTGCGTGGCGCTCCAGTTCTCCGCCATGTTCCTGGTGGAACTGGCTGGGGAGTGGGCCGGCAGCCTTGGGGCTTTCCTCCACTCATAAATCTTTGAAAGGATGTGCGAAGATGGATCTTCCGAAGAACGAGGCGCAGGTCCTGCTTGACTGGATGCGGGGGCAGATGTACGGCGATACCGTGACCGAGTGGACCTATGGGAACGAGCATGACCGCATGAGCGAAGCGGCGGATTTTCTGAGCGGTCTGCTTTCCCGTGAGGGCGGTGAGACGGACATCTATGGATAGGACAATTTGATAACCAGCGCACAGGAGGGAACGGCGATTGCCGCTCCTTCTTTTTTGCCCTTTTTACATACCGGGAAAGGGGGCATGACAATGAATTTATTTGAAGCGGTCAAGGACGCCGTACCAACGATAACGGCGGCGGAGCATTACGGGATTGAGGTCAAGCGCAACGGCATGGCCTGCTGTCCGTTCCACGATGACCGAACGCCCAGCATGAAGGTGGATAAGCGATTCCACTGCTTCGGCTGTCAGGAGGATGGGGATGTGATCGACTTTGTGGGCAAGCTGTTCGACCTCTCCCCCAAAAGAGCCGCCGAGAAGCTGGCGGAGGATTTTGGGGTGCGGTATGAGGGCCTGCAAACATGGCAGCCACAAAGGAGGCCGTCCGTCATTTCCAAACTGGCGGCGGCGCAGGAGTACCGCAAAAAGGAGAACCGCTGTTACCGTGTACTGTGCGAGTACCTCCATCTGCTCCGTGACTGGAAGGAGCAATACGCACCAAAGCCGGAGGACGAGGACTGGCATCCTCTGTTCTGCGAAGCCTTGCAGAAAATGGACTATGTGGAATATCTGCTGGACGAGCTGATCTCCGGCACTCTGGAGGAGCGCACCGCCATCGTGAAGGAAAAGGAGAAGGAATTGGGCGGCCTTGAAAAGAAGATCGCCGCTTTCGACCGCAGGGGGACAGCCGATCCGCAGAGGGACAGCTTCCCCGGAAAGGTGCGGAGTGTAAAGCTCCCGGAGGAACTGGCAATGTAAGTTTTTGAATGAGGGAGGTGGGCTATGGCGGCGACACGGCTGATTGCGCTCCATATCAACAGAGGTAAGACCATCGCCCAGACGCTGGCGGACAGGACGGACTATTCCAAAAATGAGGAAAAGACCGAGGGCGGCAGATATATCTCCAGCTATGAGTGCGATGCCCGGACAGCGGATGAGGAGTTCCTTTTGTCAAAGCGACAGTACGAACACATGACGGGCCGCCGCCAGAAGCATGATGTCATCGCCTACCAGATACGCCAGTCCTTCAAACCGGGAGAGGTCACGCCGGAGGAGGCCAACCGTATCGGCTATGAGCTGGGGATGCGCTTCACCAAAGGGAAACACGCCTTTATCGTTGCCACCCACACCGACCGGGCGCATATCCACAATCATATCATCTTCAATTCCACCGCTCTGGACTGCACCCGGAAGTTCAGGGATTTCTTTTTGTCCGGGCTGGCGCTCCAGAAAGTCAGTGACCGTTTGTGTCTGGAGCATGGGCTTTCTGTCATAGAGCCGCGCCCCTGCCGGGAACGGAAAAAGCGCACCGAGTACCCCAAGCGGACTTCCAACCGTGACGATCTGCGGGCTATCATTGATGCGGCATTACAAAGAAAGCCAAAGGACTTTGAAGAACTGATCTCTTTCCTGAAGGAGGCCGGGTGCGAGTACAAACCGGGCAAGCGGCCATCTATCCGATGCAGGGGGCAGGACCGTTTTGCCCGGTTCAGTTCGCTGGGCGATGGATATACGGTGGACGATCTGAAAGACGCTATTGCCGGGAAACGCAGGGAGCGGTCTCCGGGGAAAAGTCAGCAGGTCCACGACAAGAAGTTTTCCCTTCTCATTGATATCCAAGCGAAGCTGAACGAGGGGAAGGGAGCTGGATACCAGCGGTGGGCGACCCTCTTTAACCTGAAACAGATGGCACAGGTCATGTGCTTTTTGCAGGAGAACGAGATAAACAGCTTTGACGAGCTGGCGGCGAGGGCGGATGGGGCAGTCACTCAGTTTAATGGTCTGGGGGACTCCATCAAGGCGGCGGAACAGCGGATGCAGGAGATCGCCGCCTTGAAAAAACACATCATCAACTACTCCAAGACCAGGGAGGTCTATGTGGCCTACCGCAAGGCAGGGTACAGTAAAAAATTTTTTGAGGGGCATCGGGAGGCTATCACGCTCCACAAGGCGGCGAAGGAGGCTTTTGAACAGCTCGGCTTGAAAAAGCTCCCCCGTGTCAAGGAGTTGAACGCCGAGTATGCCCAGCTTCTGGAGCAGAAACGGGCGGCGTACCCGGCATACCGCAAGGCAAGGACGGAGATGCAGGAGTATCTTGTGGCGCAGAAAGTGGCGGCTGTTCTTCTGGAAAAGGAGAAGGAACAGGCGGCTATGGAGGAGCGGCGCAAGGAGGAACAGCGCACCGATCAGCACAGATGATCTTGGCGGGGCTGGCTTACAGGGATGTAGGCCAGCCCCGCTTTTTTCTTTTTTCCCGGAAACGCAGGGACTGTCGTTTCCGGCTCCAAGCGGGGCGCAAGCCCCGCCTGTCCCTGCGGAGCAGGGACAACAGCGTTCGGGAACCGAACGCGCAGCCAGCCCCGGCAACGGGGCTGTTCAAGGGGTTTGGGGTGCTACCCCAACAAGCAGAGAAACAGACATCTGGCGGCAACGCCGGATGTCTGTTTCGAGCATTTGTGGGAACAAATGCACTGCTTGCCAAGTAGCGCAACTGCTGATTCTCAAGCGTTATTGCTGATCATTTTCCTCCTGCTGTTTCATCAAAGTGGCATAACGAAGGAGTTGTTTCCGGGACGAAACTCCCAGTTTGTTGTAGATATTCTTGTTGTGAAACTTTAATGTATTTTCTGTAACTCCTAAGATCGCAATGATCTCTTTTGCGTTTTTCCCCTTAAGATACAGATCAAAGACCTTTCTTTCTGTTGGAGTAAGTTGACTAATCCCTTCCAAAAAATACTGAAAATCGTCGGGATCGATCTCTTGTTTTCTGGAATAGGCAAGTCGGGCAATTTCTGCCTGCGCGGACCCAAGATCACTGCTGGTCTGTTCCAGTTTGCTTTGCAGCCGTTCTTGTCTGCTCTCAGCTTCCAGTCGCTCTTGGTTCAAAGCGGATAAAGCTGCCTCGTGTTCTCGGTCCTGTTCTGCGAGGAAAGCAAAGAGGTCCTCAATCTCCAAAACATGAGACTCGCTCTGCGTCCGGTCTGTGTTAGTTTTAATCTGTTCCAAGTCTTTTAATATGGGTGCAACATATTTTTTGCTGCCCCAAAGAATGGAGACCAAAATGGCAAAAGAAGCGATAAACAAGAATGCGGCAATTTTGAGCCGCACCGTCTGCACAAGCGCCTGATATTCTGTGGCAGGGAGCATGGCAGCAACCATATGGGCAGTAGTCCCTATTGTTAGTTCCTGGGTCTTACCAACAAATTCAGTGTCTCCGCTATGGAAGGTAGTCAGGCTTGATCCGTTCTCAACAGAAAAAGAATTTTCAATTGGTGGGAAATAACCAGATTGATTCCCGGCGATCTGCCCTACATAACAATCCGAATCTTCCGTCAGCAAAGCGCAAAAGATATGTGCTTGGCTGCTTCCCATCGTCTTATGGGAAAGCGAAAAATACAGACTGCTGATCTCAAAGCCGCACACACCAATCGTGTTGCCACCAGAATCTAAAACAGGTATACAGAGAAAGCGCACACTTTCCCATGTGTCAGGCAGTTTATAAACGGATGTAAGAAAGAAGGCGCCGGAGATGCTCTCGCTTTTGCCGGACATCACTCCATCGATTTCCGGGAATAACCCCTCTTGTGTTTCCAACTGCCATGTACTATGGAGATTGATGTTTTTTTCTCGTGCGACAGTAGAAAATCCACGAAAAAGACAAACATCATTATGGATTGTGTTTTCCGCATAAAGATTTGCAAACTTTAGATACAGCCCATTATAGCTTTTATTAGGCAGTGCATCGTTGACCGTTGTTTTCAAAAAGCAAAATGCTCCGCTGCAAGGTGCAAGTTTCATATTGCTGCTGACGACATCAAAGAGCCTGTTTTGCATGGACTCCAGTGCGTCAGGAGTATTGCGAAGTTCGTTGAAGGTAATCCCAGCATCTGAAAGTTCGTCTTTGACTGCCGCTGTTATCTGTTGGGAAAAGGCAAGCACATAGGCTGCCTGATCATTGCTTTGATGCTCTAGGGAGTATACAGAGTTCTCAAGTTGATTGCTTAAAGCCCGCTCAATTTCATATCCAATAGGATCGATTGCACCGAAAAGGAACAATAGCATAGCAATCAAGAACGCAAAAAAGAGCATTATGGTAAAAAGATAGAGCATCAGGCGGCGGCGCATGGAAACGCTCTGCGTCTGAGCCGCCTCCAGTACTGATCTGATTTCTTTTAGGCGTAGTATCATGGTTTTCCCCCTTTTGTGTCACCGCTCTACGGCCTCCTGAATTTCCGAAAGCGAAGAGTCAAGGAGTTCTGACATCACTGTCTCCGGGTCATCCCCGCGCTCTATGCGGCTGATATAGTCCCGGTGGGCAGCAGACAATATGCTCTTTGCGGTCTCCTCAAACCTGGATTGCGCTTTGCCGGAAGCGTCATACAGCGGCAAAGGGCAAAAGGAGTAGGAGCCATACATTTGGTCCACCGCACCATAGAGCATATGGGATTTCTCATTCTCAATCATATCTATATTTGAAAACAGAGCAGAAAAGGCATTTTCCGTAACCGGCAAATAGCCGGAAGCAATCACAAAGTCCAGATTGTGTTCTTTCTGTGTGATCCATTTTCCAAAAATGGCGGCGGCTCTATTTTTTCGCTCGTCCTCACTTTTCATGGAAAACAAACCAGTTCCCCTTTGTATAACCACTGGCGAGGCATCAGAAAAGGTGGGGTAGGGATATACCGCTGTTTCAATTTCTTCGGTGGTATTGTCCTGGTAGGTTACATAGTCCCTCAGATACAACATCCCTGCTGTGGAACCGATATTGCTGATAACCTCGGCTGTTTTCCAGCGGTCGGAAGCATAACCGTCACCAGTACAAAGTCCTCCATGGATCGCCGCACGGGCCATTGGCAGATAGGCTTGTTCAAATTCTGCACTGCACAGGTCCGGCTTTCCATTCCGAATGAACTGTCCGCCCAGCCCGGAGACATTGACCAGGAAGTAGTGATAGAAGTCGTTAATTTGGAACATCTCTGCGCCGCCTGACCAATCGTAGTATTGGCAGCACAGAGCAAAGAGAGATTCAAAATGGAGAAGCTCTTCTTCCGATACTCCTGTGTCAGCGGCAAAGCGGTCAAATATCGTCTTGTTTAAGAATAACAGTTCTGTTGATTTGGCGATGGGCAGCATAACCAGCCGTCCATCTATAACGCCTTCTGCCAGAAACTCATCCACATAAGCAGAGCGTTCTTCCTCTGAAAGATAACCACTCCAATCCAAGAGCCGGTCAAGCCCAATCTCTTCTGCCACCCTCGGATAGGCCGTGAACAGATCCGGCATGGGAACCGCCCCCGGTTCGTTATTGGCAGAGGCAATCAGCGCATCGTCAATAGCGGTAGAATTTGTGACGGAGACAACAGAAATAACAATACCGCTTTCTTTCCCCTTCGTTTGGTTAAACTCATCGATCATTACATTGAGCGGCGATTCTGTCTGACTTCCATAGACGTGCCACATCGTCAATGTGATGGGATCGTTTGTAACCTTATTTCCACAGCCGGTCATGCCCACCAGCAGTATGATGGTGAGAAAGAAAATACATAATTTTTTCATTTTGGTGTCCTCCTATACCCTGCATGGTCCTCACCAGCCTCTGTCCTAAAGTGCGTCAATGACAGCGGAGAGATAGCTGGAAGAAACGGAACCGTAAATAAAATTGTCTACCAGACCGTCCTTCTTGGCCTGCCGCACCCTGTCCGCCAGCTTTTTCTCTGTGTTTTCATCCACCACCAGCACGATCTTGCAATCTGGCTGAGCCTTTTTCAGAGCGTTTCGGATTTTTAGCCGCTCCTCCAGTGTCCAGGATGTGTATACGGTAACTTCCATAATCAGAACATTTGCAAGCACAGCATCACATAGCGACAGAGTTTTGTCCGGGCTCTCGCTCATGACTGGTTCCAGATTGGAATCAAAGTTGCGTAAGGCTTCGGCTACTGCGTCCGCAAACAGGACATTCTGCATATCAATCACGATTCTTCGCATAAGGCGGCCTCCTATCAATCATTTTGAATCCTTTGATGATACCAGTATAGCGAAGAAGCCATTTTCTCGCACTGTCCCTGAGTACAGTTTTTTGAAGTTTTCTCAAAAAAATTTCCCGGCTTCATTGAAACCGGGAAATAAAGCTGTGTGCTCTGTTATTTGGTTATGTCAAAGTCCAGATCCTCCGGGAGGCTCGGAATAATAAATTTTTTGCCTGTAACTGCTATGGCAAGGCGGGTCTTGTTGGCATAGCCTGTTTTTTGCAGGATGTTGGAAACATGATATTTCACGGTCCTCTCTGTGATAGAAAGAGTCTGGGCGATCTCGCTGTATTCCAGACCATCACATACAAGGCGCAGTACCTGGATTTCTTTTGCAGTCAGATCGGTGCTGCTTACAAGACCTAATTTCACTTGTGGCGTTTCATGGGGAAAGAGATGTTCTCCTGCCATTGTGCGATCAATGACATCGATCAGGTCTTCGGGACTTAAATCTTTGTACCAAAAGCTGTCTATCTTTGCGGCTTTGGCTCTTTCTAAAAAACCGACCTCGACCATTGATGTGACAACGATGATCTTTATGTTTGGGAACGCCACTTTGATCTCGGCGGCAGCTTCGATGCCATCCTTGTTTCCAGCAGTACAGACATCCATCAAGATCAGGTCGATCATCTGACGCTTGCAATAGGCAAGTGCAACATCCGCGCCGCTTATACTGGCTGCCAGGGCATATTTTTCACTGTCGGAGATCATTCTCTCCATATATTTGCGGGGCATCCGCTGATCTTCTACAATTAACACCTGTTTCACTCTGCCGCCTCCTTTTCTACGGGCATGACGATTATCAGCGTAAAGGCTGGTGACCACTGTATTTCCATCGTACCTCCTAAGTTCGTAACATGGCGGTGAAGGTTGAGTAACCCGCCCCTCGGCACAATGACGCTTTCAGGGGGCTTTCCGTTATTTGTGATACGCAGGGAAATGTTGTTTCCGTCCTGCCGGGCGGTGACATAAAGGGCCGTTGCATCCGCATGGCGGACGCCGTTGGTGAGACATTCCCGCATGGCGATCACAAATATGCGATATATTTCCTCCTGCTTTGGTAATTCGCCAGCCATTTCTACCTTTACGCCGATGGTACTGGCATCCCGCAAAAATTCCGCAAGCTCCCCGCGCTCCTGGGGGTATTCATTGTCATTTTTAATGGTTCTGATTGCTTTTTGAAACAATAGAAGGCTGTCTGCGGCCTCCTGGGATACCTGCTCTTGCTGCAAAATCTGCCGCATAGCAATGATCCCCGCCCCCATCTGGTCATGCAGTTTGGTTTTTGCCGACAGGACTTCCGTTTCCTTTGTCAATGTCAGTACATTATCCGAAAGAATCTTTAAGTCACGGGAGAATTTTTTGAGCTGCTCAGTCTGTTCCTTGAGTCTCAGTCCCTTTTCGTAAAGTTCAGTCACATCTGAGAAGATCGCCTCTGTGTAAACTGTACCGTCTGGTACCGTTATCTCCGTCTGGGAGTAGCGCCAAGCCTTACCATCGGGGAACAGATAGGTTTGCTCTTCATCCGGTAGCCTTACAACACCGCTTTTCTTATCACACTCTGTAAGTGCCTGCCGCAATTCATCGAAGTGCTGGAGATCGCTTTGCGCCAGTATGTGGAACAAGCGGTGCATTTGTAGATTGCACAGTTTGAAATCACCCGATGGGGTGAAATAGCAGATCGCGTTGGGCAACATATCGATTGCCTGCTTCACGGAATTGTGGCTAAGTGTCCGGCCTTTCCGATGGATCAACACAGCGGTTTGACCAAGGAGCAAAGTACCCACCATGCCAGCGATGCACCACAGCGACCACATTGGAAATGGCAGCAAAGGATTGATAGGAAGTCCATCGGCCTTTTTGTCAAAGGCATCCCCGGCAATGCACAGCAGGATCAGCAAAGCGATAAATACCCCGGCGTTCAGAAGCCTGCACCGTCTGCTCCCACCTCGGTCAGGGGATGCAAGAAAAAGAAACACATCCAATATCAAAGAAAAGAACAGGCAGATCATCCATACGGACTGTTCCATTTCGGAGGATAAATAGAATGTTGTCACGTTTGTCCACCCGCCTTTCCGATGCGGAGGATAAAGCGCCATACGCCATCCTCAAAGGAGCAGCTTTCACAGGTATCCCGAAAATCTGCAAGGGAGCTTTCGCATTCCACCTCCAGACGGAGGATGATCGAATCTGCAAGAATACGCGCTTTCAACCAAACAAAGCTCATATCATCTATAGCGGTCTCCATCACCTTCTCAAAAAAGTCGTAGACCAGGATTGCGTCCTGGGTAAAGATTTTGCTGCCCTTCGGAATGTCCGCTTCACATTCGACCCCCATCAGTTTCAAATTTGAAAAGGATTCCTCCATGCAAAGGGCCAGTTCTGTGGTATCGATGGTTTCCGTTTTTTCACGGATAAAGATTAGGTTGCCTCTGCGTTTTATGTAAGCGCCGATTACAGTGATCTTCGCAAGCAGACTGCGGCGCTTTTCCGGATTTTCTTCTTCGTCATATAGATAAAACAGGTCATTCAATAAATCGATCTGATGAGCGGTTTCTTCCTGTAAAAGGTCATAGAGCCGATTCTTTTCCCGCAAGGTGTGGATCTCCAGCTTGATACGATAATTTTCCTGTTCCAGATGGTTGCTTTCTGCAATGGTTTCCTTGTTTTCTTCTAACTTTTTGAGCAGTATGGTAATATCTGTTATATCTTCCTGCCAATACACATGACCGCCTTCGATAGGGTAACTTTTTAGCAGGGTATGTTTATCAAGGTTAACAGCGCCCGCCTCTGCCGTACACATGATCTGTTCAGAAAGCACAGGCGAATTTGCGGAGGCGTAGCGGACCTTATGGTCGTGATCAGCAATCTGGGCGCCGAAGGTCCCGGCCTTAAACAGCTCATCATAGCCAGTATTGGTCTGAATCAATCCGCACTGGATACAGCTTTCCAGTATGGCGGTAAACATCAGGCACTGCACCGCTGTAATATCTCCGCCTATCACTTGCATCCACCTGGCTCCGCTGGCGTAGATAAAGGCATATAGAATGGAGCAGGACAGCAGAAGCGCCGGTAAGTATTTTCTCCTTTGCGCCAAACGGCATTTGATGAGCATGATCACAAAGGCGGCCAGCGCACAGATGATCTCCCACCCGATAACAAAATAATATCCGTACTCGTATCCGTTATCCGTATCGCTCCAAACCGTTCCGGTCGGGAAGGAGAAAACAAGCTGATGGAGATCGTTTGTCAGTACCAGCAGCAGAAAGAACAGGGTGGGAAGATAGAGCAGTCTTGTCCATTTGGGCAGATGGTAGCTTTCCGGCTTACCCAGCGACATGGAAACAAACACGGAAAGCAGAGGTATGAACAGCATAGGACAATAGTACCAGTACCATAGATGCCGGATCGCATCAGGAGCGACCACAAAAAAATATTTTATTGACCGTATAACAAACCAGAAGACGGTCAGACATGAAACGCCGACCATATAGCGGCGCACCAGTGTTTGTAAAATGCGATGGCTGACAGAGAGACCCCAGCCAATGTACAGACTGATATAAAGGATCGTGCGGACCAAACCCAGCGGTACGGGAAAAACATCAAACTTTCCCAAAACGCGGGCAGAGATAGCACAGACGATCAGCACAGCTACCAGGACTCCCGTTCTTTGATTCTGCTTAGTCATGCGTGGACACCTCCCCGCGAAATACAACTCTCATCACCGTATTTTCCTTGGTATCTCATTTACAGCATTTCCAGTCTTAGCCTTGAAAGAAACCTGATTTTTTGTTTCCCCTACCCATTTTTCGGTTCGGGGTGGCAAGAAAATCAGATTTTTTCTTTTCAACCCTACCCTTTCGGGGGTTTGGGGTGGGGACAAAAGTGTGGAAATCGCTTAAATTATGGGTGCAGGCAATGCCGAAGGAGGGTATGGGCTTTGTCTCCAATGAAAAGCCTCTGACTACGTTGCCAACAAACAGAGGCCGCTCTCCTTTGATTCCTATTATACCATATAACCATGACTTAATCGAGGGTCAAAGAAAAGAAAGGAGGGATTTGATGGCGCTTACCCATAAAACAGCACGCTACAAGGTGATCGCCGACTCGGGAGGAAATCGGTACAGCTTCTTTTGTGACATCACAGGTGCTTTGTTACATACGACCGATCCTATCCAAGCAGAGACACAGGAGCAGGAATTGGAGACCGCATGGGAAGACGCACGGAAATATTTTAACCGATGTCACAAGTGCGGCAAATGGGTATCGAATGCCATGTATAACGCTGATGTGGCGGAATGTGTGGAATGTGCGCCGTGGGAAGATCCGCCTCGTTACTGCTCCCACTGCGGCAAAGAGATTACCTCCGCAGAAATATTTTGTCCACGCTGCGGCAAACGGCTTCAATATGGAGGAGAAGGGTTATAAGATGACACGGCAGCAAATTGAGCAGATCCGTCTGGAAAGCATGAAGCAATATGGATTTGGGCCAGAAGCTATGAAGCTGCTTAAAGTCTGCGCTAATTGCGGTGCAACCGTCTCTGCGGAGCAGCAAACTTGTGGAGAATGCGGCAGTGGACTTCCCCAGGAAACTCTTTATCAGTTCTACCTTAATTTACACCGTCGCTGTCCAGTATGTGAAACAGCGCTTTCGGACAACGCAATCTTTTGTCCTAATTGTGGGGCAATGCTCACAGCAAAGCGCAAAGAAAGAAATGAAGGATTTTAATCGTCAGTAAAGAGAAATAAATCACGAAAGGAAGGATGTAACTATGGGACTTATTAAAGCGGCATTAGGCTCTGCAGGCGGCGTGATGGCCGATCAGTGGAAGGAGTATTTCTACTGTGAGGCAATCCCCGCTACCGTGCTGGCGGTCAAGGGGCGGAAACGGGCCTCTGGGCGCTCCAGCAACACCAAAGGCAGCGACAACATTATCACCAGCGGCTCCGTGATCGCCGTGGCCGACGGCCAGTGCATGATGATCGTGGAGCAGGGCAAGGTGGTGGAGGTATGCGCTGAACCCGGCGAATTCACCTTCGACGCCTCCACGGAACCCAGCATCTTTTCGGGCGACCTGGGGGAGAGTATCGGGCAGGTGTTCCAGAACATCGGCAAGCGGTTCACCTTCGGCGGCGAAGCGCCCAAGGATCAGCGCGTCTACTACTTCAACACCAAGGAACTGATCGGCAACAAGTACGGCACGCCCTCTCCCGTCCCCTTCCGTGTCGTGGACCAGCGGGCGGGGATCGACATTGATATCGCCATCCGCTGTTTTGGGGAGTATTCCTATCGGGTGGCAAACCCTCTGCTGTTCTATACCAATGTCTGCGGCAATGTGGAAGCGGATTTTGACCGCAGAGCCATTGACGGCCAGCTGAAAACCGAGTTGCTGACCGCGCTGCAGCCCGCCTTCGCAAAGATCAGCGATATGGGCATTCGATACTCTGCCCTTCCAGGCCACACCACAGAGCTGGCAGATGCTTTGAACCAGGAACTGTCCGCAAAGTGGCGGGATCTTCGGGGTCTTGAGATCGTATCCTTCGGCGTTTCCAGCGTCAAGGCCAACGAGGAAGACGAAAAGATGATCAAGGAGCTGCAGCGCAATACGGCCTTTATGGACCCCACCCGCGCGGCGGCGCATCTTGTCGGCGCACAGGCCGGCGCCATGCAGGCGGCAGCCGCCAACCCCAATGCCGGTCCCGCTATGGCTTTCATGGGCATGGGGATGGCCGGTCAGGCCGGCGGCATGAACGCCCAAAGCCTCTTCCAGATGGGTCAGCAGCAATCGGTACAGCAACCCGTTCCGGCGGCTCCTGCCATGGAGGGATGGGCGTGTTCCTGCGGGCAGACCGGAAATACCGGCAAGTTCTGTGCGGGATGCGGCGCACCCAAGCCCGTCCCTAAACCCGCAGGGGATAGCTGGACCTGCTCCTGCGGGGCCACAGCCACCGGAAAATTCTGCCCGGAGTGCGGGAAGCCCAAGCCTGCGGATACAAACGGCTGGACCTGTTCCTGCGGAGCGGTGAACAAAGGAAAGTTCTGTGCCGAGTGTGGCAAGCCTAAGCCTGCCGGCGTACCGCAGTACAAGTGCGACAAGTGCGGCTGGGAGCCGGACGACCCCGCCCATCCGCCCAAGTTCTGCCCGGAGTGCGGAGATCCCTTTGATGACGGAGACATCCAGGGATGAAACGAGGCCGAAAAGCCATAGTCTGACCCTACGATTGCTGGACGAACAGACATAACACCTAAAACGATTAACAAAACATAAAACAGGAGGATTATACACATGAAAGGTCAAAAATTTTTGAAGGTCACTTCCATTCTCATGATTATCGGCGGCGTCATCGGTGTCATCGCGGGCATCATCGCCATTCTCGGCATCAGTGCCCTTGCGGCGCTCATGGAGACTGGCGAAGGTACCGGCCTGCTCTATGCCAGTTCCATTATTGTAACGCTGGCATCTGTCATTCAGTTTATCGCGGGCATTAAGGGCATCGGTGCCTGCAATGCGCCGCAGAAAGCGGCAGCCTGCATCAAGTGGGGCATCATCATTGCCGTTTTGAGCATCATCTCTATGATCATCGGTCTTGTCGCAGGGGGAGAGTTCAGCTTTACCAGCCTGATCCTGAATTTGCTTGTGCCCGGCCTGTATATCTATGGCGCCATCCAGACGAAGAATGGCCCCCTGGAGTAAACACCATAAAGGAAAGAGGTGGCGTACACCGAGGAGGTAGATTATTATGGCACTGTTCGGAAAACTGTTTGAGAAAAAGGAATGCGCCATCTGCGGCGGCGAGATCGGGTTGTTGGGCAACCGGAAGCTGGAGGATGGGAACTGCTGTAAGAACTGCGCGGCAAAGCTCTCCCCCTGGTTCAGTGACCGGAGGCAGAGCACCGTGGAGGAGATCAAAGAGCAGCTGGCTTACCGGGAAACCAACCAGGAGAAAGTGGCGGCGTTCCGGGTGACCCGCACATTGGGCGAGGGCATGAAAGTCCTGCTGGACGAGGATGACGGGAGATTCATGGTCACATCCGTCCGGAACTGGCAGGAGGCCAACCCGGATGTACTGTCCTTCTCCGATGTGACTGGCTGCCAGCTGGACATTGACGAGAGCAAGACAGAGATCCAGTATAAGGATGCGGAGGGGAAACGGCAGAGCTTTTCCCCCAGACGCTACGCCTTTTCTTATGATTTCTACATTGTAATTAATGTCAACAACCCATACTTTAATGAAATCCGCTTCAAGCTGAACGGTTCTTCTGTTGACAATGATGAGGAAACCCTTTTGGACGGGCCGGATGCACAGCCCTGTGTCAAGGGCAGCGGTCTCCGCACCGGAGGTGCGGGGCCAATCCGCCCCGGTATTCCTGGAGGCTCCCGCCCTGGCGCACGGCCCTTCATGGGCGGTTCCCGGACATCCAATGCGGATGAGGTCCGTTCCAGTATGGAGTACCGGCAGTATGAGGAAATGGGACGCGAGATCCGGGATGCATTGCTCCAGGTTCGGGAGCAGGTAAGGAATGAAGCGGTCGTAGCCGCAGCTCCTAAGACGGCGCTGACCTGTCCGTTCTGTGGAGCCACCACCACACCAGATGCCAGCGGCTGCTGTGAATTTTGCGGCGGCGCTGTCAATGGATAGAACAAATACACAACACAAAGGAGCATGATGATGAAAAAATTAAGCAAGACTTTGGCGCTTCTTTTGGCGCTCACGATGGTTCTGTGTTTGGCCGCCTGTGGAGGCAGCAAGGACGCCCTCTCCGGCACATGGTCGGCCGACCTGGGTGATGACGGCGTTATCACATGGACGTTCGATGGGAAAGGCAAATGCACCATGGAGAATTCCTACATGAAACAAAAGGGCACCTATACCATTGACGGCGACCAGCTTACGGTAACGCTGGAGAGCTGGAGCGATCCGTCTACCTACACGTTCTCTGTGGATGGCAGCAGCCTCACCATGAACGAAAATTCCGGCTACGGTATCAGCGGAACCTTCGCAAAAAAATAGCAGCTTTGTGTTCCGCAAATTTTGGAGGGAAATATGAAACGAACAAAGACCAAACTTTTGTGCCTGCTTCTTGCGGCGCTGATGCTGCTCGGTCTCACCGCCTGTGGTAAAGATAAGGAATCGACAGATAAGGAGTTGGCAGACTCCAATTTGCTCAAGCTCGGCGATTATGAGCTGCTCTATAAGGGCGCGTGCATCATGGAGGATTCGGATGGAAACGACGCGGTCGTTCTGACGCTGGATTTTACGAACAACGGCGAGGACAGTCATTCTTATCTCTGGTCGATCTCCGAAACAGCCATGCAGAACGGTGTGGAGCTGGCGGTTGCCATCGTCTATTCCAATCCGGACTCCTATGATGCTACGGTGATCGAAGATCAATTTATGGATGTCGCGCCGGGTGCGACCATTGAGATCCGCACAGCCTTTGTGCTGGCGGATACGACCAGCAAGGTCGAAGTGACATTTGAGGAGGCGTTCGGCGACAAAAACGGTAAAATCACCGTCGATCCGTCCACACTCAGCCGGGAATCAGCTGGGAGCGGTACGGCACAGTCTGCCGGGACCGGAGACTCGCTGCTCGACTGGTGGAATGGCGACTGGTACGGCTGGTGGATTATGACGGGCTGTTCGGGCTACTACGAGGATAAGGGTATGGAGGGCGCTTGGTGGGATATCTGTGGCGCCGTTGACATCGGTGCAGACGGCATGGGCACCGTCATCCTCTGGGATGGGGACTACACAAAATCGGAGCCTATGGTTTCCGCATCGGTCAGCCTCAGTGGCAATGGGACCAGTATATATGGCACTATGATGTCCGAGGGCGGCTCCTTCACGGATATTGCGCTTAAGCACGCGGACTGGATTGTTGATCCGGGGCTGGCGGACTACGGAGACATGATCCACATTGACGGTGATTATGAAAACAGCGGGGATGAATTCCACTATGATATCTATCTGCGCCCATGGGGAACCTATTGGGTCGATGTGGACGAGGAGGATTTGCCTGATCTTTATGATACCTGGTATCTGCCTCTGATTGAGGCGGGCAAGCCAATGCCGGACAGCCTTGATTCAGACGCTCCGGAATCGAATTTGGGTGGAAACACAGCCGGAGGGGACGGCATCGTGACAGAAGAACAGGTGCAAAAGGGCTATGTCTGGATGAACGATGTCAATAAAAATATTTTCGACACCACCTACGAGGAGGTTGTCGCTTACTTCGGCGTGGAAGGTGAGTTTGTCAAGGAAGAGTACAGCGACCACATGAAGGCAAACTACCGCTACTATAAGTGGATCTCTGCGGACAATGACTCGCATTTCATCTACGTCAATTTCAAGGAAGAGGAGACGGGCGTTTATGAGGTAAGCGGTTTCAACACCAGCGGCTTCTCCGGCAAGGAAGCCATCGCGAAGTATCTCGACATCGTGAAGGCAGAGGCCGCCGAAGAGAACAAGGCCGCCTCTGCGAACGCTACGATGAAGGACTTCTCCGCGAAGGTTGCCATGTTTGCCCACGATGAGATCAACATAACAATCAAGACGACCGTTCCGGATAGCGGGTGGTCGTATGACGAGGGGAAGTGCTGTCTGGTGGAAAACGACGATCCCACCGCGTTCGGCGCAGGCAGCATCCGGTTTGAGGTCAGGAAAAAGCTGGAGGACTTCGACTTCTACAAGGAGAAGTTCGAAAACTATCAGGATATAGAAGACCGCGTGATCGGCGGCATCACCTTCCACGGCCGCACCTATAAGTACATCGGCTACGAATGGATTGAGTATATCACGCAGATTGACGACACCTGCGCCCTTTCCATCGGCCTGCGGAATATGGACTGCGTCCAGGGAACGATGCCCGACATCATTCTCACCAACATGAAGTTCCAGTAGCGCGGGTCTTCGGCGGACGGCGGTATGTGTCCTGCGTCACTCCAAAAAGCGGCGGGAAAAAGCGGGTAACAATCATATGGGATCGGCTCCCGTCCCAATTGGGGCGGGAGCCGTATGGCTATTTTAGATGAGGAGGCACTACCGTGAAATTAACCCCGGGTTTTGCCGCGATAAGTATTCTGATGGGTATGCTGGGGCTTGCTGCCTGCGGACAGAACAGCAATCAGGCCGTGTATCAATATCCGGAAACCGCAGTCCTGTTTGATAATTTTCATATCCTGAAAACCGTATACACCTCGGGCGAAATGAAACTCTTGCGGGAAAAAACTGTACGGAGTGCGGGATCTCCAAACCACCGGACAACTTTAGCTGGACCTGCTCCTGCGGAGCGGAGAACAAGGGAAAGTTCTGCACCAAGTGCGGCAGACCGTTTTAATCTCTTTGGGGTTAATGAACTATGAAAAAGAAAAATGTGTGTAAAGTGATGATTATCGTGTCAGCCCTCTCGATGTTTTCCGGACTTTTCGGATGCAGCGGAAGCAAAAACTATACTGCCGATGAGGTTGTTTCGTTCTATACCTCTTATTCTGGCATGGAAAGATACCCCGTGTATTCTTTTGCACTGCGAAAGGAAGACGAGAACTGGCTCTTTTCTGCAAGCTGCTATGTGGGAAGCCGGAAGGAGCATTACGCATCGTTCAGTTCCGTCCAGATCCCGCCTGAAGATGCAGAAGGATTCCTTGAGATCATTCGTGAGGAAGGCGAGATAAAACGGCTCAGAAAATACCGTGAGCCGATACGCTTTTTTCACATATCCGATGCGCCGATGCGCATCTCTGGAATGACATTCACTGATGGAAGCAGTATAGACAAAGAAACCGCGTTCGGTGATAAGACGCTCGATTATCTCTATGCGCTTGCCGACAGGCACTATGAGGCAGCTGAGAAAATTGAGATCAGGGCTGTTTCCGTCCACAGCAGCTGTATGGATCATTCCTCTTCCTATTCGTTTACCATCGAAAAAGAAGGAGATGATTGGTTCTTTTCATTCGATGCTGCGCTCAACCTCGATGGCGCTCACATGGAAGTGGAAAACCAGCGGATCGGAGAGAGCGATGCGGAGGAGATACTCCGCATCATAAAGGAGAAGCAGCTCGTTACAAGAGTGAAAGAGTATGAAGAGCCGCCGGACAACGACATATTCGCCCTTGACGAAACCACATACCGGACGTCATTTGAGTTCACAGACGGCAGCTCCATATATGCCCCGATCGATGCTGGTAATGAACTGATTGATGCGTTCTATCGTCTTGCGGGAGTGGGAATCTATCAAAGATAAGCTGACACTGCCGCACGAAAGGAAAAACGGTCAGGGCTGACAGGCCGGCGGCAACCGTTGAATAGATAGGAGTGAATACGAAAATGAACGACTTTAACCAGCTTGCGGCGTTATGCCACGGCAAGCATATCTACATACAGACCCATAATTTCCCAGACCCGGATGCCATTGCCTCCGCCTTCGGCTTACAGCGCCTTCTGGCCCAGCATGAAATCCCCTCTACCCTCTGCTACGATGGAAGGATCGACAAGTTGAGCGCGTCCAAGATGCTGGAGGCGTTCCAGATCCAGATGTTCCCCTATGAGCAGCTGCGTCCGGACATGGCCGAGGAAGACTATGTGATCTGTGTGGACGCGCAGAAGCACTGTGGGAATATCACGGATTTTGTTGGGGATGAGGTGGCCTGCATCGACCACCACCCCACTTTTGTGCCAATTGAATACCGCTACCAGGACATCCGCCCCACTGGGGCCTGCGCCACGATCATCGCCCAGTATTATAAACAGCTTCCGTGCCTGCCGGATAGGCACACGGCGACTGCCCTGCTCTATGGCCTGAAAATGGACACGCTGCAGTTTACGCGGGGCGTGACGGAACTGGATATTGAAATGTTCGCATTCCTGTTCCCTCTGTGTGACCAGGAAACGCTGGCGCGGCTGGAGCGCAACAACATGGAGTTCAACGATCTGAAAGCATATGGCGCGGCCATCGAGAGCATTGAGGTCTACGACAAGGTAGGCATATCCAATGTCCTCTTTCCCTGCCCGGACGCTTTGATTGCGATCCTCTCCGATTTCATCCTGGCGCTGCAGGAGGTGGAGGTCGCCGTGGTATTCTCCAAACGGGAGGATGGGATCAAGTTTTCTGTCCGCTCGGAGGATCCGGCTGTCCATGCGGGGCATTTAGTCCGTGATGCGCTCCACGGTTATGGAGATGGCGGCGGCCATGCGGAGATGGCTGGCGGGATGATCCGGAAAGAAAAGGAGTGTCTGCTGGGGCGGTATCCAAAAGACACCATCCGGGACTCGTTTTTACGGGTCCTGTCGTGAACAGTTTGATTGAGGAGGTTTGATATGGAGCTTTACCTGACTGAAAAAGTTCGGCTGGGCTACAGGACGGGGGAACTTATCCGTATGGCGGCATTCGCACTTTTGGGCGTGATTATTGCGGCATCGGTTTTCGAGGTGGATCTGGAGTTTGACCTGGGCAGTGTGCTTGCGGAGCTGTTCATGCTTTCAATGGGTGTCCTATGTATCTGGAAGGGTACGCTTGGCCCGGTCCGCCGCCAGAGCGCCAGCCGGCTTGCCCATCGGCTTGCGGAATGCTTCTTCGCCAGCCCTGAGCCAGAGATTTCCTTTGACCAGCTTTCCAGAGCCATTGGCGGAAAGAACGTGGAACGTAAGGTACGCCATATGATCCAAAAAGGATACTTAGAAAACATCAGTCTTGATACGCCTAACAAGCGTATCATGCTGACAGCCTTTAACAAAGTTGCCCAGAAAGAGCAGTACGAAACGGTTACCTGCCCCCATTGCGGCGGAGAGAACGTCATACGGCCCGGATGGGCTTCGTCCTGCCAATACTGCGGATCCAAGCTGATCTGAAGAAGATAAACCAGTAGGAGGAGAGATAAAGGATGCCTTCACAAGTAACAAATTACCAGTGTCCGGCCTGCACAGGCCCGCTGCACTTTGCCGGGGACTCCGGGAAACTGGAGTGCGATTACTGCGGGAGCGCCTACGAGGTCTCCGAGATAGAGGCGCTGTACCAGCAGAAAGAAGAACAGGCCGTGAAAGCCCACGAGGACGCTCAGACCAAAGGCGCGGAAGATGACGGCTGGGACACCTCCGGCCTGAGCGGTGACTGGGGCGCGGATGCCGCAGAGATGAAAGCCTATAACTGCCCTTCCTGCGGAGCGGAGCTGATCTGTGATGAAAGTACCGCCGCCACATCCTGTCCTTATTGCGGGAACCCCACCGTAGTGCCAGGGCAGTTCGGCGGTACACTGCGGCCCGATTTTGTGCTTCCATTCAAGCTGAGCAAGGAGGATGCGGTCGCGGCCCTTAAAAAGCACTATAAGGGCAAGGTTTTTCTGCCAAAATCCTTTACCGCCGGGAACCACATCCAGGAGATCAAGGGGGTTTACGTCCCTTTCTGGATGTTTGACGGCGAGGCGGAGGGTGATGCCCGGTATGCAGCCACACGTTCCCGTACCTACCGCTCCGGCGATTATGAGGTCACCGAGACAGAACATTATGACGTTTTCCGTTCCGGTTCCGTCGCGTTTGAAAAGGTCCCGGTGGATGCGTCCAGCAAGATGCCGGACGACTACATGGATTCCATTGAACCCTATGACTATACAGAACTGAAACCCTTTTCCACGGCATATCTGCCCGGTTTTCTCGCTGACAAGTTTGATGTGACGGTAGAACAGAGCCGGGAGCGGGCTGACAAACGCTGCGAGAACACGCTGGCCGCCGCACTGCGGGATACCGTGAAGGGCTACAATACCTGCACGTCCAAGGGGGGCAGTACTTCCCTCAAGCGCGGCAAAGTCCACTATGCGCTCATGCCGGTCTGGATGCTTAATACCAAGTGGAACGGAAAAGATTTTCTGTTTGCCATGAACGGCCAGACTGGCAGGCTGGTGGGTGAGCTGCCCGTGAGCCGCGGCAGATTCTGGGCGCTGTTCGCCGCCATCGCTGTGCCGCTGTCGGTGCTGAGCTCAGTCTTGTTCACGCTTTTGTAGATAAGGGGGATCGGATATGAAGAAATTTGCGAGTTTTGTGCTGTCGGTGCTACTGGCGCTGACCCTCTGTATCCCGGCTGCGGCAGCGGAAGATTACGGCGTGATCTACGATGAGACAGGGCAGTTAGGGTCGGAACCGCTGCGGTATGCAGGAGAGGTCACGCTTCCCGCGCTCACAGAGCGGTATGGTGTTGACCTGCGGGTAGATATTCTGACGGAAAGTGATTATGATACCGTGCTTGACGCAGCGGAAGGTATTTACGAAGAGTATGAATATGGCTATGGAAAATACCACTCCGGTATTACGCTGACCCTGCTGCTTACGCCCTGCGGAGACACCTATACAATGGCCGCAGATAACTGGTGTGTCTATCTGGGCGGTACGGATGAAAATCTGCTTTATGGGGATTGGCTTTACGATCTTACCAAAGCAGTGGAGCCTTATTTGTCAGTGGAATCCGGCATGGAGCCTGGGGCATGGTCTGGCGATATGGATATGAGCGCCGTGGCGCTTTCCCAGGCAGTGGACGCTATGGAAGAATTCGTGGCGGACTTTTTCGCACCGGGAGACAGCGGCTATGAAATGACTGGAGGGCCGTCCGGTCAGGAGGCGGAGGAACCGGACAGCACCTCGATGTACTATATCTTTGACATCAGCGACCTGCTCCCCTTTGACCAGTGGGAGGAACTGGAGCAGCGGGCCGGGGACATTTCCCGGCGGCACGGCTGCGGCGTCTATGTGGTTCTTGTGGACGACTATGAGGATTTTGGCTCCGGGGATGTCTATGATGTGACCACACAGATCTATCACTCCGAACAAAACAGCTTCGGAATGGGCGATGGGCGGGATGGCATCATGATCCTTCTGAGCATGGCGGAACGTGATTACGCCATGTTTGTCTACGGTAAAAGTGCCGGATACGCCTTTAACGAATACGGACAGGAACAGCTGGAAGAGAGCTTTTTAGGCGACTTTGGCAATGATGACTGGTATGGCGGCATTTCCCATTACCTGGACTCCTGCGATGAGTATCTTGCCAAAGCGGATGCCGGGCATCCGGTGCGGGCCAACCCCTTGTGGGGAATTGGATTGATGACGTTTTTGTCCTGTCTGGCGGCGCTGGCGGTCTGCATGGTGCTGAAACGGAAGATGAACAATGTCCGGCAGAACGCGCAGGCCAACGAATACATTGTTCCTGGCGGGCTGCGCCTGGCAGACAGTTATGACCGCTACACGCACACCACCCAAACCCGTACCAAGATCGAACAGAAGAGTTCGAGCAGCAGTAGCAGCAGTAGTAGCTGCAGCGGTGGCGGCGGTTCGGGCCGTAGCGGGAAATTCTAAGGAGGAACAAATTCATGAGGAGAATGATAACGCAGACCGCGTCCGCCCTTCTGGCGCTTCTGCTCCTGTTTGGCCTCGCCGCCTGCGGCAGTAAGCCGCAGGACTACACCAGCAGCGGCGATGCAGCGTCCATGCCAGCCGATGGAAGTACCGGCAAACGAGTGCTGGCCGACGGCAGACAGCCGGATAAGGATATGTCTGCCGCACCAGACGAGGGAACGGAGCAAGAGGCACTGGCCTGGCTGCGGGAATTTATGGCGGAATACGCACCGCAGGCAGCAATAGCCGCAGCATACCTTGGCTGTAGGGGGGCGGATGACACCACTTCCCTGACAGAATGGCTGTGGGACAACTCGCCCGGATTGATGGAGGAGATGCCTTTTATCCGGACAATCCCGCCCGTGCGTATTCTGGGTCCCGGCTATGGGGACCTTTACTGCATCGTGCCGAGGGACGACAGGACCACCCTGTCAGTGAATCATGTCACATGGAAATCCACGGGCAACGGAGTCTGGCCCGAATCGGATGAAGTCCTCTACCGGGAAGAGTATGCCCAGCCGGTGCTGGTATTTGTAGGTTATGAGGAATTTCGGGATGAGCCGGATATAGAGATCATTGCCAGCGACAGCGGTGGCGCAGGAGGTCTGGTGACATGGTATCCGGTATGGGACGTGGAGGTTGGAGGTGATATGATCGTTCCCACAGGCGAGGACTATGCCCCCCTGGTCATGGACTTCACCCTCTTTGGCAATGTCACGGGTCTGGATTATTGGGGCGATCCGGACGGCTGGGAACCGACAGGGGATGACTGGTGGGTGCCGCCCACGGAGGAAGGACTGGCAGATACCTGCTGGGTGTGCGATGGATGGTCTCTGAACCTGCTTGGCGGAGACGGTGATCTGGACTATGCGGGCATTGCCGAACTGTATTGCCAGTCCGAGGATGGGCAGGAATATCAACTGCTCTATTCCGGCGTCTGGCGGATGGTGGATGACTGTCTACAGCTAATTGTCTCCACGGGAGCAGGAAATCTTCCCAGCGATGCCAGCGGCGTCTTTCCTGTCCTGATTGACCCGTCCGGGGACTACCTGCATATCCAGCAGGACAGGGACAACGGAATGCGTCCGCCTTTCTTTGATAATGACATGAGTTCCATGGAGCTGATACGCTCCTATGGATAAATAAACCGGAAAGGAACAATGGCATGAAATATAGACGCATATTTGCACTTTTATTCGTTTTGATTCTGTCCCTTACCGCCTGCGGCAGGGAGCAGGTTCCGCCAGGGAACGGCCCCCTGGATCAGGACAAGAAAATACCCGGTAAAGGAGCTATCAATACCCCCACAGAGGATGGCGGAGCATCCGGTTCCGCCGCCAGTGAAGGGGCAGCCGCCTGGCTTTCTGTCGAAGGAGGGAAAGTATTGGATGACCTGCGTGAAGGGGCGCAGGCGGACGGCTGTATCTGTTCCGTAGCTTTTTTGGGCGCCGCCCTGGAGCCTGGGGAAGATATTGCGGCCTTTCTGGCATCAGAGGAGGCGGAGCAATATCTGGATGCGTATCCATTCATTAAGGAGATACCGCCTGAACGGTGGATTGCCCACCCGGAGGGTGGATATGAGGTCTACTGTATCGTTCCTACAGACCCAAAAGCTTCCACAGCGGTCAATACATGGGACATCAACGAGGACAACGATTTTCTTGGCGAAAGCGACCAGGTACTCTACCGCAGCGACTGCGGGGATCCTATCCTCCTTTTGGGCAACCTCAGCGATATTATGCCCAGCCTGGATGTGGAGATTGTGGACAGTACAGGGAGAAGCCTGAGTTACCAGCCCTCTCTGTGGCTCTACGATGGTTCGCTGTCAGGCCCGTCTGAAATTTTTGATTTTACCATGTATCATAATCCTGACCTTATTGGTATATGGTCCGCCGTGATTCCGGCGGAATTAGGAGGCGGTATCTCCCTGAACCTGAATATCGGGCGCGGGGGAAATCTTACCTACAGCTATGGCCGCGGTAACAGCGAACCGATTGCTCTGTACGAAGGCACCTGGAGCAGGCCGGATGAGGCGATGGTCCAGTTCGGGCCGGAGTGCGTGGTTTTCGAGCTGTGCCTTGTAGAGGGCATTGAGGATAACGATCTGTGGGGACAATATGGTCCGGGAGAACTCCATGATGAGATATGCGGCGTTTGGATCTGTGAGCGGGGGGACGGGCCAGGCACATCCTCACTCAGATTGACCCATGTTCAAGGGGATCCTTTTATTGATGGATGTGGAGGATGGGCCATTGTATTTGAGGGCGAAGACCAGGGCGGAGACAATGGAGGTATGGAACAGGGAGCAAACGTCAACCCTCATGTGCTTACCACAGGAGGACCCGCATTTACCCACATGACTGTCCTTCAAACGGAAAACTATCCTGATGGGGGCTATTACTATGAGGATATGACACAGGACGGTTCCATATTGATCATAAACTGCGCTTATCCAGGCGGCCGCAGGAATGGAGTGTCCATGGAAGAATACGCAGTAAAAAGTATCGAGCATCTGACGATGTATGAGGCAGAAGATCTCTCTGTCGAAAAGAACAGCGGCTACAGTGAGGCATTGGGACACCCCGTCTATATTTTGACGTATACGACAAGTGAAAATGATCACACATTTCACTGGAAAATCTTTATGACGGAGGCGGATGGCTATACCTATCTCTATGCCTTTGACGTGTGGCACGAGGTCTACGCAGATATGGAGGATGTCATAGATGATGTTTTCGGACGGCTGTTCTTCCTTGAGATGTAACCGTCCGATGTTATACGCACGAACGAAAACATTTGCAACTTAAATGTATAACGAGTGGATGAAAAGACGTGGAGGATAGATATGAGAAGCAGTAGATTTGCGGCAGCGTTGCTTTGTCTGCTGTTGCCGCTGGTACTGGCATCGTGTGGGAGAAACGGGAGAAAAATGGGTGAGAACGGCCCATCCAGTGCGCTGCCGCCTATCAATAAAGAGAGCAGCACATATTCGGATGCCTTGCCCGAAAACACTTCGGAACCGGAAGATACTGAAGATCCGTGGACGAATACCTGCTGGCAGGCTGTACGGTACATAATGGCAAAGGAAGGCCAGACGATGGAAGGGACTTTGCCGGAGGATGATTGGGTTATAGAACTGTACCTGTTGGAGGGCGGCGGTGCCCGGTATCGGGAATGGAAGCCCCGGAGCTTTGACTATATCGGTGTGTACCACCTTCTGCTCGGAATCGGCCCGGACTGCTTCTGGTATTCGGATGGCAGCGGTGGCTTTTTTCTGAGTACGGAAGCTGACGGGACAAACGAAGACACGGTTTTTGCCCAAGGCCATATGGCGGATGGCCAGTTGATGCTGGATTTCTTGGGCGACCAGTTCTGGATGGAGCGGCAGCCCATGCCGGCCAAGGGCGGGGAATACTGCATGGCGGACCTGTTCGGCCAATGGCGCATGGTTTCCGGCGAGACTGTCACAGAAGGGGATCCGGAGGTCTGGAATTTCACGGCCAGCGAAATGGAGATTGACCGCAGATTGACTTTTCACAGTTCTTGGGACGAGACTGAGCCGGACGGTGTGGACTATTATGACGAGTGGCATCCCGGTTATCTCAGGGAGGCACAGGCCATGGCGGTGGAATACCAGGAGACCCCAATTTATGAGGGATGCGAGAACGAGGCATGGCGTCTCCAGCTGTTCAGCGTTGAGACGATATACCAGAATTACGCAGAAGAAGAATTTTACGTCACAGTATTGGATGCGGATACCCTGCTGCTTCAAGTGCGTCTCAAAGATACAGACGGAGTCCACACCACCAGTACGCAGATTTTTAGCCGTTTTTGAAAGAAAGGAGACAGAAAAATGCCAGTCACATTAAACATGATCCCCGCTACTTTGCAGGAATTCCAAACGTGTCCGCAGATGGATCTTTCCAAGCCGGAAAACACCTGCGCCATGTTCCTGTGTGCATTACAGCTATACATAAAGGACAGGGATGCCGGGGTGGAGGCAATGAATATGCTGCGGGGTCCCAGACCCATGACTCCCTACGACAGCCAGTTTCTCCGGGACCGCCTGCGGGATAAGCCTTATCTGCCCCTGGCCTACTTTGAGGGAGCGGCACCTAAAAACAACTATACCCCGGCACAGCCCTATGTACTGAATGTGCTTCCGGATCTACGTCCCCAGGACATAGAAGCCGGGTATATCCGGGTATTCCTGAAAACAGCGGGGGCGGATTCTCCCAGGCCGGTCAAGCTCCGGCAAAAGGGCAGCCTGTGGTATCTCTGGGAGTATTCCAGCATCCTCAGCGGGATACGGTCCCTCGCGGAATGCGATCCTTGGGGGTGAGAATATGAAACAATGCTGGATAGGCATCCTGCTGGCGCTTCTCCTGATTTTTAGCCTGACTGCCTGCAAAGATGCAAATAATGCCGCACAGCCGCTTCCAACAGCCGGAAGCGGCGGGAAGCTGCCGGAAATATCCAAGACGGAGACGGGTGATATGAACCGAGACAGTTCCGAAAGCAGTGCGGTTCCGGATGGTAAGCCAGATATGATTCCTCCATCTGACAAGGAAGCTGCCGCAGTTTCCGTTAGTGGTTCGGGCGCGGAGTATCCGGCCTCCGAGCAGGCATTTGAGCGTCTGCGGGAAACCGAGATTGTCCGGTATTACCTCGAACTTGGCATGGTTATGCTGGACACAGGGCTTCAGGAGACTGTCAACGGGCAGAACTGCCGGATCATCTCCCTGGGTACTGACCATGAAACTCATTTTGTGCAGGAAATTTACTACGCTGTCAGCTGCGACACAATCTATACCTATGACCAGATCAACGATGAATGGCTGGAGTTGGGTAGTGAGCCTTCCATTCCGGGCGCGGAATTTGCCATGTCCGATCTGGAGGGCAGCTGGCAGATGGTCGAGGGAGAAGTCGAGGGGTGGCGGTACAGTGCGGCGGATGAGGGCATTGTCTCGACGCTGTGCTTTACCCGCATCTACGACAGCAATATTCCAACCACGGATCTCACTGCGGATTTTGACAGAATGGATGAAAATGGAAACGAGGCGCATGAGCGGAATATGGAGGTCAAATTCTTGGATGAACTGTTGTACTACGGCTGTCCCAACGAGGCCTGGTCTGTTCAGCTACTATGTGAGGAGGAAGGGGTCTCGTATTTCGTTGCCATCACCGATCCTGATACGCTGGAATTATACTTCTCTTTTGAAAAGAACGGCAATTCAGGGGCTTCTCTTGCTTACTACAGGCGGATATGAGACCGCCCTGATGTCTAAAAAATTGGGATGGCAGCAAAAAAACATATCGAAAGCATTCCTATGAATAGGCGGTGTTGTCCATGAAAGAGCAGGAACAACAAAGCTCCCATTGGGTGCATTGTCCAATCTGCGGGGCTAAAACAAAAACCAAGGTAAATGAGGATACGATCCTTATCAGATTTCCTCTTTATTGTCCGCAGTGCAAAAAAGAATTTCGTGTTGATATTGTACAATTGAAAATGGTTATGAGCAAATGAGCCAGACGCTTTAAGCGGAGAGCCTGCTTCCTCTTTATAGGGGCGCAGTCTCTCCGTTTTTATTTTATGTAATCGCACCGACCAGAAGATCACTTTGATTCCGAATGGCCGATAAGATGGCTCTGACTGCGGGAAGAAGGATTTGAGCTTCCTGCTCACTGCACTGGGCGATCAGCAAACCCAGTTGCTCCACAGTGGGCGCATCACAGTTTTGCTCTGGGTAAAAAATCTCCCGCGGGTCAATTTCAAGGGCACGGATCAACGCATAGAGCGCCACCATTTTGGGGTTGTCTTCATAGTTTTCGATATGCATAACCGTTCGGACTTCAATATCTGCCATATCAGCTACTTTGCGTTGGGAAAGCCCCTTGCTTTTTCGGGCTTTCTTAATGGTATCGCCAAGAGGGCGGGAAAATTCATACATTGTATGTCACCTCAAAGGTATTTTACAATATACCATCTTTGAGTGAAATTCATTGTATAGCCATTAAATGATACATTACAAAGCACCATTCTTGAAGTGTGGTGGTTCATTAGAATGAACCACGCAGATATATCAGAATTTTATTGCAACAAATTTGACTTATAAATACTAACTCATTCCTGCTGTTGTTTGGCGCACCATTTGATCACGGTGGCTCATCCCTTATGACAGCTAATTGAATATCGAACAGCTTTCCAATGAGCAGGACAGTTGCAATCTGGAATGGAGACCAATTTTCCAGGACTGCGGGGTGGAGTATACTGCCATTTTTAGCTGTTCTCAGAAAACACCTCCATTCTCCGAAACGAATGAAGGTGTTTTTGTGGGCAAGCACTGCTGGTATTATGCCCGCTTTCCATAATCTCCAAATCTTGTAAATCAGACAATTTGAAACGGCTATCCGTTCTGAAACTCACAAATGAAATGGAGATTTATGCTATGCATTACAACGCGCTTAATACCGGGAAAAGGATTCAGAAACTCCGTAAGGATAAAGGACTTACACAGGAACAGTTAGCTGAAAGGCTGAACCTCAGCACAGTCCATATGGCCAAGATTGAGACTGGACAGCGCAGTTGCTCTTTGGATGTCCTGACCGAGTTTGCGATGTTTTTTAACGCCAGCTTGGATTATCTGGTACTTGGAAAAATCACGGAAAAAGAACTGCGGGGAGAGCTTGAAGCTGCTATCCACACTCTGGAGAGCCTACGGGATAGTCTTTAACTGATACAAAGAGTATCAGCGAGTGGTACTCCTGCGCCATAAGAATACCGCCCGTTTTCCACTAAACTTAAACCATCAGCCGGGGCGACCCGCTGATGTGGACTTTGAAAACTGAATATGCAGTCATCAGGAAGTCTTGGAGACAAGACCACGTTACTGTCTGGAATAGCCTGCACAGCGGAGCGCCACGATCCCCGGTTCCGGGAGGAGCGATCCATCCGACTGAAAATGCCAAGTTGCTCTTGGTTTGGCGATGACAACGGACAGCGATCATGATACTTCCGTAACTCGCGGCCCGGCCACAAAGAAGGCGGGGAGGTTAGACGCCTATGAGAGCAGCTTCGCAAGCTGACGAGCCTGATGATTCCCGTGATTCCGGGGTGTCGGGGACAAATAGGGATCAAAAACACGCTTTATGAAATTTGAGGGGCGGTCTGGAGACGGCATTTGCCGCGCTGGGTCGCTCCTTTACATACCAGTAGAAGGAGGTATCCATATGGAACGTAATTTTCACGATTTCCACCGCGGCGAGGTCTACTACGCCGACCTGGACCCGGTGACCGGCCATGAGCAGGGCGGCATCCGCCCAGTACTGGTCATCCAGAACGACACGGGCAACTACCACTCCCCGACCATCATTGTGATTGCCGTGACCAGAAGGACCTTTAAGAAACCCAAGCAGCCGACCCATGTGGTGCTGGATGATGCCCAGGGGCTTGCGCCGTCCCTCTTTATGTCGGAGGTTGTCCGCACCATCGACAAGCGGCGGGTGCTGAGCTATGTGGGCAGGCTCACCAGAGAACAGATGAGGCGGGTCAACGCCGCCCTATTGGTAAGTGTCGGGCTTGATAAGGACTATGCTCCCATTGTGGGAACGGAGGTGTCCTGATGGACAGGCTCATCATCGACCCGGAGTTCCGGGACAAGATACCGCCGCTGACAGAGGATGAGTTCACCCTGCTGGAGGAGAACATCCTGTCTGACGGGGCGGTCTTTTCGCCGCTCATCGTTTGGGACGGTACGATCCTGGACGGCCATAACCGCTATGAGATCATCCAGAAACACCCGGAGTTGACCTACGCAGTCCATAAGCTGTCCTTTACCAACCGTTATGAGGCTCTTTCGTGGATATGCAAGAACCAGCTTGGCAGGCGCAACTTGACACCCCAGCAGAAGAAATACCTGATCGGACAGCGGTATGAGGCGGAGAAGATGGCGCATGGTGGCGAACGGGTAGCAACGGTTCAAAATGAACCGTTGCCCTCATCCCACAAAACCCGCGCCCAAATAGCGAATGACACCAGTACCAGTGAAAGCTATGTTATGCGGGCTGGCTGGTACGCGCAGGGGGTGGATGCCGCCGAAGAAGCCCTTCCCGGCATCAAACAGGAGATACTCACGGGAACAATCAAGCCCACGGAGACAGCGGTAGCCGCCGTTGCAAAGGCAGAGCGGTCAGCGCGCCCCCAGCTTGCCGCCGCACTGAAAAAGCCAAAAGGCAGTACAAAGCAGGAACCTGAAAAGCCCCAACCCGTTTACCACAAGTCCGAACCGGCAAGTACCAAGCAGTCTACGCTGAAGCAGATACGGGAAATATCGGCAGAGATGGAACGACCCAAGGTGCCAACCACGGAGGAGTCCCTGCTCCATTCCATAGAGGCGGAGGTCGTCTCGTTCACCGAGCTATGTGACCATTTCTTCCAGGAGTACCCAAGGCTCTTATCGGATGACCGCTATAAGCAGGAGGTCATCCGTATCATGCAGACAATGAAACAATATATCTCAAAGATTGAGGGAGGACACACAGAATGAACACGAAAAATCTCTTTTGCCGGGAAGTCGTGCTGGACAGCCGGGAGCTGGTGATCCCCCGCACTACTTACCAGCGCACTTTGAACGAGGACCGGGTTCGCAGGATCGCCGCCGAGTTCGATGAGCGCATCGCCAACGAGCCGAAGGTGAGCTGCCGGGACGGCCGCTACTATGTGTTCGACGGCCAGCACACCATCGCCGCCCGGAAACTGCTCAATGGCGGGCGGGACCTGCCCATCCGCTGCAAGGTGTTCTACGGCCTGACCGAGAGCGATGAGGCGCTGCTGTTCGCCCAGCAGACGGGGGCGTCCGCCAGCCTGACCGCCGGGGCGAGGTTCCGGGCGCTCATCTTCGGCGGGGATGAGGATGCTATGGCGTTCCTGAAAGCAACGGAGGCCGTGGGCCTCTGCGTGGACTATAAGCAGACCAGGGGCGCGAAGCGGCTGGCCTGCATCAGCACCGCTTTCGGCCTGTTCCAGAAGGTCGGTGACGGGGTGTACCGGGAGGCGATGCAGGCCATCGTGGACGCATGGAAGGGCGACCCGGACTCCCTCCGGGCGGAGACGGTGCAGGGCGTGGTAGAGTTCGTGTACCTCTATCACGGGGAGTATAGCCGCAGGCGGCTGGTGACGCGGCTGCGCCAGGTTGACCCGGTAGTGATCTTCCGGGAAGGCCGGGCCATGACGAGCCTGCCGGGATACAAGCGGTATCTCTACCAGGTGTACCGCATCTACAATGGCTCCAGCGCAAAGACCGCCCTGCCCATGAAGTTCTGAGACAGATGATGGGAGCGTCTGCCCTCCGGGGCGGGCGCTCTTTGCTATTCCACAAGGAGGTGGGCTTTTGAAGATCGGGCTTATTGATGTGGACAGCCATCGGTGGCCGAACCTGTGCCTGATGAAGCTGTCCGCCTACCACAAGGCCCAGGGGGACGATGTGGAGTGGTGGACACCAGATGGGCGGTATGACCTTGTTTATAAGAGCCGGGTGTTCACGGACACCTACTCCAAGGACAGGATCACCGTCACCAATGCCGATGAGCTGGTCTGTGGCGGCACCGGCTACGGTCCGGGGCCAAATTTGCCGGACGCCGTAGAGCATACCCGCCCTGACTACGGCCTCTATCCGCAGTTCCCGGATACGGCCTACGGCTTTTTGACAAGGGGATGCCCGAACCGCTGTGGCTTCTGCGCGGTGTCCGGGAAGGAGGGCGCAAAAAGCGTTCATGTGGCAGACCTCTCTGAGTTCTGGGACGGGCAGGGGGAGATCAAACTGATGGACGCCAATCTGCTGGCCTGTCCCGACCATGAGCGGCTGATCGGACAGCTTGCCGACAGCCGCGCCCTGGTGGACTTCTCCCAGGGGCTGGACATCCGCCTCATCACGCCGGACAATGTGGCGCTTCTGAATAAAGTCCGCACAAAAACCGTTCATTTCGCATGGGATAATCCCAATGTTGACCTGACTGGCCGTTTTCAGCGGTTTTCGGAGCTGTCCAAGATCAGGGACTTCCGGCGCAAGCGGGTCTATGTGCTGACGAACTACAACAGCACCCATGAGCAGGACCTCTACCGGGTGGACACCCTGCGCCGCATGGGGTATGACCCCTATGTCATGGTCTATGAACGGCCCACGGCGCCGCCCATCACCCGGCATCTCCAACGGTGGGTGAACAACAAGAGGATTTTCCGTACCGTGGAGCATTTTGCGGACTATGAGCCGGTGAAGAAGCTGGGCGGGGATGGATAAGACGCATTGCTGAGGAAGTTTTGAAAATCTGGGAGAAGCGTCTGCCCTCCGGGGCGGGCGCTTTTCCCTGTTCTACAAAGGTTTGTCCCACCCATAAGATGTTGAAAGGGACCATAGGCCGCAATGCCCGGAGGGTGGAAAGCCTTTTCGGGCATCGGGCTTTTTTCGGAGGATCGGAGGTTTGCCATGACCGAAACAATGAGAGCGATGAAGGATGTTGACCTCCGCAAGGTGGATAAGACGGCGCTCCGTGACCGCAGTACGGTCCGTATCGACCCGGAGGCCCCCACCGAGGAGCGCATCCGGGCGTGGATCGAGCAGCTCGGCAATCCCTATGTCTATCTGGACGGCGGGGTGGTCGTGAAGTTGAGCTTTGCGGACAGGGGCGAGAGCATTGAGGAGCGCATCAACTCCCTTTACCTTGCCGGGGCCTGACATCCTTGTGTATTTTGGGGACCCGGCGCTATGATTTTTGCAGAGCCGGGTACCCCGCCGGGGGCGGGGCTGGCTGACTAAAAAGGAGAGGAGGCTCCCTATGCCCCAAAAGATTTATAAAACCGGGATCTACGCCCGGTTATCCAGAGAGGATGCTGACCGTATGGAGTCCAACAGCATCCAGAGCCAGCGGGCCATCTGTCTGGCTTACATAGAAAACCACGACGACCTGGAGCTGGTGGACACCTACATTGATGACGGTGAGACCGGTAGCAACACAGACCGTCCCGGCTTTCAGAGGATGATCCAGGATATGCGTTCCGGGCGTATCGACTGCGCCGTCAGCAAGGACCTCAGCAGGTTCTCACGGAACTATATCGATGCCGGGAACTACCTGGAGAAAATTTTCCCGGCGATGGGCATCCGCTATATCGCCATCAACGACAACTACGACAGCATGGCGCCCGGAAGCAGTACCGATGTCATCACTCTTCCTTTCAAAAACCTGGTAAATGACATCTACTGCCGGGACATATCCATCAAGATACGCACCAGCCTGGAGGTCAAGCGCAAGAAGGGCGAGTATGTGGGCAGCTTCGTCCCCTTCGGGTATCGGAAAGCCCCGCAGGACAAGAACCGCCTGCTGGTGGACGATGACGCCGCAGAGGTCGTGTCCATGATCTTCGGGATGTATAAGGACGGTTTCCCTATCCTGAAAATTGCCCGGAGGCTCAACACCAGCGGCATCCCCACGCCGATGGAGTACAAGCGGATGCAGGGCGTCCGCTTCGAGACGGCCTTCCGCACGAAGGAGCGGCCGGAGTGGGAGTATGTGACCGTGAAGCGGATACTCTCCAACATCGTCTACACCGGGGTACTCATCCAGGGGCGGCGGGGGACGCCGAACCACAAGGTACGGGTGACGCGCCCCAAGGACGAGGCGGACTGGGTGCGGATAGAGAACGCCCACGAGCCGATCATCTCCTGTACCGACTTCGAGGCGGTGGCGGAGCTGATGCGCCGGGATATGCGCTGTGCCGGGGACAGCGACAAACACGACCTGTTCTCCGGCTACCTGTTCTGCGGGGACTGCGAGGGGGCTATGATCCGCAAGACCCATAAGGCAAAGGGCAAGGCGTATGTCTACTACAACTGCGGCAACAACAAGCGCACCCACCAGTGCAGCCCCCACTCCTTCAGCGAGGCGAAGCTGGCGGACATCGTGTTCCACGCCATCCACGACCAGATCGAGGTGGTGCTTCACCTGGATAAGGTGCTGTGCTTCATCGACAGCCTCCCCCAGCGGGACCGCAGGGTGTTCAGCTATGAGGCGCAGATGACCCGGCTGGAGGAGGAGATACAGCGGTACAAAAAGCTGGAGCTGGGCCTCTATGAGAACTTCGTGGAGGGCATCATCAACAAGGCGGAGTACACCGACTTCCGGGAGAACTACCGGGGGCTGATCGAGGAGATGCAGGAGGCTTTGAAGCGGCTGAAACGGGAACAGCAGGACGCCGCCGCGATGGGCAGCCAGAACCGGGCATGGGTACAGGTCTTTGCACAGTATGAGAACGTGCAGGAGCTTGACCGCCGCCTCCTGCTGGCTCTGGTGGACAGGATACTCATCTATGAGGACAAAAAGGTGGAGATCGTCTTTCGGTATCGGGATGAGTTCGCCAGGGCGATGGAGACGGCGAAAAACTACAAGGACTGCCCGCTTCCGGCAGTGGGCTGAGAGGGAGAGAGAAAATGGCACGAAAGAGCAGAAAAGCACAGGCCCAGCCTGTGGCAGAAGTCAAAAAGGAGGCAGCGGCGCTCCCCACCGCCATCTATGCCCGCCTCTCGGTGGAGAACAGCGGCAAGGACGATGACGGGAACTCCCTGCAAAACCAGATCGCCGTCTGCGAGGACTATCTGGACGGATGCCCCCACCTCCGGCTCACGGAGGTCTACTCGGACAACGGCAGGACGGGGACCGTGTTCGACCGTCCGGCGTGGAACCGCCTGATGGACGATGTGCGGACGGGGAAGATACAGTGCATCGTGGTCCGCGATCTCAGCAGGTTCGGGCGCGACTATGTGGAGACCGGCAGTTATCTGGAGAAGATATTCCCGGCGCTGGGGACGCGGTTCATCTCCGTGAAGGAGAACTTCGATAACTTCACCTGCGGCAACGCGATGGAGTCCCTGTCGGTGAGCCTGCAAAACCTGGTGAACGCCATGTACTCGCGGGACATCTCCAAGAAGGTCTCCACGGCGCTCCGGGCGCAGATGGAGACGGGGAGGTTCCGCAACCGCAACCTCCCCTACGGCTACCTCTGGAACGGGGATAAGACCGCCTATGTGGTGGATGAGGACGCCGCCGCTGTTGTCCGGCAGATATTTGAGTGGAAGTTGCGGGAGGTATCGGTCTACACCATCGTTGAGCGGCTGAAAGCGGAGGGCATAGAAAGCCCGGAGCGACACAAGCGCAGGGCCGGCACCCGGAACGGCGATAACATCCAGGGCGAGGGCTGGTGTCCCTCCACCATCCGGGGCATCCTGCAAAACCGGGCGTACATCGGGGAGATGGTCTGCGGGAAGTCCGAGACGGCGCTCTACAAGGGGCTGAAAAAGCACGTCACCGAAACGGACAAGTGGATCGTAGTCCCTGACGCACACCCGCCCATCGTCTCCGCCTCGGATTTTGAGGCGGTGGAGCGGCAGATGCGGGAGGACAGCGCCCACCGGGAGACGGCTATGGAGTGGTCGGCGGACATCCGGGCGGGCATGATCGACCTCTTTGCCGGGAAGATATTCTGCGCCGACTGCGGCAAGCGGATGTACTACAAACGGCAGCGTATCCAGTGCAAGGGCGTTGTGTTCCGTGGGGTCTATGATTGCAGTACCCATGTGCGGCGGGGGCATGGGACCTGCTTCAAACACGCCATGCGGCAGGACGCCCTCAACGAGAAGGTGTTCAACGCCATCCGGGACCAGCTTCAGGTGGCGCTCGATTATGAGAAGCTCCTGCTTGCCATGCGGGGCGGCTCCGGCGAGGCCAGCGTCCGGGAGAAGCACAAGGCGGCGGTGGCAAGCGTCAAGCTCCGGCTGAACGCCCTGAAAAAGAAACGGGCGGGGCTGTATGAGAGCTATGTCGAGGGCATCCTGAACGAGGAGGAATACGCCTTTGCCAAGCAGACCTATGAGGAGCAGTACGAAGCCCTGAACCGCCTGCTGGACGAGGCTGTGGAGCGCCGGGAGCGTTTCTTGGAGTCCATCTCCCCGGACAACAAATGGCTCACCATGATGCGGGGCGTTGCCGGGATGACAGGATTGACGCAGGAGGTCGTAGACGCGATAATCGAGAAGGTACTTGTCTACGGCGGGGGCCGTATCGAGGTCGTGTTTAACTACAATGATGTATTTTACGCCATGCTGGAATGCGTGGAACAGATAAAGGAGGCGGGCGGCGATGACTGATTACCGGGTGGGCATTTATATCCGGCTTTCGCTGGCGGATGAAGATACCGGGGGCGGAAAGGCCGAGAGCGACAGCGTTGGCAACCAACGGGAGTTGATCCATCAGTTTCTGGACCGCCACCCCCAACTGAAAGCTGCTCCCCGGACGGAGTTCGTGGACGATGGGTACACCGGGACCAACACAAACCGTCCGCAGTTCCAGGCGCTTATGAAGGAGCTACGCACCGGGGCCATCAATGTGATGGTGACAAAGGATTTTTCCAGATGCCACCGGGACTATACGCAGATGGGCAACTACCTGGAGTGCGTCTTTCCTTTTTTGGGCGCCCGCTATATCTCCGTCAATGACGGCTACGACAGCGATGATTACAAGGGCGTGACCTCCGGCATGGATGTGGTCCTGCGGAACATCATCTATGAGGCGTACAGTAAGGACCTGTCCGTCAAGACCACCACGGCGAAGATCATCATGATGAAGCAGGGCAAATACATAGGCAGCTTTGCTCCCTATGGCTTTCGGTTCCATCCCACGGTCCGGAACAAACTGGTGATAGACGAGGACTCTGCGGCGGTGGTGCGGCGCATCTTCGACATGGCTTTGCAGGGCGTTGGCAATACAGATATTGCCCGCAGACTGAACAGCGAGGGCATCCTTACCCCCGGCGCCTACTTCCGGCAGAAAAATCCGGGGAGCGGACGGTTCCGTAAAGCCTCCGAAAAGAACGGCTGGACGGCGGCCTCGGTGCTGAACATACTCCACCAGTACGAATACACCGGGGCGCTGGTGGGGCGCAAGCGATACAAGGCCAGCCTCCATGAAAAGCGGACAGTCCCGCAGGATAAGGCGGACTGGATCATCTATGAAGGGGCGCATGACGCCATCATCAGCAAGGCGGACTTTGACAGGGTGCAGGAGATCATCCGGCAGAGACCGAAGCGGGCAAAAGGGACGCCGCAGGAGTATCCGCTGAAAGGGCTTCTCAAATGCGGAAACTGCCATCGGACATTGAGCCGTGTTCACAGTTCAGCCGGATATTACTACCGATGCACCAAGAGCAGGGCGGACGATGCCAGCGGTTGCCCAAAGGGAAAGCTGTTCTCCGAGAAAGAGATCGAGGGCATCGTGTTCCGGGCAGTCATGCAGATGCTGGAGATGTGCCAGGAACAGAAAAAACAGAAGTCCTCTTTGATGCTGACCCGCAAGGAGCGTATCGCCGCCTGTGTCGCGGAGCTTCAAAAGCTGGAACAGCAGCAGGAACGGTACAGGCAGGAGAAGTTCAGGGCCTATGAGGATTACAGCGGCGGTACGCTGACAAAGGATGCCTACCTGAGACAGCGGGCGGACATTGACAGCAAACTCGCCGCCGCCAGTGCCGAGCAGGACAAACAGGAACAGCTTTTGTCTGAACTGGAGCATCTGGCCTTTCAGGATAAGGCGCAGGAGGATGATGTGTTCACTTCCTTTGCCGGGGCTACGGAACTGACGGCGGAACTGGCGCAGACATTCATCAAGGAAGTGCTGGTGTCCTCCCCTACCGAGATCGAGATCGTATGGAAGTTCCGGGATGTGTTTGGAGGCCATTCTAATACCAAAGAGGAGGAAAGACATAATGGATAAACCGAGAAATGTTGCGGTCTATATGCGGGTCGCAAGAGCGCCCAGGGCGTGGATATACTGCCGGACGGCGGAACCGAACGCCTTTGCACTGAGGAGGCAACAGGAAGAACTTACGGCCTTTGCCAAGGATAACCACTATGAGGTCGTGGGCTGCACCGCCAAGCAGGAAACCGGCACAACAATGGTCCGCTCTGGAATGGCTGAGATCACCAATGCCGTCCTCCGGGGGGAGATGGACATCCTGCTTGTCCTGAACGCCACAAGGCTGGGGCGCGACATCTGGAACACGCTCGAATATGTTGGCTGGCTGGGGAAACATAATGTGAAGGTCGTCTGCCTGAACGGTGAACTTTCCAACCGGGAAGTGGGGCGGCTCCTGCGGGCAAAGCAGGCTATGCAGGACGGGGCCATTTGACGAGTGAGTTTTCCCTTTCGCATAAAGCGGATGCCGGAGGCGGTCTTTCAAAAGAAAGGCCAACAACCGCCTCCGGCATCCGTAAAAAATTTGGTGTTTAGTTGACACAAAGAGACCTTTCCCGTTTTGCAAGAAATTACAGCGATGCGGGAAGTCTGATTGATAACCTGTTTGTTCAGATGGGTGTCCGTTTTATCAGTCTTGCTGAAAATGTGGACAGCTATCTCAACCCGGACAGCGTTTCCAGTATTATCGTCCCGATTACAAATGTGATGAACGATCAATACTGCTACCAGACCTCAAAGAAAATTCGCCAGGTATTTGACTACAAGCGGCGCAACGGTCAGTACATCGGCGCATTTGCTCCTTATGGATATGTGAAGCACCCAAAGGACAAGCACCGGTTAATCATCGATCCCGATGCCGCTGAAATCGTCAAACTTATTTTCTCTTTGTTCCTAAAAGGGACATCGAAACGGGCCATCGCTTTGTATCTGAATGAACACGGCGTGCCCAGCCCCTCGGCTTATAAACTGCAAAAGGGCATACCCGTTTCAACAAGAGGATATGACGATCCTATGTGGGGAGCCCGTATGATCCACTCCATTCTGACGAACCCCACCTATACCGGGGATTTGGCGCAGGGCCGCAGTCGGGTAAAAAGCTATAAGGTACACGAGGTTGAAAGCGTTCCCCGTGAAGAATGGGTGGAAGTAGCTGGTACGCATGAGGCAATCATTGATTATGAAACCTTTGATAAGGTACAGGCCCTTTTACAGCGGGATACCCGTACTTCTCCAAAAGGCCGGGAAGTCCACCTGTTCAGCGGTTTTCTGAAATGTGCTGACTGCGGGCGGGCAATTACCCGGAGCGTAGGCAACAACAATAATGTGTACTATGCCTGCTCCACCTACAAGAACCGCTCCCGGACAGCCTGCACAATGCACTCAATCAAGCATAACCGTCTGGAGGCCGCTGTCCTCTTTGCGGTACAACAGCAAGTCCATCTGGCTGTTTCATACTCGGAAATGATTGCCCGCATTAACACCGCCCCGGTCAAAAAGAGCCAGTCCATCCGTTTGGAAGAACTGATTGCTGCGAAAGAGCGGGAACTGGCAAAAATCAGCCGCTACAAGCAGTCCCTTTATCAAGACTGGAAAGACGGGGAAATTACCCAGCAGGACTACCGGGATATGAAGGCCGATTATGAGCGACAGACCATCGCTCTTACGGATGTACTGACCCGGCTGAACGCTGAACGGGCGGAACTGGCAAACGGTGTAAAGAGTGAACATCCTGCACTGGTGGCCTTTACAAAACATCAAAATATCGACCAGCTTTCCCGAGAACTTCTCGTTGAGCTGATCGATCATATCAAGGTTTATGAGAATGGAAACATTAGTGTGAGATTTAAGTTTGCGGATGAATTTAGACGCATCGCAGAATACATTGAAATCAACACCACAAAACCCGCAGTAGCGGGCTAACCCCCGCTACATACCCCTTTGACAGTGTGTTTTCCTAATAGGAGCTAATCATATGGAAATAGCAATGATATTCAAAATGAGCAGTTTTTTCTGTTTTCTGACCAAAGTCATTTATATTATATAGAGAAAACCAAAAGCAGATACAAACGTTTGTGTGATTTGCTGATCCAAGAGAATATATTGTTTTCTGATTTTTTTGAACATCAACAAAAGAATATTCGTTGGCTTATTGAAAGGGGGATAGTGATAGAGCAACCAGATAGTTACTTGAAATTAAATGGGCCTAAAGTTTTTATTTTCAAAGACTTATATGATCATGATGTGATTTGTCCTCAATACTATGATGATGAATTGAAAAAAATAATTGATGAATGGATCAGGAATGGTGAGTTGAGATTAGGAAATAGCCTTTTCTCAGAACCGGAACAGGATTATCTTAATTATGAGTTGAATAAATCCTCTTATAGTAATGGACTTGATTTGCGTAACAAGTATGCACATAGCACTTATCCAGAAAACGAAAAGACACAATTTGTAGATTATGTTAGACTGCTAAAGATTATGATTCTTGTTATTACAAAGATTAATGAGGAATTCTGTTTAAGAGAAAGTATGAAGGAAATATGTGAAGAGATGGAAAATGTATAATAAAAACAGAATTCTATTATGTAAAAATGTACATAGGGCCGGCAGGCGAGATCCTGCTGGCTCTTGCAGTTATAACCTTTTCATTCATACTTCAAAACTTTTTGAGACTTCCGCTTTTGTGGGAGTTTTTATAACATTATAAGGAAGAAAAGGAATGATGGCTGACATGCTCCGCAGGCATATGCCATCCATGCGGTGCAGGTATTTGAAAAAAGATATGGCAGATAGTAGAATGAAAGTATCAGGGAACTGGTGACAGCGCTATCAGAAATCAGGTAAAAAAGAACACAAAACACATTTTTGTATAGCGTTAAAGCCAGTGTTTTCAATGGGTTCCAGAGGGAGGCTACATTTTAGTATCCAGTGTGGTGGTATAGCTGTCCAATGGCAATTCATTCGTTTCTTGATATGCATGATCTCAGTGGAAAACAGGTTTATCTGTTCTGTTCACATGGAACAGGAGGACTTGCCAGCAGTGTAAAGGATATCACCGCAGACATTCCAGATGCGATTATTTCTGAGGATGCATTTCATGTTTATCAGGATGATGATACCGCTTCTGCAAAAGAGGATTTAATTACATGGCTTAAGGGCTTGGAGGATTAAAGGAGGACACGATATGAAACAAATGCAATATCGAGGGCTGCCCCACGGAGGGGATAATATCAGTATTATAGGACTTGGCACCAGTTCCATTCAGGCAGCCAGTGAACGGGAAATTGAAGAAACCGTTCGTTATGCCTTGGAGCGGGGCATCAACTATTTTGATATGGCCTCTGCCGAGGCAAAACCCTTTGCAGCCTATGGCCGTGCATTGGCAGGAAATCGGAAAAAAGCATATTTCCAGATTCATTTTGGAGCAAATTATGCCACGGGTACATACGGCTGGACAACGAACTTGGATACGATCAAACGCTCTGTTGATTGGCAGCTTCACGCCCTGCAAACGGATTATATTGATTTTGGATTTATCCACTGCATCGATGAGGCGGCAGACCTGAGAAAAGTGGAAAAGGCGGGTGTGATCCGCTATATTCAGGAGTTGCAGAGTCAGGGAGTGGTTCGTCACATCGGCCTGTCCTCCCATACGCCAGAGCTTGCCAATCGTGTGCTGGATATGGGAATCCTGGATATGCTGATGTTCAGCATTAATCCCGGTTACGATTACCGCAAAGGTGCTTACGGAATTGGCAATGTGGAGGAACGAATGGCGCTGTACCGCCGATGCGAAAAGGAAGGCGTCGGCATTTCTGTTATGAAGGCCTTCAGCGGCGGGCAGCTTTTGGATGCTCGAACATCCCCATTTGGTCAGGCGCTTACAGAATATCAGTGCCTGCAATATGCCCTGGATAAACCGGGAGTATTGACGGTTCTTCCCGGTATTCGTGGGAAAGAGGATTTGGACCGCATCCTCGGTTTCCTGGAAGCGGATTCGGAAGAAACGGACTATTCTGTCATCGGCAATTTTGCACCCCAGGATGCAAATGGTAAGTGTGTTTACTGCAATCACTGTAAACCTTGTCCGGCAGGATTGGACATCGGTCTGATCAATAAGTATTATGATTTGTCCAGGGCTGGAGACAGTCTCGCTCATAGTCACTATGAGAAGCTGGAAAAGAAAGCGTTTGATTGTGTAAAATGCGGGCACTGCAATACGCGCTGTCCGTTCCATGTGGATCAGGTTTCAAGAATGGAGACCATTGCAGCATATTTCCATAAATAATTTGAAAAGGAGAATTAAATTATGAGAGCAGACGAATTTCAACAGATTTTTCCTTTAGGGGATAAAAATGATGCTTATGCCCAATTTTTTGTAGGGCAAAGCTATCTCAAAATGCTGACTACCGAGCGTGTTGGTATTGCCAATGTAACATTTGAACCGGGATGCCGCAATAACTGGCATATCCACCACAAAGGCGGTCAGATTTTACTTTGCACTGCCGGACGGGGATATTATCAGGAATGGGGCAAGCCTGCACAGGAACTAAAGCCGGGAGATGTTGTCAACATTCCGCTAGAGGTGAAGCACTGGCACGGAGCTGCCCCAGACAGTTGGTTTTCCCACCTGGCTGTTGAGGTTCCGGCAGAGGGAGCCTCTAATGAATGGCTGGAAGAAGTTGCGGAACAGGAATATAGCAAATTGAAATAAAGGAGAGGGTAACTATGAAAAAAGTAACAGCAGGCAGAGATGCTTTGGGGGATTTTGCACCTAAATTTGCCGAACTGAACGATGATGTGCTGTTTGGTGAGGTGTGGTCAAGAGAGGATAAGCTGTCAGAAAGGGATAGAAGTATTGTTACGGTAACGGCACTTATGGCAAATGGTGTTCTGGATAGCTCTCTTGAATTTCATATTCGTGAGGCAAAGAAAAACGGTGTAACCAAAGAAGAAATGGCAGAGATTTTAACCCATGCGGCCTTTTATGCAGGCTGGCCAAAGGCATGGGCAGCATTTCGGCTGGCGAAAGAGATTTATCAAGATTAAGGAGGAATCATATCATGTTAGGAAATTTCGTTTATTCTAACCCGACAAAGCTTTATTTTGGAGAGGAATCTTTGCATTATCTTAATGAAGAACTTCCCAAATATGGAAAGACCGTTCAATTGATTTATGGAAGCGGTTCGATCAAGAGAAATGGAATTTATGACCAGGTAATGGATATTCTTAAGGCCAATAATAAAGTGGTCGTGGAGGATGGCGGCGTCATGCCGAATCCCACAGTAGAAAAGTTGATGGAAGGTGTTCGGATTGCCAGAGAGAATCAGGTGGATTTTCTGCTGGCCGTGGGAGGCGGCTCTTGCTGTGACTATGCGAAAGCAGTTTCTGTTTCTGTTCACTGTGATGAAGACCCCTGGGAGAAATATTATATTCGCTTTGAGGAGCCTGCTTGTCCGATTGTTCCGGTTGGCTGTGTTCTGACTATGGTAGGAACAGGAAGTGAGATGAATGGCGGCGCAGTCATCACGAACCGTGAACAGAAGCTAAAAATCGGTCATGTGTTTGGAGATAATGTGATGCCGAAGTTTGCGATTCTGAATCCCAGATTTACCTTTACACTTCCAAAACGTCAGATGGTGGCCGGTATTTATGACATTTTCAATCATATTTGTGAACAGTATTTTTCCGGCGAGGATGACAATACCAGCGATTATATCAGCGAGGCATTGATGAAATCGGTTATCCACAGCTCCCGTATTGCCATTCAGAATCCGGAGGACTATGAAGCAAGATCCAATATTATGTGGACAGCGACATGGGCGCTCAACACCCTTATTGCACAGGGGAAAGCTACTGACTGGATGGTGCATATGCTCGGTCAGTCTGTAGGTGCCTACACCGATGCTACACATGGCATGACACTGGCTGCTGTTTCTCTGGCATACTATCGGTATATTTGTCCTTATGGGCTTGCCAAGTTCCGCCGCTTTGCAGTGAATGTGTGGGATGTTGATCAAAACGGTAAAAATGATGAACAGATTGCTGCGGAAGGGCTTTCTTGTATGGAGAGCTGGATGAAGGAGCTGGGACTCGTGATGAATTTGCGTGATTTGGGTGCTACGGAGGATATGTTGGAAGGTATTGCAGACGGAACTTTCATTATGGAAGGCGGATATAAAATACTGACCCGTAATGAGGTGTTCGATATCCTGAAAGCCAGTATTTGAGATGTAATTTAATGATTATGATTTTAATTGTGTTGTCAAAATTTATCGGAAAAGAAGAGTAAAAATCTTATCGTATTTTTGCTAAAAGCTACAGAGATGAAAGCGGAGAATTTTTTGACAGGAATCTGATCAGAAGCGGACAGTTAAAGAGATTTGAAAACACTACAAAATATAAGGTACTGCCTAATCATCAATACGGTTGAGCAGTACCTTTTTGCTATGTAATAATGTTTAATCCGTTCGATCTTTAAAATATCTCCCTGATTTAGTTCCAATGGCATCACCACACCTCTCTCCCGACAGGTTCACCCACTCATACTCTCCATCAAGATTTAAGTTTCCGCCATATTCAGCTGCCCGTTCCTCAAATTATGGGCGGGGTTAAATAATGCTCCTATATTGCCGGAGCATATCAACTGTCAGGGCTGCCGCACTGAGGGGATAAAAACGGTATTCTGTGACAGGCTTTGCGGCATTCGTCAGTGCGCATTGAAAAAAGGCGTGACGACATGTGGTGACTGCCCGGAAATGGAAACGTGTCAGGCTGTTGGGACAGTCCTCTTATATAATCCTGAAGCGCTGAAAAATCTGAGAGGATAGGAGATCGGCCATATAACATGACAACTTCTCACTAAAGATATGATTACTTTTGATGTAAATAGTCTTAAATGGACAAGGAGACCACTGGATTTTCTTGTAGAGGACGGGAAGATAGAAATCACAACCAAACCTCACACCAATCTATGGCAGAGAACCTACTATCATTTTCGAAATGATAACGCCCCTGTGCTGCATATGGGAAAATTATGTGGTATCGCTTCAGCCGCAGAGAGGACGATTATTGTATTGAATGCTCTCTTGACGGTGAGAACTTCAATCAGATGCGTGTGTGTCATATGCTGAAAGGCGGTGGAAAGATTCAATTTGGCATTTATGCCTGCAGTCCAGAGGAATCATCTTTTACAGCGGTGTTTTCGGATATGAAAATAACAGAATGTGCATGGAAAGCACACGATGGCCAAGCACCAGATGAAGCGCTATCTGGCTAAGAAGGCCAGGAGGGCATCGGGAAGGATGGAGTGTGGTAGTGCCGATGGCATGGGCAGTGATTTCGTTTTTCACAATACCTGCGTTAATCATGGCGTCTGCCAGTTTCCTGGCGCTTCCGGTAGTACCGGAAGATACAATCTGATAAGCTTTTTTGTCAAACTGCTCACTTAAAAGGTGGAGCAGTTTTTTTTGCAGTAAAATCGGCATGATTTCGATTTCTGGTGTACATCCGGCAGATTTTACATGGATAATTTCATTGAATCCGTGGGAAGCGTAATATTTGGCGCCCCAAAGAAGGCTAAATGCAGACATTCGGAGCATAAATGTCTGAATTTTGGACATCGGCATGGCAAATGCCCATTGAAACAGAGCAGAAGAAAAACTAAAGTGATGACATAAATCTATTTGTGCAGGAGGTGAAAACTCTGAAGAAACTTTGTATTGCGCGAAACGGATACATTTTAATATCTATCCTTTTTTATATCGCTGGAGTTCTCTATATGGTGCTGCCTGAATTGCCACCTATGGCAGTTTGCATATGATTAACTCCTATTAGGAAAACACACTGTCAAAAGGGTTTTTGCTTTTGGCGGGGGTCAGCCCGCCTCGGCGGTGTCGGTGGTGTTGATTTCAATGTACTCGGCAATCTTACGGAACTCGTCCGCGAACTTGAAATGAACGCTGATATTGCCGTTTTCGTAAACCTTGATATGGTCTACCAAGTCCGTGAGGATTTCACGGGTCAGCGTTTCGATGCTTTGATACTTTGCAAAGGCTACCAGCGCGGGATGTTCCTTGTCAACGCCGTTTGCCAGCTCCGCACGTTCTGCGTTCAGCCGGGCCAGCACATCCGCAAGCTCGGCGGCCTGCCGTTCATAATCGGATTTCATATCCCGGTATTCCTGCTGGGTGATTTCCCCGTCTTTCCAATCTTGATACAGTGACTGCTTGTAGCGGGTTATCCGGGTCAATTCCTTTTCCTTTGCGGCTATCTGGTCGTTAAGACGGTGGGATTGACTTTTTTTCAGCGGGGCCGAGTTGATGTTGGTTATCATTTCCGAGTAGGAAACGGCGGTGTTCACTTGATACTGGATAGCGAACAGAACGGCGGCCTCCAGACGGTTGTGCTTGATAGAGTGCATGGAGCAGGCCGTCCGGGAGCGGTTCTTGTAAGTGGAGCAGGCGTAATAGATATTTTTCCCGCTCTGGCTGCGGGTGATGGATTTCCCGCAGTCCGCACATTTCAGAAAACCGCTGAACAGATGAACCTCGCGCCCTTTGGGGGATGTCCGGGTATCGCGTACCAGCAGGGCCTGCACCTTGTCAAAGGTTTCGTGGGTGATGATGGCCTCGTGGGTATCGGGAACGCGCACCCATTCTTCCTCCGGCACAGCCTCAATCTGGTGTACCTTGTAGCTTTTCACCCGGCGGCGGCCCTGTACCAAATCCCCGGTATAGATGGGGTTGGTGAGGATTTCATGTATCATGCGGGCCCCCCACATGGGGTCGTCCGCCACAGCCGAGGAAACGGGCAGGCCCTTTTTCCGGCGGTAGGCCGTGGGGCTGGGTATGCCGTGTTCGTTCAGATACAAGGCGATGGCCCTTTTAGACGAGCCTTGCAGGAGCATGGAATACACGCGCTTGACGATTTCAGCCGCATCTGCATCCACAATAAGCTGGTGCTTGTCCTTTGGGTCTTTGATGTAGCCATAGGGGGCGAAAGAGCCGATATACTGGCCGTTGCGCCGCTTGTAATCAAAAACCTGCCGGATTTTCTTTGAGGTCTGATAACAATACTGGTCGTTCATCACATTGGTTATCGGCACAATAATGCTGTTCACGCTATCCGGGTTTAGGTAGCTGTCCACGCCCTCGGCCAAGCTGATAAAGCGGACGCCCATTTGCACAAAAAGGTTATCAATCAGACTGCCGGCGTCACTGTAATTCCGGGCAAAACGGGAGAGGTCTTTCACCACAACGCAGGTAATTTTTCCGTTCATCACATCCCCCAAAAGCCGCTGGAAACTTTCGCGTTCCGTATCGGTTCCCGTGTGCCCATCGTCCACATACTCGGTGTAGCTTTCAAATTCTTCCGCATGGTTGAAGTGAAAATCGTTGAGTATGTCGCGCTGATTTTTCACGCTGTTGCTATCGTCAAGTCCCCGGTTGATTTTCTGCAAATCCTCGCGGGAGAGCCGGATATAGCCGCCCATTTTCCAGTGCCGGGCCGTATAGGTAGGGGTTAAAATCTGCTGATACCCTCTGTTTTTTTGCCTTGCCATTTGTCCTCCTTCCCTATCACATTACAGTTATATTATAACTCCGATTAGGGGTATCGGCAAGGATGCCGCCGGGCAGGAAAAGGGGGTGGCACTGTAAAAAGTACCACCCCAGCTTTGGGACATTTTGTCCCAAAGAGGATAGCTATATCACCATCTACTTGTCTTGAAAAAGACTGCAGGCAAATTTTCTGCTGTCCTTGATACGGTAACAATTTTACAAAAATATGAATTTGTTAATCTTCATTCCTGGCCGCGACATGAACGTGCTCAACAACTCCGTTTTGGTCATAATAAACAATGAGGTTATACGTGTTATTGGTTTCCCAAATATCACCCCACATCCCCGACAGACTGCTATCTGGTTCTCCCCATACCTCTATTAACTGTGTGTACTTGTAACCTTGTAATTGTTCTGTTGCATAATCTACACCTTGGTTTTGGCAATAGGAAACCATCAATTCTTTTGAGGGAATATTGTCGTTACTTTTCCGGTTGTAATATCCGTAGAACCAGACAGATACACATAGTACAGTAATCAAGATTATTGCAAAAACAAATAGTACCTTCTTTTTCATACAATCACACTCCTTATTAAATTGGGAATTTATCTGTTTACTGGGAAACCAAGTATAGCACATTCTTTTACTGTTACTGTTGTTTATCCCCCTCACCTTTGGGACAAAATGTCTCAAAGTCACATTTTTTAATCTTCATCTTCGATATATTCAAGAATATCCCCCGGCTGGCACTTTAGAACTTTGCAGATTGCGTCTAACGTACTGAACCGAACAGCTTTTACTTTTCCCGTTTTCAAGTAAGAGAGATTGACATTAGATATACCGACCTGGGCCGCCAAGTCATTAAGCCTCATTTTTCTGTCCGCCAGCACCCGGTCAAGCCGAATAATAATCATAGCGTATGATCCACCTCGTCCTGCAAATGCACCCCATAATGGATGATGTATGCAGCTACAATAAAAGCGATGCTGGGGATAAGCATATTAAACATAGTCTGCCCTGTAGAAATGGACATTCGGCCATTAGATACAAGGTTGATAAGCCAGCAAATCAACAGTTTGATAAATGGAACAAAAACAGCCACCGAAAATTGGAGTAACCCATAATAAAGCAAATAAGAGGAGTTTTGCTCTGTAAAAATTTCCCCTTTGTTTATATTGGCAAATACGCGGCTTAAAAACCAATAAGCAAAAATCATGGGGACAATATTGATGGCATACATGAAAGAAAGACCTATCTGAATTGTTGGCTCAATCTGGTCATTATCATTCGTCCATACATGAATATCATCCTTTGTATGGACAGTCATACTGCGAGAATGTGAATTGTGATTTTCCTCTGCGTAAATTGCCCGTTCAAAGGTTCCTGCTTTTGTATGCAGGAAAAAAGTTTGACGCCCCATAAAACTGAGAACAGTACATAAGACATAGAAACAGATTACAAAATAACAAGCAAATTTCATTAACTGAGCAGCAGGTCTTGCAAACCGTTCATTTGCGAGTTTCTGAATGAATTTCATAGTTTATCACCTCGGTCTTATGATAGCAAAGAAATTCAAATATGTCAATAATAATTTAATGTTTATCATTAAATTATTATTGACATATTTTATCGAGAAGAAAACTCGCTACCATATCGCAAAGCCTACTGGTACGAACGCTATTATTTTGCTATTTTTTGGGGAGCGCACAAACGGCAAGCAGGGCAAGTGTAGCCACACTTGCCATTTTTGACTGGCCGGGGGCCGTCAAAAATGCTTGTTGGGGAGCCTCCCCAAACCCGGCTCTTTGGGACAAAATGTCCCAAAGAGGTTGGCTGCGGAACCGCCGCTGTCGCGCCGGTTCCTTATAAAAAGACAGCAGACAAAGCGCCTGCTGTTTTTAATGCGTTAGCTTATTTCACAAACTAAAAGTTACATTCCCAGAATGGTGAACACCTTGTGACCTTTGAAACATCTGTCCACCCACGGAATAGCCTCTGTAATGATTTCGCGCCAAGAAGAATATGTATCTTGAGAGATTTTTACTATGTCATTCCACTGTGCTTTCGTGACCACTGTTATGCCATAATAGTCAAACTCTCCAATAACACGTCCAAATAATTCAGACAAATTAAATCTATCCCATAGCGTGTCACTGATACTGAGAGAATCCGGTAGCCAACATTTGTCATGGTAATATCCTTGTTGAAATTCAAAATAACAAGTGCTGTGGGATGCTTTACGTTCTTCCTCACTAACAAAGTATTTCAACATTCCTACCTCCTCAGTTCCCGACTTGTTAGTAACCATTTTAGGCAGAACACTTACTGTCTTTAATAATTGTAAGGTATTAGTAAGGAGGCATTCAACGATTAAACAGCGAACCTGTACCACTATGCGAACTTCCATCATTTTCTGTATAGGTTTGAATAAAACGGGGCTCTCGCTTTGTGCAATAATAAAATCGCATTAGAATATCCACGACATCAACTTTTTTCTCAAGCCCCAAAAAATCTGCCAACTTTTGCTGTGCTTCAGATAGGTCAAAGCCATCCGCCTTGAAACTCTCTTTAAGCCTTTCAAAATTTCCTTTTGCAAACTTTCCCAGCTTTTCTCTATCTGGGTAAACTTCCTCGCAAAGATAATCCTGCCAATAGGGGCAACGTATCACAAATTCAAAGAAGTCATGCATGCTATCTGCAATCCGGCCACACGCACCTTCGCTTCCCCAATAGCCGACAGACCCATCTTCCAGCAAAATATATTCACTTCCACTACCAGCCTGGGCAAATGTTGTTCCGGGAATATTATATGTTAAATGTCCAAATTCATTTTCAGGAGCCTTAGACATTGGGAGTATCTCCACATCACAGGCAGTACTCAGCAAGGCTAACAAATTGCAGTCCTCACGCAGTTCTTTTATAATCTCCATTGTACTATACCCCCATTCAAATTTGTTTGATTAAGTATAGCATATCTCGATGGGAATGTCCATCCCCGCGCCTTTGGGACAAAATGTCTCAAAGCGCAGCCGCCCATGTTAGCTTTTGTGGAACGAATAGAGCGCAGGACATATGAAAAGACAGCAAGACAAACGCCTGCTGTCTTTAATGTGTCAGCTTGTTTCAACCCCCAAATTCATTGTACGGTGTCTATTTCATCTCTTATAGTGTTTTGAATAGCTCGGTCTAAACTAATGCTATATACTACTGAAATTGTCAGCAGAATACAAAAGATAGTTACAACACCAACGGAAGTTATAAAATCAAAAGCAACTCGGATAAATAGAGCAATGCCAAAAAAGGAAACTGTGAGAATAATCGGTAAATTTGTTTTGATGAGAGCATACTTACCATAAAGCCTAATAGCAGTTTCTTTATAAGATTGACGAATGGCAGCTGCCTGCTTATTGGCTGTCTTGGACAAGCCAATATACAAATATCTGCATGAAATAGCAATAGTGAGTACCCATTGCCACCAATCAACCGATATAATATCTAAAGCAAAAAGGAACAATCCACCTGCACAAAGTATTCCAAACAAAAATGCTGATTTATTGTAGATTCTCATATCCGCCCCTCCACAGCAATTCCAATTTGTTAGTAACGAGCTTATTTTAGAAATTAAGTATAACACTTTCTTGCATAACTGTCCAGCCCCTCATCCTTGGGACAAAATGTCTCAAAGTACCCCTCTATGTTAGCTTTTGTGGAACGAATAGGGCACAGGACATATAAACATACCACCCCCTTGCCGAACGCGCCCGGAAACCCTTGATACAAGCGGGTTTCAAACGCCTAAATGCTAACAGTCCAGCCGTGGAAAATAAGCGGTTTTACAGCGCGTTCAACCCTATCCCCCCGCCCTTTCCCATTCATGGGAAAGGGGGCGGCTCTGGAGGATATATCCCCCGCCGCGCCGGAGGGGTAGCACAGCCGGGGCGGGCCGTCAAGGGCAAGCCGCCGCAAGCGGCGGTACTACGCACCCTTGACTGCCCACTCCCGGCTGTGCTCAATAGTAGGCGGCGACGGGGGATATACCACCAGAGCCCCTATGTAAAAATGCGCGGGGACAACGATTGCTTTGGGACAAAATGTCTCGAAGTTACCGCGCGATAATTTGATTTTGCGGGTGGAATGGCCAGGGTCTGCTGGGGGCCGCCTTGATAACCAAAACAGGGCGGCCCCCAGTGGGCATCGGCCATATCGCGCAAAAAAGCCGTCCTATTTTCAAGGACGACTTTCTGCGTAATGTGATAGTTTCAATCTATTTTCTTGCATTTACGTCAAAAATCTTTCGATTTCGTGTTCCTAATAAGAGTTAATCATATGCAGCGGAATCATATTGATTGCCTATGGCATTATAAAGATTATAGGATATTTATCTGACGACCTGTTTTGCCTGGCTTTTCAATATGATTTGGGATGCGGATTGTTTTTGATTGTACTGGGTGCAATTGTCCTTTTATGCAATTTGAAGGTCTGGCAATACCTGCAGCCGGCTTTGGGAATGCTGATTCTGTTAGACGGACTTATGACAATCCAAACATCAAAGGATTCAAAAAAATTTGGTCTGGAAACCTGGCATTTCATTTTGATCTGTGCAATCGTTGCAGGAGCGCTGGGAGTAGTGGTGGTAATAAAATCATTTTGGGGAGCCCCTTCACGTATTGTGAATGGCTGTGCCATTTTGGCAGAGGGCTTTATGAATCACTTGCTGGTAAAGAGTACAGTCATGATCATAAGCGGCCACTCATATCAGGAGGAAGGACAACAAAATATGTAACATGCAGCAAATGATGAAAAAGTACATAGGAGGTACAGTATGGATGTGACAACAACATTAAAAAAGTTCGGACTGGAGCAGGCATTAAATTATGTTTATAAGGAGCCTGAAAAAAATCTTTTAAAACTGATGGATTGGGCAGATAAATTTTCCGGGGGAGAATTTCCTGTACCCAGAAAAATGGTAAGGGAAGCGATGACAGATCCGAAGCATCCCTATTACCCGTTTATCCGCCGCCTGTTGTATGATTTAGATCCTTATGTGATGAAAACCACGGCGGTTAATTTCTTCATCAATGCGGCTTTAGCCGGATGGCCGAAACAGGAGGAGGCCAGAAGGAGATATGGATGCAACATTCCGTGGACGATCCTGTTAGATCCAACATCCGCCTGTAATCTGCATTGTACAGGCTGTTGGGCAGCTGAGTATGGCAATAAACTGAACCTGACTTATGAGGAAATTGACAGCATCATTGATCAGGGAAAAATGCTGGGAATTTATATGTATATCTATACTGGCGGGGAACCATTGGTACGGAAAGAGGATCTGATCCGCCTTTGTGAGAAGCATAATGATTGCGTGTTCTTATGCTTTACCAATGCAACTCTAATTGATGAAAAATTTGCGGATGAAATGCTGCGGGTAGGAAATTTTGTTCCGGCCATTTCATTGGAAGGGTTTGAGATGGCTACAGATGGAAGGCGTGGAGACGGAGTATATAAGAAGGTCATGGCCGCTATCGATCTGCTGCGCAGAAAGAAACTGCTATATGGTATTTCTGCCTGTTATACCAGCGCGAATTTTGATTCCATCACATCAGAAGCGTTTTATGACAAACTGATTGAAATGGGCGTGTATTTTATCTGGTATTTCCATTACATGCCGGTAGGAAATGACGCTTCTTTGGAGTTAATGCCTACACCGGAACAGAGGAGAATGACCTATGAGCGAATCCGTCATTACCGCGCCACAAAACCGCTTTTTGCCATGGATTTCCAGAATGATGCGGAATATGTGGGCGGCTGTATTGCCGGCGGGCGACGTTACTTACATATCAATGCCAACGGAGACATCGATCCTTGTGTATTTGTCCACTATTCGGATTCCAACATCCGGAAAAAGACGCTTTTGGATGCGCTGCAGTCCCCGATGATGATGGCATATTATACGAGGCAGCCCTTTAATGAGAATATGCTGCGTCCTTGTCCTATGCTGGAGAATCCGGAGAAGTTAAGAGAAATGGTGGCAGAGTCCGGAGCCCATTCTACGGATTTACAGTCGCCGGAATCGGCAGACCATCTGTGTGCAAAATGTGATTCCTATGCTGCCTGCTGGAAACCGGTGGCAGATGAACTGTGGCAGGCCAGTGAGACGGCAAAAAGCGATAAAGAGTGATTTACAGACTGCTGTGGCTTTTTTCAGGAAACTACGGCAGTTTTACATGTTTCAAATATAGAGCGAGGAGAACTTAAAATGGCAGCAGCAATTATAACTGACAGTAACAGCGGAATTTTAGGGAATGAAGAATGGGAAAACGAAATATATGTGATTCCTATGCCGGTGATCTTAGACGGAAGAACCTATTATGAAGGACAGAATATGACTCATGAGCAGTTTTACCGTTTTTTGGAAGAACATAAGCCGATTTCTACATCACAGCCTGCTCCGGCAGATATAATGGAAACCTGGGAAAAGGCTCTGGAGTCCGGATATGAAGAAATTGTATATATTCCAATGTCAAGCAGTCTTAGCAGCTCCTTCCAGACTGCAAGAATGCTGGCAGATGAATATGACGGAAAAGTTCAGGTGGTTGATAATCATCGTATTTCTGTAACTCAGAAACAATCTGTGAAGGATGCGCTCTGGCTTGCAGAGAAAGGATGTATAGCAGCAGAAATTCGGGAAGAACTGGAAAAGACAGCCTATGATTCTATAATCTATGTAGGCGTGGAAACACTGGAATATTTGAAAAAGGGTGGACGGATTACGCCGGCTGCGGCGGCAATGGGGACCTTGCTGAGTCTGAAGCCTCTTCTAACGCTCCAGGGTGGGAAAGTAGATGCATATGCAAAGGTAAGAGGCAGCAGAACATGTAAAAAACGGCTGATTGAAACAATGCAAAAGAGTGTTGACCAATTTCATGAGAGAGGAATTGAAATCTCTGTCGGTGCGGCAGGAAGCTTTTCTGACAAAGAGGGTGATTGGGAATGGTTAGAAATGATAAAAGAGGCTTTCCCTGGTGAAGAGATCCATTATGATCCACTGACCTTCAGTATTGGCTGTCATGTGGGCCCCGGAGCCTTTGGAATGGGAATCAGCCGGAAGATAGGGTAGAAACGAAGGTCGCCGCTGATATGAGAAGACAGATAAAAGGAGAAGGGACATGAAAGAAAAGGCAGCAAAAATGATCCGAATTATAACGGTACCGCCGTTCTTGGCATTTGTTATGCTTGGAATCTTATACCGGCAGTTAGGCTTTATCATAGGTACACCGCCGGACATTATCGTGTCGATGGGATGTTTGACTGTTCTGCCAGCCTGTGCATATCCGATTTCACAGATAAAATCGGAATTTCGCAATGATCAGAGAGAATACCAGAGGAAGATGGCATTTATCATGAATTTATGCGGTTATCTGACGGCTGTGATTTATGGTACGGTAAAGGGTGTTTCCGGTGCCCTGATGTGGATTTTTGTTTCCTATCTTACAGCGGCCATAGTGCTGACAATCATAAATCGCGGCTTTCGGATAAGGGCAAGTGGACATGCTTGCAGTTGTGTTCTTCCTTATCTGATTTTGTGCTATTTTTTTGGCGGAAAATCCATTGCTGCCTGCCTGATTCTTTATTTAATTGAATTTTGGGCATCAGTGTATTTAAAACGCCATACAATATCGGAATTCCTGACAGGAAGCGCTGTGGCAGTTGTTGTATTCGGTTTTACGGGACTGCTGTTTGGCTTTTGTTAGAGCTTTTGATGGCGCGCTCCGGTTTTACGGATTTTAAAAAGGCCTGCTTGCCGGTGCCGGCAAACAGATCACAGATTCGTTCCATGGCTTTCAGGAGATCGTAGTCCATGGAGTGATCCATCCAGTCAAGGATGGTTCCGACCAGGGTGCATTTATAAAAACGGATCAAAAGCTCTTTGTCTTCTTTGCGTAGGGTCAGATCGTCAGTAACCGTATTGACATACTCGCTTACAGTATAAAGACATAAACGTTCCACTTCTTTTAAAAAGATTTCCCGCTGGACAGAGCGGTAGATGTGGAGAAGGGCCTTTTTACGTTTTGCTCCGATTTCTACAAAGGGTGTGATGCAGTCAAGGGGAGATCCGAAACGGCTGTATGTCTGAATGATGCGGTCTGCCTCGTCCTTGAAAGAATATTCCAGAAGATCAGGGATATCATGGAAATGGTAATAAAATGTATTGCGGTTGATCAGGCATCGGGTAACGATATCTTTTACCGTAATCTGACTGTAAGATTTTTCATCTAATAATTGCCAGAATGCGGATACGATGGCAGTTTTGGTTCGATTCATAAGTATCAACTCACTTTTCTGAATATAGTGCAAGCATATCATAAAATAATGGACTTTACAATGTTGCTTTTTGGGGGAAGATAGTTTTCTGCTGATTACCTTTGTTTTTCGGGATGATTATCCGGCGATTGCAGAAGGGCTTCTTTCCATTCCGCCTGTGGGAGTCGTTCTTCTTTTTATTATGAGCGTAGGGTATCAGTTATTGGATGCAGCAGCTTATTTTTCATTGCTTCGCAGTGCATTTCCGGAGATTCGGTTCTATCAGGGAGTGGCGGTAGTGTTTCTGGGTGTGTTTGCCAATATTGCTACATTTTCTGCTGGAACAATGCCGATGCAGGGCTATTATCTGTACTGCTGCGGTATGTACGCTCATTATCGTTTTTCTGATTCTTATCTGTACCTGGAACCGGATCTTTAGGCTGGCGCTCTGGAGTATCGGCAAACTTCCATCCACAGAAAAGTGGACGGAAAGGAAAAATATATGGAGTACAAATCTGGAATCGCTTTATAAAGAAGCACAGCAGCTTCTCCATAACCGTTCCTGCCGGAGAAAGGTGCTGTTTTTAGATCTGATAAGATTGGGCTGGATGTACAGTATTCCATTTTTATGTATTCGTCTGTTGGGTGGTGAGGGAATCTCGTTCTGGCAGGTGCAGGCATTGTCCGCCATGATGATGCTTTTGGTGGGGCGCTTCTGAATGTGGCAGGTATGGGACCGGCGGAATTTGCCTTTCTTTTAGTATTTTCTCCGTATATTGGGCATATCGCAGCGTCATCGGCGGTGATTTTATATAGGCTGTCAACATATTTTCTTCCGTTTCTTATTAGTATGATCGTATTTTTTAAGACTCAGAGGCAGATGCTTGCCGGGAAGTGGAAGGAAAGAGAGCAGATGTCTGTCAAACCTATAATCTTGAAACAGACCTGTCTGTATGTTATAATATTACGAATTATTTCAATATACAAATAGTCCTGTGGATGCTTATGCAGGCTAAGTCCGGCAAATTGGTGTTTGATGAGGTGAAGATTGAAAATGAAAAATCCGTGGGTAGGAATTCCATTAACTGATTATGAAAATCATATGAAGCTTGATTCCGTTATGCAGCTGCAGGCTATGAACGAAATGATGAAAGGTCAATTTGATACTTATCCCATTTCCAGTGTAATGATATTTGGTATTGCAGGCGGTAATGGTCTTGAACATATTCAGAAGGACAGGTTTGAAAGAGTATATGGAGTTGACATCAATTCTTCTTATCTGCAAGCGGTCGTTCAAAGGTATCCGCAATTGGACGGTCTTCTGGAATGTCTGTGTATCAATTTGATAGATGAAACAGATAAGCTGCCAAAAGCAGATATGGTTATTGCCAATCTGTTGATCGAGTATATTGGATATGAGTGCTTTCAGAAAGCAATCAGGCAGGCAGATCCAAAGTATGTTTCATGTATTATTCAAATCAATATGGAGGATAATTGGGTATCAGATTCCCCTTATCTGCATGTGTTTGACGGACTGGAACAGGTGCATCATCAAATGGAAGAACAGACATTAAAGAATGCGATGCTCGAAATCGATTATCATGCAATCAGAAGTTTGGAGCATATGCTGCCTAATGGGAAAAAACTGGTACAGATAGATTTTAAAAGATAACTTCCGGTTTGCCGCGTTGATGATGAGAGTAATCTTACAGAAATCATGTTCCGAACTCAGAATACAGCGAGGTAAAAATTATTGGAGCTGGAGTGGATGCGGCTGATCAAGATGCTGGCACATTTCCATGTAAAGGGAATGGCCGGGCAGATTGAAAAACTGTGGGAGTACGGCGCCTATGCAGAGGCTGTTTCTGTCATTACCTATGAAGGGGACTGGGATATCAAAAAGAAGTGGCAGGAGCAGATTCTTGAAAAGCTGCCGCAGCTGCGCGGGGATGCCTTCCGGGATGCATGCTATACTATTAAGGCCCTGAAGGACTGCCCGGATATCAATGCCGGAAGATTAAAGGAAGCGCTTGTACAAAAGGACTTGGACAGAAGTGACAAGACCGTGTTATTTTATTGTATCAGAGCGTTATCCGGCAAAGAAGTAGTAGTAGATTATTTTTTAGATTTCTTGTCGGTTGAACAGGATCCATACTTATTAATTTATGCAATTCAAGCCCTGGAGAGAATTTCGGATCGGCGTTTACAGAGCATTTATGTAAAACTGCTGGATCGATACAGGACATCGGAAAATGCACAGAGAGATTATCAGGGAAGCCAAAAGGTTCTGCCAGGCGGAGGATGCCTTGGGGCCAGCAGGCCGGAAGGACAGGTTGTGAGCAATCTGATGCGCAGGTTCGATTTGTTTGGGCTGGATTACCGTGGCGCCTGGAAGCTGCTGATGAATGACCAGAGGTGGGAAGAATGGAAACGGCTTCACAATTTGGAAAATTGAACTGATGAAAATTGCAGTCTTAAAAATAAAACTATATGCTCCATGGGTTCATTCCTTGAAAGAGTAGTGATCGGCGTGGCGGCTATTGTGCCATACAGCGCTCAGACAGATAGCCTGATGGATGATACCCTGGGAAAGCAGAGGAAGGCTGCTTTAATGTAATAATAGTATGGAAAGTCAGTGATTCGCCATCATAATACATCTGAATTTCTCCCTGATACTTAAGGACTATTTTATGGATACTTTTTATGCCGAAACCATGTTTACATTTGTCAGGTTTACTGGTGGCTGGTTTGCGTCCGGACCCTGAAAGAGGATTTTTTCTGCTGGAATTCACAACAGTTATCACGACAAAAGGTGTTTTCTCCCGATGGCAGGCGCTGATTTCGATATAGGCATCAGGGATATTTTCCGCAGCTTCGACCGCATTGTCTAATAAATTGCAAAAAAGGGAAGTAAGGTCTGCAGCTGTGATAAAATCCACGATTCTGCTTCGGATATCGGCATAGAAGGCAATCTGCTTTTGCTGGCATTGACGCTGGTACCTGGACAGGATTGCATTCAGCATATCATGGTCGCACAGCCGTGGGGATTCCTTTAAATCGGAAGACTGCATCAGCTGGTGAATGTATATGGCAATTTTATCATGCTCCTTTTCAGCATTCAGTATATCGATAGATTGCAGATGTTTTTTGATATCATGTATTAAGATGCTTTGATTTTCATGCTGTGAGAGAAGCATCTCATAATATTGTATGGAATCGGATTCCTTTTGGAGTAATAACTGCATCTGGGTATATTTCAGATGCTTCTCCTGATTGTATTGATTAAATGCGAACACCAGAAGATTGATTGCCAGCAAAAAAAATGACACTTAGTGTTATCATCCAGTTTAATGCCGGAGACAGATTGCAGAAGTCGCTGATTTTTATAAAGGTAAACATAATAAAAACAGAGGTGATGGGAAGCAGTATCAGAAACAAATCTGAACGATCATGCTGGTCGTTATTGTGTCTCTGTCTTTGTAAAAAATACAGATGGAGAAGAACAGAGATCAGAGTGAAAAATATCAGTTTGGAGCATACAGAAAAGACTGTGAGGGCATGAATCTCATTTTTTTCCCAAAAGCGCGGCACAAAATACAGAATGACATAATATACCATCAGTTCACATGTCATCATAATGGCTGTCAGAACAGAGGAATGGAAAAAGGCGGGATACCAGCTTAATTCATACTGCGTAAATAAAAAGATGAAATTGGCAGCAAGATATAAAATTGTGTTCAGCCATTTTGAACCCAATAATGCCGCAGCAAACAGGGCAATGTAAAGACTGCACAGTACAGCCAGCTGGATTGCCGGCTGATGCTTCGCAGAAAAACACCGGGAGGCATATTGACGCAGTATCATTGCTTCAGTCAGGAAAATCAAGAAAAAGCAAATTATATGTTCCATATTGTACCTCCATATAGCCCAAGCCTTTTATCGCATGCTTTCCAGATAAAGGAGATAGGCTTCTTTAAATGCATGGTATTTCCGCCTGGTTAAGTAGGCCTGAAACTGGCTGTCTGCCATATATACAAGGGTATGGTCAAAATTTGATACCTGTTCAAAATTGACAATAAAACTGCGGTGTGTTTGGAAAAAGCAGTTTTGGGGCAGCAGTTCTGACCAATATTGCAGGTTGTGGACAGATTCAAAGTCACGGAAAGTAGTATGTACGATTATTTTTCTGCCCTGTGCTTCCACCATGATAATAGAGGAAGTGGGTAACGTATGTACCCCTTCTCTGGTTTCAATAGGAATCTTGAATGTTATGGCATGGTACAGGTCAACGGCCTCTTTCATATTACGGAAAAACCTTTGTTTGTCTAAAGGCTTTGAAAGATAGCGGAAGACATGAAAACGCATGGCATCATCCAGATATTTGGAATGGGAGGTTACAATAAAGATAATGAGCTTGTCGTTTGTTTTCTTCAATTCATTTCCAACGTAAATCCCGTTGATACCGGGCATCTCTATATCAAGAAAGAGAATATCCTTATTTCCCCTGTCGGCTAAAAGAGATTCTCCATCCGGGAAAAGAACTAATTCAGGGCAGCTTGTACCACGATTTTAGTATAATCAAATAGTCCGGAAAATGCAAAAAATATGTATGAAAAGACATTTTCCTGCATGTTTTGGTTGTTGAATGACCAGAGAAAAGAAGAATATGTCGTTTCGCACAAGTTGGGTTGCAATCCCGAAAAATGATGGGATAATAGGAAGCAGGAGACTCCATAGAATAATCCGAGAGAGAGGAAAAAAATGTTAAAAAGAAGAACTGGTGCAAAAGGAATCCTGCTATCCTGTGTTATGATACTGGTGTTGCTGTCCGGCTGTGACCGCCATTTGACAGAACAGAAGCAGGCGGCAGCGGCTAATTGGGATACAGAGCGCTTAGAAACCGCAGAGCCTTTAGAATCAGACAACGGGGAAACTGCTGCGCCAACAGAATCCGAATCACAGATACAGGTGAGGGATATTCTTGAACTTACTGACAACAATAAGGCATTTCTGGCAAAAATGTGTAGGGAATTAAATGATTTTAATGCACAGACGGTAAGGGATGATAAATTTTGGTGTGATTTTCTGTTCTATTCCTATACAGGCGCATTATCAGGACAGATGGAAACGGTATACCGGGAAGATTTGGGAGTGGAGGAAAACGTTGTGAAAGTAAGCCGGCAGGAAGCTGAGGATCATGCAAGGCTGGTTTTTGGTGCGGAATTGCCGGATATAAAACCTGCTTTTGAGGATATGGAGGAAGGACAGACTGCTTTCTATTATCTGGATGGATATTACTATATCGGCATTTCCGATTTCCCGGATTATCAATATACATTTTCAGAAACTGCCAAAGAGGAAGAAGCGGAGACAGATACCATTGTAACATATACCATTGATTTTGAGGGGGAAAGCAATGTGGGTACGGTAACGTTTGTTGTTTCTCCGGAGAAGAATGAAAATGGCTTTGTGATCCGATCAAAGGATACGAGGTTTTTTAATTAGGTGTAGTCGGAAATTGGAAAAATAAGACAGAACAGGGAGCCAGGGAGTAATTTTCGCTGTGGTTAATGTGTTTGGCGGAACGGAGGATGAATGGAAAGAACACTTTGTGGGTTTGGAAACACCAACCTCTCTAAAATGATATATCCTGTTGACGCTTAAGCAAAAACAAGGTATAATTTTGGTAAATTTATTTATCAAAATAGCTCCATGGGAGGCTGATTTATATTGAGAGTGAAGGTAAAAGATATAGCAAAAGCTGCAGGGGTGTCTCCGAGTACAGTATCGCTGGTGCTGAATAATCGCCCATCAAGGATCACGGAAGAGACAAAAGAAAACATTCTGCGGATTGCCAGAGAAATGCGGTTTCAACTGGAAATGGGTTCCGATTTTGCAGAGATAAAAAAGGCAGGAGTTTTAGGTATGGTAGTCCCTGATAGAGGAAACCCTTTTTTCAGCCACCTGGCTGGGGAAGTCTCCAGATGTGCCTATGAACAGGGATATATCGTTCACCAATGTACAACGGGTGATGATGTACAGCATTTTTATTCTGCGCTGGGAAGTCTGATCACACGAAATGTAGATGCCCTTATTGTCATTCCTCCCAGGACAATGAATAAAGAAAATGTAAAAGCATTAAAGTCCTTCCAAAAGAGCGGCCCTCCTATTGTACTGCTTGACAGGGCAGCATACTCCGTTTTTTGCGATTTTGTAACTGCAGACAATAAATATGGGGGCCGTATTGCCACAGAATATTTGATTAGCCATGGGCATACCAAAATTGGATGCATAATTGGAGAGGAAAATATCTACACTGCCAGGAAACGATTAAATGGCTATTGCGAAGCGCTGTCCGCTGCCGGTATCTCTTATAATAATGAGCTAGTGCATTATGGACATTACGATATTGAGAGTGGGCGCAAAGGAGCGGAGCTGCTATTAGCCCAGGGAGCAACAGCAATAATGGCCGGCAATGACCTGATGGCCTACGGCGTGTATCTTTATGCGGAGGAGCATGGTCTTTCCATACCAGCCGACCTTTCCGTAATTGGGTATGATAACACGGCTCTATGCGATCTGATGAAGGTTCCTTTGACTAGTGTTGATCAAAATAGTGATATGATGGCTTCAAAAGTGATTGAGGTTCTGACAGAACGCCTTGCACAGACTGAGATAGATGAACCAATGCCATACCGAAATTATTATTTTACTCCCAGTATTGTGGAGCGCAAATCAGTGAAAGATAAACAAATCAATTAAATGATTGAATAAAGTAAGCAGATAAGGATGAGAATGATGATAAATTTTGTTCTCATCCTTATTTTGTTTTTATCATATGAATATCATACAAAACCTGAAAAACTTTATTGACAAAGATAAACAAAATGGTATAATAAATTTAAAATATTTATCTAAATTTACCATTGATTTTAGATAGCAATATTCCGTTGGTTCAAAAAGCACAAAGCCAAGAAGGAGAAGCGTAGCCGTAGAAACATTTCGTAATTAGATGGAAAAATCCTGATCTGGCTGTTAGTCTGGTCAGAAAAGCAAGCTGCCGGTTTCTTTATGTCAGAGAGCGCGCTGCTGTGTGACAGTCTTATCATATCAGACGAAACAGACAAAAATATTGGGTGAAATGTTACAACAAAATAAAGGAGGTAATAAGTATATGGAGGAAAAGGAATTAAAGAAAAAAATCATTTTAGATTGTGATCCGGGTATGGACGATTCCATGGCTATTGTAATGGCAGTGAAATCGCCAGCCTTGCAGGTTATGGCAATTACAACCGTAAACGGCAATTATCCTGTTGATGTGACTTCAGCCAATGCACAAAAAGTGCTGGAGCTGTTGGGAAGAACGGATATTCCGGTAGCCCGTGGAATGGCAGAACCCATGTTTCGCGACATCCCAAAAGATCCCTTCACTCACGGTAAAGACGGACAGGCAGAGAATTTTCTTCCTAATCCTGTTACTCCTTTATGCGAAAAACATGCGGTTGATCTGATCATAGATGTAATAAAAGCAAATCCAGGAGAAGTATATATTGTTTCGACTGCGCCCATGAGCAATATTGCTATGGCTCTGAAGAAGGCTCCGGAGATCAAAGGGATGATTGCCGGAATTTATGCGATTTCTGGCATGTTTGGTTTAAATGCTTATGCTTTTGCAAACGCCACGGGAGATACGCCGCAAAGCGAGTGGAATGTATATGTAGACCCGGAGGCCGCCTCTATCGTATATAATTCCGGTATTGATCTAGTTGCATTAGGATTAGATGTGGCAACACACTTTGATGTGAACCTGACAGAAAAGGATATCGAACGCCTGAGGTTAAGTGATAAAAAGGAAGCCCATTTCCTTTATAATGCAATCCATTTTGTGAATGGGCGGGGCTTTGAGGCTTATTGCACTGTAATCGACTGTATGGCGGTAGCATATGCCATTGATGAAACAATAGTAGAGACCTTCGAGGCTCATGTGGGAGTTGAGACAAAAGATGGCCTGACACTAGGAAATACCGTTGTGGATTACAGGCATCATCATGTCTGGTCCCACCTTCCTTTAGTTAAAATAGGAAAAAAAGCGGATTACAGTAAATTTTTAAACATGTTAATGGAATTGGTTCTTGGCTAGAAAGGAGGTGCTGTTGTGTCGGAAAAAGAATGGATTTATATTGCGGGACCTGAATGTTTTTACATAGGTGGAACAGAAATGCTTGCTGCTATGAGAAAACGAGCAGAATCTCTCGGTTTTGGGGTAACGCTCCCCAATGACCATCCTCTGGATATGAGTAGTGAAAATCTGCAGGATCATGCACAAAGTATTTTTGCAGATTTAAAAGAAATTATGCTTGATACAACTGTGATTATAGCTGATCTGGAGGCATACCGCGGGTCAGAACCGGACAGCGGGACCATTTATGAAATTGGGATGGCCTACGCAAAGGGCGCCAAATGCTATGGCTATACAAGGGATAAAAGACCATTAGCATGGAAGGATCAGAAATATGTTCTACGTGACGGTAAGGTATATGATGAGCACGGTAGGGAGGCTCCCTATAAAGAATTGCCCTTCTCCCCTTGCGTTATAGGCTCTACTAAGATCGTAGAAGGCGATTTTTATGACTGTTTGAAGACCTTACAAATAGATTTGGAAGAGGATGCGAAATACAAAGGGATACGAGGCTATCAGGCCAATTTCACAACGGCCCGGACACGCAAATCATGCGAGCGGCCAATGGTCTATTTAGCAGGTCCTGAGCGTTATGAAAAAAATGCTGCTGAAATTTATAGCCGAATGAAACAGATCTGTGGGGAATATGGACTGGAAGCTTACGCTCCTATTGATTGGGCAGATGGAGTAAAAAAAATAGAGACTACTTCATCCTACACAGCTGCAACAAATCTGTTCGACAATTATCAGCAGCATATTAGAAATTGTGATGCCATTATTGCTAATCTGAATGATTATAGAGGATATGAGTGCAGCAACGATGTAGGCTTTGAGTGCGGCATGGCCTTTCAACTAGGGAAAAAGCTCTATGGTTACATGGATGATACACGTTATATGAAGGATAGGGTCCCCAACCTTGGTGAAGCCCATGAGTTCCGAGATATGACAGGAGCAAATGTAGAGAATTTTGATTATCCGCTGAACCTGATGTTTGCATGCTCTATGGATATCCGGGAAGGAAAGTTTGAACAGATCATAAAGACTGTAGCAGAAGACCTGTTAGAGAAATGGGAGCAAAAAGCATATGCGATATAAGCATATCTCTGGAATCATCAATGTGTTTACAGAATCGGTTATAGAGGCTGATATTGCGATGCAGGTCTGATGTCACGGCTTACGCTGGAGGAGACGGACAGGCGCCTTGAGGAGCTGAAGGATATTTCACATAAGCTGGGAATTTCTGAAGGGATCGATGCATTCATGACCCTGGCCTTTGTAAGCCTTCCGGTGATACCGAGGCTTAGACTGAACACATACGGTGTAATTGACGTGGACAGGCAGGAAATTGTAAAAGCAGTGTTTTAGAGAAAGGATGTGAACGTATGGGAACGCCTCATAACAGAGCGGAAAAAGGCGAGATCGCAGAGCTTGTGCTGATGCCCGGCGACCCGCTGAGGGCCAAATTTATTGCAGAGACATTTTTAAAGGATGCGAGACTGGTGACGGATGTACGAAATGTATACGGCTTCACAGGGTACTATAAGGGAAAGGAACTCTCTGTCATGGCCAGCGGTATGGGAATGCCTTCCATGGGAATCTATTCCTATGAGCTGTACCAATTTTATGATGTAAAGCAGATTATCAGGATTGGTTCAGCAGGCGCTTACACGGAGGATTTAAAGCTGTATGACATTGTTCTTGCGGACAGTGCCTGGAGCGAGAGCAGCTTTGCACGGACCCAGAGCGGCTGTACCTCAGATATTCTTTACCCCAGTATTGACCTGAACCAAAGGATACTGCGGACAGCACAGAACCTTGGAATTCAGATTACTCCTGTGATAGTACATTCCAGCGACGTATTTTATGCGGAGGAAAATGTGGATGATTACAGGGCAATTTATAAAAAGCATGGCTGCCGCTGCGTGGATATGGAAAGCTTTGCCCTGTTCCACAATGCGCAGGTGTTAAAGCGCCAAGCAGCCTGCATGCTTACCATATCAGACAGTTTTCCCACTGGCACAAAGGCAACGGTCGAGGAGAGGCAGTGCGCCTTCACCAATATGATGAAGGTGGCCCTGGAAGCTGCGCTGTAGCAAAGAGGGAATTGCGGCATAGACATCCATTTCCATGATCAGCTTGTAAAAGCGGGATACCATGCAGATCTGATCCTTTTGGAAGGGGAGATACATGGGGGCTCTGCTTTTAGCCAGCCAGAGGTACAGAAATGGGAACTAGAATTATTTAATCAACAGAGGTGAAGAGATGAATCAGTTTGATAATGCAATGAGAAGACAGGCGATGAGCCTGCCGGAGCTTTTAAGGCAGCAGTACGAAGATCTGGAGCCTAAGACACGCAGTATTTTATCCTTCGAAGAGATCTTCTCCATTCAGAAGATCGTTCTCACAGGCTGCGGCGATTCCCACGCTGCAGCCATGGCAACAAAATATACCTTTGAGCAGCTGACAGGGGTTCCCACCGAGGTGGTTCCGGCCCTGGACTTAAGCCGCTATTATGCAGATAGCCAGCTGGGCTTTGCGCCGAGAAATCCCTTGGTGATCGCGGTGAGCAATTCGGGAACCGTAGCCCGCGTCGGAGAAGCAATCCAGCGAGCCGTAAAAGCTGGCGCCTTTGCCCTGGGGGTAACGGGAAACAGGGAGTCCCTTCTGGGAAAGAGCGTTTCCAGGATCCTTGACCTGGCCATCCCAAAGCAGGAGGGCGGCCCCGGTGTCCGTTCGTACCTCGTCTCTGTGTTGGCTTTACTGCTTCTTGCCATCCGTTTTGGGGAGGTTCGTGGCCGTTTTACCATGGATCAGGCAAATGCTTACCGCAGAGATCTTCTGCGCCAGGCAGATGAGTTGGAGCAGCTTCTTCCAAGAATGGATGAAGAGGCATTAAAGATGGCTCAGGAGTGGAAGGAAATGGAAGCCTTTGACTTCGTGGGTGCCGGAACGGACTATGCTGCGGCCTGGTATGGACACGCCAAAGCCTTTGAGGCGGATGGAGCATATGCAATGTGTATCAACGCTGAGGAATGGCTGCACCTTAACTTTTTCTTGAGAAAGGCAGACAGGACCGGTACAGTGGTCGTGTGCTCAAAGGAAAACAGGGGTCTTGTGCGGGTTCGTGAGATGGTGAAGCATGCGGCAGACGATATGGGACGGCCCACTTGGGTCCTGACAGATGATCCGGGGCTTTTCGGAGATACAAAGGCAAAGACAGGAATTTTCCCGTCAACTGCCTACAGCTTTTCGGCTTCACTTACCAATTTTATTCCCTGCGCCCTGTTGGCAGGATATATAAATGTCTTGACTGGCGAGGAATATGGCCGTGGCTGTAAGGGTCCGTGGAGCTTTGCGGACCAGGGAGCGGGAATCATAAATAGTGAGATCGTTTTGGACTGACCGAGGGCAACAGAAAGGAGAATGAGATTATGCTGAAAAATTTCAAGATTCAGACAAAGGAGCGGGATGTAGTAGCGCTGACCGATGATATCAAGGTGTTTGTGGAGGAGTGCCAAGTGGAGGAAGGACTCTGTGTGATCACGATCCCCCATACCACTGCAGCCCTGACCATCACCTCCTTCTGGGATCCCAACGGTTTTCTGGACCTTCAGGATGAGATCTGCCGTCTGATTCCCACCCGCATTGACTTTAAGCACCAGCATGACACGCCCCAGGATGCGGCGGGACATGTGAAATCCTCGTTGATTGGCGTCAACCTGTGCATCCCCATCCATGAAGGGAAGCTGTTGCTAGGACACTCACAGGGGATATACTTCCTGGAGTTTGACGGGCCAAGAAACAGGGAATATTTTGTAAAGGTAATGAGTGATTGATGACAGACAGGGCGATTGAAGGATAAAGGAGCAATATGAGGCTATCGACATCATCCAACATTTATTTTAACCGGGCAGACGGAACAAAGGGGCGGCTGGAGGACTGTGTGCGCTACTGCGGGGAGGCAGGATACCGCCGGATGGATTTAAGCTTTCTGGATTACTGCAATTTTCGCTTTCCCATCGTCACAGACCATTATCTCCAGTGGATCGACAGGATTGTGAACATAGCGGCGGCCTACGATATCACCTTCGGTCAGGCCCATGCCCCCTTCTATAATTTCTGTGACGACAACGTTCCTGACCGGGAGGAGAAGGACCGGCTGATCTACCGCTCCATCGAGTGCGCTGCCAGAATGGGGATTCCCTGGGTGGCGATCCATGCAGGGACGGACTATTCCTCCGGAGAGATGAGAAAAAGCTCTAAGAAAAAGAACAGGGAATATTTTCTTCCCCTTCTGGAGTACGCCGCAAAATGGAATGTGGGGATTGCCTTTGAAAACCTGTGGGACTGGAATATTGCACCCCGAAAGCGCTATACCGCTTCCATTGAGGATCTCATTGATCTGGTAGACTCCTTTGACTGCCAGTACGTGGGGATCTGCTATGACGTGGAGCATGCGGGGATCAGCGGCTTAGATCCCGCAAAGGAGATCCTGGTGATCGGAAAACGCTTAAAGTCCACGCACATCTCCGACTATTTTGACATCAAGGCGGATCACCTTCTTCCCTTTACGGGCGTAATGGAATGGAAGCCCTTTATGAAAGCGCTGAAAACCATTGGATATAAGGGAGACTTTGCATTTGAAATCCACAGATACACAGAGCATACGCCGGATGAGCTGGTGCCCAGCGCGATCCGCTACTCCATTGAGGTGGGCAATTACCTGCTGAAGCTGGCCGGGGAGGATGAAGGCCAGCCGACGAAGGGAGAGAGATGATACTATGGACAGAATCAAATTAATTGTAAGCGATATTGACGGAACCCTGGTGGACAAGTCGGAGACGATCCCGCAGGAGCTGATCCGTGCAGTTGAAGCATGCCGGAAGGCGGGGATCATATTTGCCCTGGCCACAGGGCGCACCACGGAGCTTGTAAAGCCCTTTATGGAAAAGTTAAAGATTGATGCGCCCTGTATTGCAGGCAACGGAGCTTATATCATTCAGGGCAGCAAATGCCTGACGGACCATGGCTTTTCCATTGAACCTGTCCGGGATATCATCAAAAGAGCAGATGCTTTGGGGCTGACCGTGACCATTTCTACAACAGAGCATGAGCGTGCCCTGAGGGAAACAGGATATGTACGGGAACATAAACGGTTTGGAAACCGTTTTACCGAGCTGCTTCCCTTCGAATCCATTGACTGGGAGCATGGAAGATTCCAAAAGGTAATGATCATGGATGAGGAGCGAACAGGGGTGATACAGGAATTTACAGAGCGTCTGGAGCCTATGAGGGAGCTTTACTGGATTACCACCTTTTCCAGCAAAGCAGTAGAGCTGGGTCCTAAAAACTGCAATAAGGCAACAGGAGTCAGAGAGCTTGCGGGTATCCTGAACATTCCCTTACGACAGGTAATGGCATGCGGCGATTACCGGAATGACATTGAAATGCTTGAGCTGGCAGGCTATGGCGTAGCGGTGGCAAATGCGCTGCCTGAGGTGAAGGAAAAAGCCGTTTACGTTGCAAGGAACTCCTATGCGTTAGGAGTGGCAGAGGCCATCAAAGCACTGTGCTTTTCGGAATACGGAGGCAGTCATGCAGGAACACCATAGGAAAGTCCCCTCATTCCTTAAGGAAGACCGCTGAGAAATAACGAAACGAAATGCGAAGGCATTTCCATATAAAAAATCCATATAAGGGAGGAAAACACATGAGACGATTTTTGACATCAATTTTGGCTGTGGCAATGAGTGCCAGTCTTCTTGCAGGCTGCGGTGGAAATTCCACCTCTTCCGGTACGGCTGCTGCCGGCGGGGCACAGAGCGGTGGGACAGCCGCCGCTTCAGGAGACAGTTCTGCCTCTTCAGGAACAACGGAGCTTGTATTCTGGCATAACCGCGGCGGATCTGCGGGGGAAGTGCTGCAGACGATCGTGGACGATTTTAACGCAAATGCGGGGGCAGAGCTTGGCATTCATATCACCGCAGTTTATCAGAGCGACTCAGTCAGCGCCTTCAAAACGCTGGTACAGGCAAAGGATACGTCCAACTATCCGGATCTGATCCAGATTTTTGCCGGCGATGTGGAGTATATGAGCACTGTGGAGGCGGTAGTTCCCGTTGGGGATCTGATGGCAAAGGATGACAGCTTTGATGCAGATATCCTGGAATCCCTGCTGACTACCTATACCTACAACGGCACACTGTATTCCATGCCGTTCCACGCTTCCACCATGGGCTTTTTCTGGAACAAGACAGCCTTTGCAGAGGCAGGCCTTGATCCTGAGACCCCTCCGGCAACCATTGACGACATGGCGAAAATGGCTGAAAAGCTGTTAAAGGTTGAGAGCAACGGAACCGTTTCACAGTATGCGATCACCCTGGCCGTTTCAAACGTATATCTCAACCATTGGATCAGCGGGCAGGGAGAGTATTCCTTTATCGGCGACAATGAAGCGGGCCGCGCGGGCCGCATGACAAAGGTTACCTTTGATACGGACGGAACCATGGCCAAATTCCTGACCGAATGGAAGAAAGTGCTGGATACGGGAGCCGTACAGTATATTGAGTCCGGCAACCAGGCCCGCGATGAATTCTGCTCCGGCTTAAGCGCAATGCTCTGCTCCTCCAACAGCGCCCTGGGAAGTGTGACCACCATGTCAAAGGAGATGGGCTTTGACTTTGGCGTTGCTCCGCTTCCGAAGGTCAGCGAATCCGATTCCGGAAGCGTGGCTCCTGGCGGCACCAGTGTCTACATCTTAAACAAGGGTGACGAAGCAAAGATCCAGGCAGCCTGGGACTTCATCAAATTCTGGGTTGCTCCTGAGCAGCAGTATGCATTCTGCTCTGTGACAGGAACCGTTCCTGTAAACGAACAGACCTTCGACTATGAGCCAATGAAGGAGTATGTAGAGGAAAATCCATATTTTGTAGTATTCTATGACGCCTTAAAGAACTCCAATCCAAAGGTTCAGGAGCATTTGGCTCCCACCCAGCAGGAATTTACAACCATTTTCCAGGAGGTCGGTGCAAAGTTCTCTGCAGGGGAGATCTCAGTGGATGAGGCTGTGGAGGAAATGGCTTCCCGCTGCAATGCAGCCCTGGATGAGTATAATGAGGCGAACCCTCTGAATTAGTGGAATGGCATACTGCCGTCATGAACCTTTATGTGGCGGCAGTGTGCTGGTCATGAGGTATCCTGCAAAACGCACCAAAAGAAAAGGGGAAGACCATGGGAAATGATCATATTTCCGGTAAAACGCGCAGATGGAATGGGGGATCATCAAAGAGAAAGCTGAAAGGCTATTTTTTCCTCCTTCCGGCGCTGATCCTGATCGTTGTATTTAGCTATTATCCGTTTGTAAAAACGATCATTTTAAGCTTTTTTACAATCAATGCCAACAACGAGGTCGTCGCATTCGCCGGCCTTAAAAACTACACAAAGGTAGTTGCCGACGCTGAGTTCTGGCAATCTGTAAAAAATACGGTGCGCTACACGCTGATCACCGTGCCGGTGACGCTGGCGCTGGCTTATTTCTTTGCAATGCTCTGCTGTAAAACAAGAAGGCTGTCCCGGTTCTATGAAACCTGTCTGGCGCTCCCCATGGCAGTGTCCATGTCAGTGGCGACCACTATATTCAACCTGATGCTGAATCCTAACATTGGCCCGGTCAACCATTATCTGAACCTGAATGTGGGATGGCTGACAGACAAAAATGTCATGGTCTATACCTTGTGCATGATTGGTATATGGCTTCATGTAGGCATGGCCTTTATCTTCCTCCTGGCCGCTGTGCGGAATGTGCCTGAGGATCTGCTTGAGAGTGCAAGGCTGGATGGGGCCTCTGTGTGGGCTCAGGTGATCAATGTATATATCCCGCTGACCTCTCCTACTCTGTTTTATCTGCTGGCCACCAATCTGGCATCCAGTATGATGATGTCCGATCTGGTGATTGCCCTGACTCAGGGAGGAACCTCCAACAGTGCAACCTCAACCATGATTTATTATATGTACCGCAAGGCCTTTTATATCTATAATTATGGCTCTGCCTATGCATCGGCCGTACTTGCCTTTATCATTGCCTTCGGCGTGCTGTTGCTCAGCTTTGTTCTGGAGAGAAAGAAGGTGCATTACTCATGATGAAACAAAGGTCAAATGGATCAAGGGAAAAGAACCACGGAAAAAGCGTCGTGATTCAGGTAATTGCAGTTCTGTGCGGCCTCCTGATCATAGCGCCTGTTCTCTATTGCCTGTCACTGTCCTTCATGCGTGTGTCGGAGATTCTCTCCAGGCCGCCAAGGCTGCTGCCAAAGGGACTTTATATGGGCAACTACAATGCTGCCTGGACAAAATCGTTGATCCCCAGGTTTTTGCTGAATTCCCTCTTTATCTCCCTTGTGTGCAGTATCGTCCGCCTGATCACGGCGTCTCTGGCCGGGTTTGGCTTTGCTTTTCTGGATTTTCCGGGCAAAACGGTGCTGTTCTATCTGGTTTTGGGAACCATGCTGATTCCGGGAGATGTGATCCTCACAAGCAACTATTTTACGATCTCCCAACTGGGACTGGTTAATTCGTATCTGGGAATCATGCTGCTGTATTTTGTATCTGCGAACAATGTCTTTATGATGCGCCAGCATTTTATGACTGTTTCAAAGGAGCTCCATGAAGCGGCTGAGATCGACGGCTGCGGCGATCTGCGGTTTTACTTCAATATCCTGCTGCCCATCTCTACGCCGATCCTTGTAACCGTGTTTATTTCTTCGTTTATCAGCACCTGGAATATGTATCTGTGGCCTCTGATCGTGGCCAATTCCAGTAACGAGATGCGCACAGTCCAGGTGGGCTTAAAAACACTGAACTTTGCGGAGGAGGCATCCTACGGAGGAACAATGGCAGGGGCGATGATTATTTTGATCCCCACTCTTATAATCTTCCTAATCTTCCAGAAGCGTATTGTGGGAGGCATGCAGTCCGGGTCTGTAAAGGGATAAGAAATGGTATTATGAGAGCATAAGAGGCTGCCGGACTCCGGCAGCTCTTTTTCAGCACAAGGAGGCAGTGGCAGTGGAAAAGGAAGCGTTTTACAATCCAATACGTGAGCACATCTTTTCAGTACCTGGCCTGATCGGGGATGAGCTTGGGCGCATATTTGAAGAGGCAAAGAACAGTGCGGCCTTTTTAAGACAGAAAGACATCGGCCAGATCATTTTGACAGGCTGCGGATATTCCTATGCAGCCAGTCTGTCTGTGGCCTGTGGGCTCCGGGAATTGACGGGACGGCAGGTGACGGCCCTTCCCGCTATTGAGGCCGCCCGCTTTCTGCAGCTTCCAATGTCAGAGTGGGAGAGAACCCTTGTAATTGGCATCAGCAATTCCGGCCTTGTCACAAGGGTGAATGAGGCGGTGGCAACCTGCAGGCAGCAGGGAGCGGCGGCGATTGGCTTAACTTCAAATACCCGCGGGGAGCTGATCCGCTATTGTGACAGCTGTCTTGATATCAGCAGCCCTGAATTTGGCAGGCCCCTTCCCTTAAGAGGCTACGCAATGACGATAGCGGCCCTTTTAGCCGTTGGCTGCGCCCTGACGGGGAATGCTGGGCAGGGGGAGCTGGTCCGCGGGATACTGGCAGGTTCCATGGAGGAGCTTGAGGCATCCCTTCCTGAGATCGATGATATGGCCTGGGATTATGTACAGTTGAATCCTGCTCTGGAGCAGTTTGAGTTTGTGGGCTCCGGCTATGAAAGGGGAGCGGCCTTTCTGGGGAAAATCGAGATGATGGGGCAGGCCGGTCTTATGGCCGTAGATGAGGATACGGAGCAGTGGCTGCACTGCAACTTTTTTATGGCTGCCCCGGAAAGGATCGGGACCATTCTTTTTCTTGCAAAGAATTCTCCTGGATATTCAAGGGCTGTGGAGGCGCTTTCCTATATGAAGCATCTAAAACGGCCGGCCTGTGTTGTCACGGATGACCGGGACATACTGAATGATCCGGATAGCCGGTCCGTTTATCTTCCTGCTTTAAATGCCGTCAATGGAGGGCTTTTGCAGATGACCGTCCCATCGCTTCTTACAGGATACTATTGCAGGCTTAAGGGCGAGGAGTATTCGAGGGGCTTTAGGGGGCCTTGGGAGATTTTTAAGGATGGGCGCGGAACGACGAAAAGCGGAAGCGATCTGTTGGATGAGCTTGGCAGAAGAGAGGAAAAGTGAGAGTATGGAGATCATTGAAACGCACATAACGGAGCAGGAGCTCGTCCATATGACAGCTCATAGGTATCTATACATCAACCCTTATAATGGCTGTACAGAGGATTGCCCCTATTGCTATTGGAAGGATATCCCCGGCCGGGATGGCAGGCCTGAAGTTCGGATGAATGCGGCAGATCTTCTGGAATTTCTGGGGTACACAGACAGCGGCACAGAATCCCGGCCACTCTTTCTGCAAGAGCTCTTTTTACGGAAGCGTATTTTTCTCGATCATCTTCATGTGTTCTTAACCAGTCCCTAAACTATATCATCCTGTCAGCTTCTTTACAACCGACAGAAAACTCATTTTAGTTTCTCAATAATCTTTCATTCATTTTAACAAAATTTTGTAAGTATTTTGCTGGAACTGGCTTTTGGCATTTAAAAAAGTCCTTTGGCGTTCCTTGAAATAACAGTTGTCCACCTTCATCACCTGCTCCCGATCCCAAATCAATAATCCGATCGGCCTGGCACATCATTTGAATATCTTTGGAATGTAGACCAGTCGTAGGTTCGTCCAATACATATATAGGCTTCGGTTCTCTTAACTCTACGACTAATTTTAAACGCTGTAATTCTCCTCCGGATAAGGAGTCAAAAGGCTGTCCTAAACTTAGATATTCCAAACCAACCTTGCATAATACAGTTAATTCATGAAAAACTGACCAGCCGAATTGTCTGCCTGATTGGAGCGTATTCCGACGAAGGTCTGTGGTATGTTCCTGCATTTGACTAAATAAAAGAACCTGTGAGGTTGGTTCTGGTGGATATATTGATACAATTATTAATCGGTACTTTTTTGAAGTACCTTTATAATCTGTGTGGGATATGTTATGCTGATTATACGAGAAAGTTGAGATAAATGAGAAAATCAGGATCAGCTGACATAGGCAGTTGGAGCAATAGGGCGGGATTTGGTGAGGAGGTAAAGGCGATGAGGCTAAAAAATATATTGATTGTTGTGAAAGATATTGAAAGATCAAAGCAATTTTATCATGACTTGTTCGGCCTTGAAATGGTTCTGGACAATGATGGCAATATGATTTTAACAGAAGGTCTTGTGCTTCAGGATGAAAAAATCTGGAAAAGGTTTCTCGAAAAGGAAATTATCCCGGAGAACAATTCCTGTGAACTATATTTTGAAGAACGTAATATAGAAGCGTTTGTTCAAAAGCTTGAGAAGCTGTACCCCTCGATCAGATATGTCAACAGGCTTATGACGCATAGCTGGGGGCAGAAAGTGATCCGTTTTTATGATCTTGATGGTAATTTGATCGAAGTGGGAACACCAATGTAATGGGATAGCAAACTTTATCTTCCGGAAGCCTGCCTCTGAGCTGAAACGCATTGGAGGCTAATAGAAAAGGTAAGGAGCAAAAAATAAAAGACCTAATCAGCGCGCCATCCTGTTGTGCAGAGGCAAAGGCTGCCGGCGGACCGGAACGGTGACTATGAACTTACCAGTGAGAATATCGAGGCTTTGGGGCTTTTGGAATCTCGCACTCCTTAGGCTTCTCCTACTTTCAGACGGACTGGCTCCGGATCGGGACCTGTATTTTATAAATCAGCTTTCTGGAATTACGCAGCGGAAACTGCGTAAGCACCTCGCAAATATAATCGCCGCATGGCACCATGCCGTGCTTTTTCATTTCCTCATATAGTTTTTGGGCATATTCTAACTCAAGGGAGGTATTGTCAGAAGCCACTGACATGTACATGCTTTGCGGAATCAGACGAATACTGTCCGTATCCGGATACAGATCATCGACAAATATGAAGGCTGAATGAGAGGTATAGGTCCCTTTCATAAAATATTCTTTTTCCATGATAGTCCCAACATTGATAAAATAAGACGGAGGAAGCCGATGCTCATGCAGATAGTTCTGCATATGGCGGAGCATATGCTCATATCCTTTATCGCCTTGTGCAAAAAAGTCAAATTCCGTCTGCTGCACATCGATTTTCCTCTCCGGGACATATTCAAAAAATACCTGTCCGAATGGAGGCAATGCATTGAGAACCTGCAAATTTTTCTGAATACGGATCAGATTGTTTCGGCTGACAGACAGATTGTAAAGCTCCTCTGTCAAAGCTCCTGTCTGTTCTTCCAATACCTGCAGAAGCATTTCCTCGGAAGAAAGCTCAAAAATCTCTTTGATCTTTTCCAGCGACAGGCGGCAGCTTTTCAGTGCCCGGATCAGATCCAGCTTCGCACACTGCTCCAAAGTGTAATATCGGTAGCCGGTATCGGGATCCAGATATTGAGGCTCCAAAAGTTTATTCTTAGCATAAAGTCTAAGCGTCTGAGTACTGACATGATTCAGCTCCGCCATTTCCCCGATTTTCAAAAAAGTTTCCTGCATACATCATTTCCTCCTTTGCTATTATATATCATATAATGGATCCTCTGAATTTACAACCAGAAAACCTGTCATTGGCAGGTTCTCTGGTTGACTTTATACTTACTATAAGGTGTAAAATAAAGGCATAAATAATCAAGGAGGATTCTGTATGGAAAGAAAAATTACGTTTGCACAATATGGCTGTGGAAAAATGGGAAAATATCTGATCCGTTATGCGATTGATAAAGGTGCAGAGCTTGTTGCAGCCTTTGATATGAATCCGGCCATATTAGGAAAGGATGCGGCTGAAATCGTCGGCGATGGTTATCCGGATACCGGCATCATGATTTCATCTGCAGACCAGGCAGATGAACTGCTGGGGGCTCTCAAGCCGGATGTCTGCATCGTTGCAACCAGAAGCACGGTGGCAGAGCTTGAAGAAATCTTTACAATCTGCGCAAAACACGGTGTTAATGCCATCACTACCTGTGAAGAAGCATTATATCCATGGAATTCCTCCCCGGCGCTCACCCATAAGCTGGACGAACTGGCGAAGCAGGGGAATTGTACCTTAACAGGTGTCGGTTACTGTGATCTGGTATGGGGCACCATGGTTACCAATCTGGCTGGTTCTTCCTTTAAGATCACCAAGATTTTAGGAAGCAGCTGGTACAATGTAGAGGACTATGGCATTGCGCTGGCAGAAGGCCATGGCGCCGGCTTCACTCAGGAGCGCTTTGAAAATGAAATCGCCAGCATCAATCATATGCCTGCCGATGAGCTGAAGGAGCTGGTGGAAAGCGGCAAATATGTTCCGTCCTACATGTGGAATCAGAACGGCTGGCTCTGCAGCAAAATGGGACTGCATATTACATCACAGACCCAGAAGTGCTATCCCACCACCCATACCGAAGACCTTTTCTCCACCACGTTAAATGCGGTTATTAAAGCAGGAGACCCCACCGGTATGCGTGCAGTCGTTACTACTGAGACAGAGGAGGGCATTACCTTTGTGACAGAATGTGTGGGCAAAGTGTTTGCACCGGATGAGTTTGACAGAAATGACTGGACCTTTATGGGAGAACCGGAAACCACGGTTTCTGTAAACCGCCCGGCCACAGTAGAAATGACATGTGCTACCATTGTGAACCGTATTCCGCAGTTAATCGACGCACCTGCCGGTTATGTAACGACAGACAAATATCCTTACAATGAATATTGTGTCCATGATCTGAATACTTACGTGAAAACAAAGTAAGCCTTCATGCGCCCGGCGGGCGGACTTTTGCAGTAAAGGAGCCGCCTGCCCGACAACTAAAATGCCGGACCGTTTTTCCTGTGTCAAATACGACATTGCAGGGAAATAGTCCGGCAAAATATTATCTACGGCTTTACTTTTTATGCGTCATTTGATATACGCATCAAAAAACTATGAAACAGCATTGGGAGAAATCCGGAAGGGACACAAGAGAAGCCGCTGGATCTGGTATATATTCCCTCAGATTGCAGAGCTAGGACTCAGCTCCATTTCCCAATATTATGCGATTGGATCGATGGAGGAGGCAAAAGCATATATGGAGAATGCTTATTTAAGAGGGCATTGCTTTTGCTTGAATCCAGCGATCCGGGACAGATTATGGGATATCCGGATAACTTAAAGCTTAAGTCATCAACAAGTTATTTTGTGCTGTTTACAGGTGCGGCAGATTCGTTCTGTAATGCCGGAGCTCTTCTTCGCTGACTTCAGAAATAATCCCGTCAAGAGCTGCCAGCAGCTTTTCTTTATCCTCCGGAAGCCTGCCTCTGAGCTGAAAAGCATTGGAGGCTCCCATCGCGGCGAAGTATGTTGAAATATTCAGGCTTTCTACCAGAGTTCGCAGCTCCCGGTATTTTTCCAGTTCTCCCTCCTCCTTCCAGCTTCCATTTTGAATTTCCTGATACAGTTCGGAGTCGGGATAAATGGTCAGCATGTTGGGGCCTACCAGAAACGGATGCAGCTGATTGAAAATCTTCGCGGTGGCTTTCGCGCCGGATTCACCGTTCCCTTTTCCGGAAACACTGGTCAGGTAGAAGAAGCCGTACTCGATTCCCGCCAGCTCCAGCCTTTTGCATTGTGTCAGAATGTCCTGGGAAGTATAGCCTTTCCTCATAAAAGCCAATGCCCCATCATCTCCGGTTTCTACTCCGATGGTCAGCCCGTTATATCCGGCCTGCCGAAGTTTGATAAGCTCTTCATCTGTTTTCTTTACCGAATCCGTAATGCGGGCAAAACAGCCGATGGATTCAACGGAAGGCAGGTACTTTCGGATGAGCTCTGCAATTTGAAGCAGCTTTTCTGTTTTCAAGACAAAGGGATTGGCTCCGGTCAGGAAAACACGCCGGAATGGCTCCGGTCTGTCCTTTCCCTGAAGACGGGTCAGCATCCTTGAATAAGGATTTGTGCGCAGCATCTGCGCTTCCAGTAAATCGCTCTCAATGTCTTCCATGGGCGACATCCTGAATTTAAAGGGCAAATCGTTGTACAGCGTGCAGAATTTACACCTGTGATGGGTGCAGCCTGCTGTCACCTCCAGCAGAAGCGATTCTGCCTCATAGGGAGGGCGCCAAATAGTTCCTGTGTAATGCATAATAAACACCTCATATGGATTGATTATGTGCGGGCAACGAGGCAAACCTGCACATGACTGTCTCGTTGAGAATATTATAGCAGGACGCAGCAAAAATAAAAGTACGGTACTTTTTTGAAGTACCTTTATAATTTGCGTGAAACGTGTTATGCTGATGATACAAGGGAGATGAAGCAAATGAGGAAATCAGAATCTGCTGTCAATCGGTGCAAGACAATTTCTACGGTGCAGAAGCTGTTGGGCGGAAAGTATAAGATTGAGCTTCTTTGGTATATTGGCAAATGTGATATTAGACGGTTCGGACAGCTTCGCCGCCAGATCGGGGAGATATCGGAAAGCTCTTTGACGAAACAGCTTCGGGAATTGGAGGCTGATGGATTCATCGTCCGCCATGACTTTTGTGAGGTGCCTCCGCGTGTAGAGTACAGCCTGACAGAGCTTGGCAAAAGCTTTTTGTCCGTCCTTGATTGTATGAAGGCCTGGGGAGATGAGAACCTGCCCTTTTACGGGGCAGATATATAGGTGTACGTTTCAGAAGGTTCCATCAGTTCCAATGTTCGGAAAATGAGCGAAAATCCAAGACAGAAGAGTGGAAATTTTCTATGAATTAATATATAATTCAAGTAATTATCTGAGTTATATAGCCCGTGTTGTAAGAGGGAGAACGCTTATAAAATAATTCAAAACGTAAAAAGTGATAAGAGGTATGAAAAATGCAGTCTGATAATAACCGAAAAATGTGGATGCAGATTCTGTTTGCCTGTATTCTGTTAGCGTTTGTTGTCTTTATATCCGTTATTTTTACAAAGGAAAATAACGAGCGTATTATCCGGCAAAATGAAAATTATGTGGAGGATGTCACGGTTCAGATGGCAGAACGGATTGATGACATTTTGGCAAGCGCGCAGAATAGTATTAATACCATGGCGTATTTGTATGGAAAGTCATTGGAATCGCCAGAGGTAGATGCAAACGCATTGAAGGATATGGCTGAGAATTCAGTTTTTGAGTATGTGGAATTCGTAGACAAAAACGGGATAGATCTTACATTTGAAGGTAAAAAGGCAGATGTTTCAGACCGAGAATATTATATAGAAGGAATGAAAGGGAACTCTGGTGTATTTGTGACCCTTCAATCCAGAATTACGAATGAAACGCTGGTGAGCTTCTATACGCCTTTGCGTTATAAGGATGAAATTATTGGAGTGCTAAATGGAATATATGGGGAAGAAGGAATGCGGAGGCTTCTTTCTACGAAATTTTTTGGTACACAGGCAAAAACCTATCTCTGTACAGGGGATGGAACGGTTATTTCCAGCTTCGGTGATGATAAAGCTCCTAAAAACATGCTTGATGCGTTGCCAGGAACCATAAAGGTATCGGAGGAATCTCTTAAAGACATCCGGCAGGCCTTTGAAAAACATGAGTCCTGCGGTTACAGGTATGATGGCAAACAGGGGACAGGGAATGCGTATCTTACAGGAATTTCCCAGAATGACTGGATGCTCATGCAGACATTTCCGTCTGCGGTTACAAATAATATGATAGAAAAAGCCAATGCTGCTGGAATACAGATGGAAGGCTGTCTGATTTTTGCGTTTAGCATATATATCCTTGGCTTGATTTTTCTAAATTGGAAGCAAAAGAAGCTGCTGGTATCACAAAAGCAGGAAATGTCCCGTATTGTTGATGGAGTGACAAATTTATTTACCCGGTTTGTTGTAGTGGATCTGAAAAATGATACCTATGAATACCTTAAGAACAGGGATAAGGAACATCTGGAAAAGGGAAAGTATTCGGATTTAGCGGCCTATTTCTCGCCCCGGTATATTGTAGAAGACGGTGCGGAGGATATGCCGACTGTCATATCGAAGGATTATATTCAGCTGCATATGGACGAAAATACCCCATATCTGCAATTTGAGTACCGGATTCAGCGGGAGAGCCAGTGTTGGGAACATATATCAATTTTAAGCTTGGAACGGGAAAATGGTGTTCCAACCATTATCCTATATGCGATTCAGGATGTAACGGAATTAAAAAGGGAGGAGCTTAGAAACCGGACGGCTTTAAAAGAAGCATTTCAGGCAGCAGAGGCGGCAAATCATGCCAAGAGTGATTTCCTCTCCAGGATGTCCCACGATATTCGTACGCCAATGAATGCTATTATGGGTATGACTGCCGTAGCGGCTATGAATATTGATGATAAGGAAAGGCTTAAGGATTGTCTTAACAAGATCACCCTCTCCAGCCGTCATCTGCTGGCTTTGATCAATGATGTGCTGGATATGTCCAAAATTGAGAGCGGAAAGGTAACATTGTCCGAAGAAGAATTTGATATGGCAAAAATGGTAGAAAATCTGTTGGCAATTATCCATCCGCAGATTCAGGAAAAGAATCAGCAGCTTAAGGTAAATATTTCTAATATTACCCATGAGGATGTGATTGGAGATCTATTGCATTTACAGCAGGTATTCGTGAATATTATGGGTAACGCTGTGAAATTTACGCCAGAGGGAGGTACGATTTCCTTTAGTATTTGTGAAAAACCATCCTGCATAGAGGGTAGTGGATGCTATGAATTTATTTTTGAAGATACCGGTATTGGTATGAAGGAGGAGTTTGTAGAAACAATTTTTGAGCCCTTTGCCCGTGAGAATAGGACCAGAAGCCAGAATATTGAGGGAACAGGGCTTGGTATGTCTATTGCAAATAACATTGTCAGGATGATGAACGGGAGTATTCAGGTCGAGAGTACCCTTGGCGTGGGTTCTAAATTCACTGTGCGGCTATATCTGAAATTACAGAATGTGAAAACGGAAGTGGTAAAATGCCTGAAGGATTTAAAGGTGCTGGTGGCAGATGATGAACCGGATGCCTGTGAAAGTGCCTGTGAGATCTTAAGGGGTATCGGCATGTCCTCAGATGGCGTATTAAGTGGAGATGAGGCGATCCGGAAATTATCAGAAGCACATGAAAATGCAGAGGATTATGCTGTAGTGATTCTGGATTGGAAGATGCCTGGAAAATGCGGCGTGGAAACGGCAAGAGAAATACGCAGGCAGCTGGGCCACGATGTTCCGATTATTATTCTTTCCGCCTATGATTGGTCCTCGATTGAACAGGAAGCAAGAGAAGCAGGTGTCAATGCCTTTATCGCAAAACCATTATTTAAGTCACGCCTGATTTATGTACTGAAATTCCTGATTGAGAAGCGGGAGGAAGAAGAAAAGTCGGATATTGATGAGCTGGGAGAAAAGGATTACAGTGGTAAAAGAGTTCTCTTGGTAGAAGATGGTGACCTGAATTTGGAAATTGCTGAGACGTTGCTGGAGTTTATCGGCATTGCAGTAGAAACAGCGAGGGACGGACAGCAGGCAGTGGATATTCTGTTAGAAAAACCAGAAAATTACTTCGATTTGGTTCTTATGGATATTCAGATGCCTAACAAGAATGGCTATGAGGCGACAAAAGAAATCAGGGCCTCCGCCAGAGAGGATTTAAAAGTAATACCGATTGTTGCTATGAGTGCGGATGCATTTTCGGATGATATTCAAAGAGCCTTATCCGTGGGAATGAATGATCATGTTGCAAAACCGATTGAGCTTCCCAAATTATCAGCAGCCATAGAAAAGTGGATAAAATAAGCCCGGGTATCATATTTCATATAGACGATTTCAATGGCTTTCCACCTCCGCCTGAAAACAAGGATTTTATATTTCAAATATAATTTAGGAGGATTTATAAGAATGGAGAAGGTTGGTGGAGCCAGTGGCAAAAAGAGTCACGGAGCTTATAAAAGAGGGCGCTGCATGATCATCAGAACAGAGAGAGATTGAGCGGTGCCCTCTTTTTGTATGCCAGCAAATTTTATTTTTTCATCAGTTCAATGCCGGCATTCCAAGCAGTTGCAACTTTTTCTCCGGTGGAGTAGTAACCATTTTGGAATTGATCAAACATTAGCGCCCGAAGTTTTTTCGGATCGATCTTACCATTTTCAGAAAGCACGGCTTCTTCTGCCTTGACATTTATAATCTTTCCGACGATTCCAGACACATGCTCTGTTTCCAAAAATTCCAGTAATTCGCATTCCATAACGACAGGGAATTCCTCAATGATCGGAGCATTTACTTTGTCGCTCTTTACAGCATGGTAACCGGTACGTTCAAACTTATCATTTATTTTGTTTCCGGAAGCGATACCAAAGAAATCTGCGACATCTGTATGTGCTTCATCAGCCAAAGCTACGGTAAAAGCTTTACTTTCCTGAATATTTAGCCAAGTCTTCTTACCTTTGCCGATAAACAGAATGATTTTATCCATATCGCAGATCTGTCCCCAAGCTGCATTCATTACATTTACTTTTTCGTTTGCGTCATATGCTGCTACCATCAGAACGGGCATTGGATAGACAGCTGGAACGACACCCATATTTTTTTTCATATTGTACCTCCGTATAATGATTTGATTGCATTTTTTAATGAATCTATTTATAATTATATTGATATTAAGAAAAAATAACAAGTACCATCTTTTGAGTTAGGTACTTACTTTGGAGAAAGTATATGATAAAGAATTATATTGAAAATGCGAATTTTGAAGATACAGGCTTCCGATATACGCTGTCTCTGATTTCGGGCAAATATAAAATGGTTATTCTTTATTGCCTAATGGAATATCAGCCGGTACGTTTTAATGAACTGCAACGATATCTGAAGAAAATTTCGGATAAGACGCTGAGTCAAAATTTAAAGGAATTGGAAAATGATGATTTGATTCACAGAGAGGTGTACCCGCAGATTCCACCGAGGGTTGAGTATTCTTTAACAGAGAGAGGTGCATCACTTATGAAGGTTTTGGATCAATTATGCGTATGGGGTGAAGAGAACCGGAGATGAGATAGACGTGAAATTGTTTCATAAAAGCGAAAAGACAGGAAAACTGCAGCTATTTGGTCTTATCTGACTATCTTCAGTTTAAACCGGAAACGATATTATAGCAATGATAAAGAAAATAGAGTGGCAAATCGGAATATAAATTTGAGAGAAAGGACTGGATATGACAACATCAAATATAAAGGCTATTATCCAATGTGATATTCATAAGATCTGGGAAACCATATTAGCGGTTGAGTGTTACCATACATGGCGAAGTGATGTGAGCAAAACAGAAGTGATAGATGAAAAACACTTTATAGAATATACCAAAGATGGCTATCCAACTACGTTTACGGTTACTGTGGTTGAACCGCACAGACGCTGGGAGCTTGATATGGAAAACAGCCATATAAAAGGACACTGCACTGGCGTATTTGCGTCGAAAGGCAGTGAAACAGAAATCGAATTTACCGCATATGTAACAGCAAAAAAGCTTTTTATGAGACCCATTGGTAAAAGCGTATTTGAAAAAGTGTATTTGAAAAAGGAGCTGGAACAATTTGTGATAGATTTAAAGAAAGCACTCGGTTGATAAATTCCAGTTTATCAGAAGGACAGCAAAAACCAGTTGGAACAGTCAATAGATCCTCACCTGTGAGTCAGGCGGTCAGATGAAGAACTTTGTTGATACAGACGCTTGGCCTGTTGTGGACATCACTGAAAGATTAGCAAACTGTGGAGGATTTTATGAAAGAGTGCAACGAGACAGGAGTTAAGTCGGATTTGTAAGGCAGGAAAATATGATATCGATATACATGGAGAAAAAAATATGGCAGGATTCATTACATACTGGCCGAAGGAGCAGATCAGGGAATTAAAAAAGAATAAGGATAACGGGCCGATCCAGGTTGTATTTGGCAGCATCCACACAAAGATGCCTTCCATAAAGTGCGTAAAAGAGGGAGATGTCATTTATCCGGTTACAGTAAGTGACGGAACGTTGTGTGTGGTGGCAAGGCTTCCGGTTGAGAAGATTGAGCCGGCATATGAGTACCTGGTTCGAGAATTAGGGAACCCTTGCGGGGCTCTTATACCGGAAGATAAAGACTGGAACTGGAGAGAGTATTATGGCAAGGTGCCTGTAAAGCCGCACAGCTGCCATCAGAGCCCCTTTAACTGCTGTTCCGAAACTGCAGCTGTCAGCACACATGGCTCGTCCATCGAACTGCGCCCAATCCCGAAGGAGAAACTGCCGCAGTTGATGTTTGGGCCGACAAAGGCAAAACAGAAGCCGATGCTGTTGGACAAGAACGGCAGTCCGAAAGTAATTTCTATCAGTTCCAATGTCCGGAAGATGAGTGAGGAAACGCAGGAGCTATTTGATTCATTGTTCTTGTTACATAGGAAACTCCTTTAGAGCTTCCTGTGTATGCTCCGCAGCAGATTTGGGAAAAGAAAACAAAAAAACCGCAAGATATATGAAACAAAAACATTTTCCCTCTGATACAATTCAATTCAAAATACCATCCAAGGTATGGCAGAACGAAGAGGAGGGAGGAAAATACAGTGCCGGGGAACATTAAAAATGTGACAGTCGCGATTGATTATATAGAGGATCATTTATCCGGTAAATTAGAACTAGGGACTGTTGCAGATGCCATGCACTATTCAAAATTCCATCTGCACCGCATGTTTACAGAAACAGTCGGCTTGACAATACACGAATATGTCCAGCGCCGCCAATTGACAGAAGCCGCAAAGCTGTTGGCTTTTTCGGATGAACCGATCCTTGATATTGCGCTGCTTGCCGGTTATGAAAGCCAGCAGGCTTTTACTGCTGTTTTCAAGACCATGTATAAAAAGACGCCGAAGCAATACCGGGAAGATGGAGAATTTTATCCATTGCAGTTAAGGTGTATTTTGAAAGAAAATCCGGCAAAATTGGAAAAATTTTCCTCCTGGCAGGAAGGGATTGATTTTGCTGCTTATGAAGACATTCCTCAGTGGATGGATCTGGTTCATCTCGTGATTGGCGGATTTCCGAATCTGAACGAAAAGGACTATCTGAGCCGGCTGGAAGAATATATCCGGTACAAAAGGGCGTTGATCCTAAAAGATCAGGATACTGCAATCGGAATCATGGCCTTTCACGAAGAAACAGGGAGCATTGATTTTTTAGGGATTCACCCTCAATATCGGAAATTTGGAATCACAAGTGCCTTTTTGATGAAAGCATGGAGCAGGCTTTTAGATCCCCATATGGATATTACAGTCACAACCTTTCGGGAAGGCGATAAGGCTGATACTGGCTACCGCAGCACCATTCAAAAGCTTGGATTTGCCGAAGCAGAATTATTGACGGAATTTGGCTATCCGACACAACGGTTTATTTTGCAGAAGGAGCGTTTGGGGGGAGCATAGAATGGCAGGAGCACAAAGGGCAGAAAATCCGCTCTCACAAAATTTTGACATGAGATCATTATTGCAGTTTGCCTTTCCAACGATCATAATGATGATTTTCATGGGACTTTACACCATTGCAGATACGATCTTTGTATCACGCTTTGTAAATACAAATGCGTTATCAGCACTGAATATTGTGTGTCCGGTAATTAACCTCATTGTAGGGCTTGGAACTATGCTTGCAACGGGCGGGAACGCAATCGTAGCCAGAAAAATGGGAGCCGGTGAAGAAGAACGGGCCAGAAAAGATTTTACGCTGATTGTTCTGGCCGGAGCGATATTAGGAATCATGATTTCCGGGCTGGGTGTTGTTTTCATAGACAATATAGTAAATGGACTGGGAGCAAATGAGATATTATTTCCATATTGCAGAGAATATCTTTTGACGCTTCTGTTGTTTACGCCCGCAAATATCTTGCAGGTGCTATTTCAGAATTTGATCGTGACAGCCGGGCATCCCGGCCTTGGAATGGTCTTGTCTGTAAGCGCCGGAGCGGTCAACATTATGTTGGATTATGTTTTCATGGTATTATTTGATATGGGAATAAAGGGGGCCGCACTGGGAACGGGGATCGGATATTTATTGCCGGCTATGATCGGAATTGGATTTTTCTCTAAATCAAAGGGCAGTCTGTATTTTGAAAAACCTGTGGCAGATCGTTCTGTTTTGGCGGAAAGCTGTACAAATGGCTGTTCAGAAATGGTAAGCCAGGGGGCTTGCGCTGTGACGACATTTCTTTTTAACATGGTAATGATGAAGCTTCTTGGAGAGCATGGAGTTGCCGCCATTACGATTATGATATACACTCAATTCTTACTCACAACACTCTATATTGGATTTTCTATGGGTGTGGCTCCAATTATCAGCTATCACTATGGGGGTGGTGACAATCTCCGGCTAAAAAAGATATTCCGTATTTGCCTGCGCTTTATTAGTGTTGTTTCGGTTGTGATATTCCTTTTGTCACTGGTGTTTGCCTCACCTTTGGTTGCTGTTTTTTCGCCAAAAGGCACACAGGTTTATGAAATTGCCCGGAAGGGATTTTGTATTGTTCCATTTAGCTTTTTGATTTGCGGATTCAATATTTTTACATCAGCTGCCTTTACGGCGTTATCGAATGGAAAATTGTCAGCCATTTTATCTTTTCTGCGGACCTTCGGACTAATTACGATATTTTTACTGATACTCCCTGTCTGGATGGGGGTAACAGGAGTTTGGCTTGCAGTCCCGGCGGCGGAATTTATGACATTTATCGCTGCATTGATATTGATTCGGAAAAATAAAGACAGGTATCAATATCTATGAGAAGCGGGAAAAGAATTGTGTTAGGAAATTTAGGAGGTAACATATGGATCTGACATTAAAATTGAACGCACGGTTTCAGCCAAAACACAGGTTTGAGCTGGAAGATGCCCTGCAGGAGATATTGGAGAAAAAACATTTGGGCGAGGTGACCGGGGGCGGTACAGCGCAAAAACCCGATGGAGAAATTGCTTATTGTGATATTGAAATTCACCTGATTCATAATGATCTGGATGGTGTAAAGTGGCTGGCTGACCTGCTTAACAGAATTGGTATTCCCAAAGGCTCCCGTTTGCAGGGCATAGAGCCAGAGCTTACAGTGGGAACCTTAGAGGGGTTAGCATATTATTCAAATGGTGTCGATCTGCCTGCGGAAATTTATCAGACGTGTGATATCAATTATGTGATTGAGCAGATGGAGCGAGCCATGGAGGGAATCGGTCGGATGTATAGCTATTGGGAGGGGAATACCTGGACTGCCCTGTATTTTTACGGAACCTCTTTTGCTGAAATGGAGAAGAAAATAAAGCCCTTTGTTGAGGAGTATCCTTTATGCAGGAAATGTCGTATAGAGCAGATTGCGTAATCCCGCATTTATAGGATAGTCCATCAGAGCGGCTTATTGAAATTGACGGAGGAGCAGGAATGTATTTTGGAAGAAGAAGACAGGTATACCGGCTAAAAGTGATTGAAAAAGAGCTGGAAAAGGTGATCTGTCCGCTTTGCCTGCCGAATATTGTTGACAAGGCATGATAGAGGATCTGAATATCACGGTGGAACAGCTAAATGCAAGCGATCTGACGGTCCATGTGCCCGGAGGCATGATGCAGCAGCTTCTTTCATACGGCGAATGAATAAGTGAAAAAGATAAGGAGAGAATCATATGGACATGAATAAAACAAGTAAATTTATCAGCCTGATCCTGCGCCATAAGCCAGAGGTGATCGGAATCACACTGGATGAGCATGGCTGGGCAGATGTGGAAAAATTGGTAGCAGGAATCCAGAGAACGCAAGCCTTTGACATGGAAATGCTGGAAGAAATTGTCCGGACGGATCACAAGCAGCGCTATTCCTTTAATGAGGATAAGACGCTGATCCGGGCCAATCAGGGGCATTCCGTTCCAGTGGATGTGGAACTGTCGGTTATAAAGCCGCCGGAAGTTCTGTATCATGGAACCGGACAAAAGTATGTGGATTCCATTGACAAGATCGGATTGATTCCCAAGAGTCGCTTGTATGTGCATCTTTCCGGTGATATAGATACGGCTGTCAAGGTAGGCAGCCGCCATGGAAAGCCCGTAGTGTACCGGGTGGCAAGCGGACGGATGGAGGAAGATGGATATGTATTTTACCGTTCTGTAAACGGTGTATGGCTGACAAAGGAGGTTCCGGTAAGCTATCTGGAAAAATCATAGAACTGTAAGTAAAAGTTAAAGAAGGGGATTTAGAAATCCGATATAATAAAAGAAAATGAGAAGACAGCGGGGGTATAAATGCGCAAAATAAGAAAAATTGCAGGATGGCTTATAATGATGACTATGGCAGCGGCAATTCTCTATATGGGAATTGGAATCCGGAATATTCTGTCTGCTGGTCCGGTTACCAGTTTTCCATGGTATGCAGCCTGTTACTTTACAGTTTATTATTTTGGGCCGGTGATATTAGTGGAGCTGGTAATATTTGCGCTGCTCAGTTATTATTCTGGAAAAAGAGAAACAGATTTATGAAAAAGTGGATGAAGAGAGGTCACTGCTTTTATGCTATGAAGGCGATGGACAGACTGAGGAGGATGTCATTTTTGTTGAGAACAGTCAGGCCTTTGAGGGTACAATAAAGGAAATAAATAGTACAAGTGCAGTGGTGGAGGTGGATGAGGGATTTCCGATCCGCAGTTCCGGAGACAGAGTAAGCGTAACATTAGATGAAGCTGCAGCTTTGGCCCAGGTAGGAGACCGGGTAAGAGTTACATACAGCGGAGCCGTTATGGAAAGCTATCCGCTGCAGCTGGGAAACCAGAAGAGCATATTGACGTGTATATGCCTTTTGGAGATTCAGAGGAATGGGTACGGTTTGAAACGGCTGGAACAGATGGAAGTCACGATGGTTCTTGCTAAAATCGCCATTTTATGGTATGATTTTTAGGAAAATAAAACCAATGAAATGCCCAGGGCAAAGCCGGGGAAATCCGGTGACGCAAAGCTACAGGGACTTCCCTCTTTTGAGAAATGTCAGCCAGTTACCGCAGTATAAGCGCGCTTATACTGCGTTTTTTATTACGTAGGAAACCGTTCTGGAGCTTTCCATGTAATAAAAATCCCTCCGGGCAGAGCCGCACTGCGGCAGTCTGAAAACGCTGCTATGCAGCGCATCTGCATTTGGTGTTAGGAAGTGATGATTATCTGTAGCTATAAAACCCATAAACAAAAAATATTGATCGTAGATGACTCCGAAATGAACCGCTCTATTTTATCTGACATGCTGTATGCGGAATATGAGATTATCGAGGCGGAGGACGGTTTCCAGGCAGTGATGCTTCTTGAAAAGTGGGGAACGGAGCTGTCCCTGATGCTGTTGGACATCGTAATGCCACGGATGGACGGTTTTGAAGTGCTTCAATTGATGAACCGGAACCACTGGATCAAGGACATTCCGGTGATCATGATCTCTGCGGAGAGCGGTCCTACGCAGGTGGAGCTGGCTTATGAGCTGGGAGTCACGGATTTTATCAGCCGCCCCTTTAATGCGCTGATCGTTCATCACCGGGTAGTGAACACGATCCTGCTGTATACAAAGCAGAAAAAGCTGATTGAAATGGTGGCTGACCAGATCTATGAGAAGGAACGGCGGAGCAGCCTGATGATCGATATCCTCAGCCATATCGTAGAATTTAGGAATGGAGAAAGCGGCCTGCATGTGCTCCATGTGCGCACCCTGACAGAGCTGCTGCTAAAGCATCTGCGGCAGAAGACAGACCGTTACTCCATTTCCATGACCGATATTTCCCTGATCAGTGCGGCGTCCGCCCTGCACGATATTGGAAAAATTGCAATCGACGAGAAGATCCTAAATAAACCGGGCAGACTGACAAAAGAGGAATTCGATATCATGAAGACCCATCCTTTGGAGGGGGCGAAGATGCTGGAAAATCTGTCCATCCACCAGGAGGAGCCGATGATCCGGTTTGCCTATGAGATCTGCCGTTGGCATCATGAGAGATATGATGGGAAGGGATATCCGGATGGCCTTTCTGGTGATGATATTCCGATTTCCGCCCAGATCGTGGCCATGGCGGATGTCTATGACGCATTGACCAGTGAGCGTGTCTACAAGAAAGCTTTCTCCCATGAAACTGCCGTGCGGATGATTTTGGATGGACAGTGCGGGGCCTTCTCTCCGCTTTTGCAGGAGTGTCTGGAGGAGATGGCCGACCAGCTGGAGGAAGAACTGAGAACTGCCGTATTGATCCAGGAGGATCAGTCTAAAGGGGGAAAAACGACACAGGAAATGTTCTACTATGAGACAAAGGAGGGGATCGAGTATGACATTGCAAGAGTGCTACATGGCTCTGGGGGGAGACTATGAAGATGTGTCGGCCCGGCTGCGCAGCGACCGTCTGGTGCAGAAATTTATCCTGAAGTTTTTGGAGGATGGAAGCTTTGATCTGTTGTGCCGATCACTGGAGGAGAAGAATTACAAAGAGGCCTTCCGGGCCGCACACACCATCAAAGGCATATGCCAGAATTTAAGCTTTACGGTATTGCTCGCATCCAGCAGCAGTCTGACCGAGGCGCTGCGTTTTGGCCGGACATTAGAGGCGGAATCTCTCGCAGCGCAGGTAAGACAGGATTACCAGAAGGCGTTGGAAGCGATCCTCAGATTCCGGAAAGAGCTGGGATGACAAAAAGGGCGTCCGCAGGAAGAAAAGGGCAGAATGCAGGGAGATGATCAAATGGTTCAGAGCATAAAATATAAAAATGCGCGGTTTCTGGTGTTCAGCGCAGCCTTTGTAGCAATTATATGCGCCGGTATCTTTACATTTTTAGCGGTTTATATGAGCCACAGAAGCGTGGAGACGATCAACGAGGTCGCCAGGATCTATATGTCCAGCATGAGTGAACAGATCACGCTTCACTTTAAAACAACGATCGAACTGCGCTTGGACCAGGTGAAGGCCCTTGTGGAAGCCATTCCGGCCGTAGATGGCCAGGGAGCACAGGCAGTGCGGGAGACCCTGTCAAGAAGTGCAAAGGCCCGCGGATTTGAGTATCTGGGACTGTATGGCAGTGACGGGGATGTGGATATGATCTATGGGGAGGAGATAAAATCCTTTAATCCGGAGCCATTTTTGGATTCCCTGAGATCCGGGGAGGAAAAGGTGTCAGGAGGGTCTGATCAGAGTGGAGACCGGATCATCCTCATGGGTATTCCTGCGTCTTACCGAATGGAGGATGGCAGGGAGAGCGTAGCTTTAGTGGCGGCGTTTCCGGCAAATTATATGAGAGATGCTCTTTCACTGAATGAAAATGACAACATGGCCTACTCCTTTGTGATCCGCCAGGATGGAAGCTTTGTGATCCGCAGCTCCGACGCCTACCGGGAGAGCTATTTTGAACGGGTGCGTTCTGTTTATGAAAGCGTTGGAGGAAAGGAGCCGGAGCAGTACATTGAGGAACTGCAGGCGTCCATGGCAGCTGGGAAAGACTATTCCAGCGAACTTGTGATTGATGGGACCCAGAGGTACATGTACTGCAGCAGCCTGCCATACACTGAGTGGTATCTGATCACCTTTATTTCCTATGGAATGCTGGATAGTATCATCCACAGCTTCAGCAGCCAGTGGGTTTCCCTGTCCCTTGGAAGCTGTTTTTTTATCCTGGCCGTCCTGCTGCTGTTTTTTATCCTATACTTCCGAAGGATGCAGGAGCAGGTCCGGGAGTTGGAGCGGGCCAGACATGAGGCAGAGCAGGCCAGCCGGTCCAAGAGTGAATTCCTCTCCAATATGAGTCACGATATCCGGACGCCTATGAATGCCATTGTAGGCATGACTGCCATTGCTGCAGCGAATATCAGTAATACGCAGCAAGTGCAGGATTGCCTGAAGAAGATCACGTTGTCCAGCAAGCATCTGCTGGGCCTGATCAATGATGTTCTGGATATGTCCAAGATCGAAAGCGGGAAGATGACCCTGAATATGGATCAGATCTCCCTGAGGGAAGTGATCGACAGCATTGTCTGCATTGTACAGCCTCAGATCAAGGCAAAACAGCAGAAATTTGATGTATTTATCCACGACATTACCACGGAAGATGTATGCTGCGACAGTGTGCGTCTCAATCAGATCCTTTTGAACCTGCTGTCTAATGCCATCAAATTCACACCGGAGGGCGGTTCCATCCAGATGGCCCTTTACGAGGAGGCCTCTCCAAAGGGAGAAGACTATATCCGGATCCATCTGCAGGTGAAGGACACAGGAATCGGAATGTCCCAGGAATTTCAGAAGAGGATATTTGAATCCTTTTCCCGTGAGGATAAGGCCCGCGTGCAGAAGACAGAGGGCACTGGGCTGGGAATGGCAATTACAAAGTATATTGTGGACGCCATGGGCGGTTCTATACGGATGAAAAGCGAGCAGGGAATGGGAACAGAGTTCACGATCATCCTGGACATGGAAAGGGGCGGCACAAGGGAAGTGGATATGATCCTTCCTGATTGGAGCATGCTGGTTGTGGATGATGACCGACAGCTATGTGAAAGCGCCGTGTCATCCTTAGAATCCATTGGCGTTAAGGCAGAGTGGGCATTGAGTGGAGAAACAGCCATCGATATGGTGAATGACCGGCACAGAAAACAGCAGGATTACCATGTGATCCTTCTGGACTGGAAGCTGCCAGGGATAGATGGAATCGAGACAGCCAGGCGGATCCGCCGTCAGCTGGGTGAGGATATCCCGATCCTGCTGATCTCAGCCTATGACTGGAGCGAGATCGAGGAGGATGCCAGGGCTGCCGGTGTGAATGGCTTTCTCTCGAAACCCCTGTTTAAATCCACTTTGTTCTACGGCTTGAAGCCCTACATGGAGGATTCTGACGTTCAGCCTTTAAAGGAAGCTGGGAAACTGGATTTTTCTGGCAGGCGTGTGCTGTTAGCTGAGGATAATGAACTGAACTGGGAGGTAGCGGAGGCCCTCCTTGGGGAGCTGGGGCTTGAACTGGATTGGGCTGAAAACGGCAGGATATGTGTGGAGAAATTTAAACAGTCCCCGGTAGGTTTCTATGATATGATCCTCATGGATATCAGGATGCCGGAGATGACAGGATATGAGGCTTCTGATGCGATCCGGGCTATGGAGCGTGCTGATTCGTCGATCCCTATTATTGCCATGACAGCGGATGCCTTCTCTGAGGACATCCAGGAGAGCGTAGGGCACGGCATGGATGCCCATTTGGCGAAGCCTATTGACATGAAAGAGGTATCCCGCCTGCTGGAAAAATATCTGGGCAGATAGCAGATGATGCACACTGAAGTATCGGTGAGTGATTTGTGACAACAGTATAGGTAGAAGGTCGGTCCTGACCGGCAGAGAGATGGCCAAAAGGCTATCATCGGTTGGAATCGACTCTTCGGAGAAGCTGGTGGAGTCAGGTGCAAAACAGGCATTTATCAATCGAGTAGGAGGCGGTGATTAACCGCCGTCCTCTCATACCACCGTGCGTACCG
>NZ_JAJCIC010000100.1 GCF_020554865.1 Lacrimispora sp. 210928-DFI.3.58
CCGCTTTCATCCTTCTGCTCCTTCCAGCCGCTCGTGAACATATAGCCGTTCTCGTCCAGATAGTAGACTCTTCCCTCGTATTCTATGAACTCATCCACTACAGCTACGCCATCGCGGTAGAACATCCTGCCGCCTTCTGTGTCCACCCAGCCCTCATTCGTCTGGGCCTTCGGGGTGGCAACTCCGCCTGCGTCAACGATATAGGTTTCTCCGGCTATCGTGATTTCCCCGTCCCTTATCATATGGCCGTCTTCAAGAGCGAAGATGCGCAGGACGTTGTCCACCTCACATAAGCCCTTCTTCATAACGCCGGTGCTGTCAAAGTAATAGTCGCTTCCGTTCTTTACAAGCCAGCCTGTGTGCATATAGCCATTCTCGTCCAGATAGTAGACTTCGCCCTCGTATTCTATGAACTCATCCACTACAGCTGCGCCGTTCCGATAGAACATCCTGCCGCCTTCTGTGTCCACCCAGCCCTCATTCGTTTGGGCCTTCGGGGTGGCTACGCCGGCTGCGTCAACGGTATAGACGATTCCATCCACCGTAACCTCTGTGTTGGTAAGCATGTAACCATCTGCTGGAGCAAAATACCTCAGGACGCCTTCCACCTCATGAAGGCCTTCCAGCATTGCTCCTGTGCCGTCTAAATAGTATG
>NZ_JAJCIC010000101.1 GCF_020554865.1 Lacrimispora sp. 210928-DFI.3.58
TTCTCTGATTGAAAATGGCAAGTGCCTGTTAAAGTTCCATATCCTGTTGTTTGTGCTTCGTCTGTGCCGGGACAGTTCTTTGTGCTTTTTTCTCGTCAGCCTTATCCTGCAAGACTTCTTTGATAGGCTGTTTCTTGGGCGGCTCTTTGCTTTCTTCTGTGCCGGGGGTGGCTTTCCGTACCCAGTAGCGAATGTCCCGCAGCTTCTTCAAATCCTCCTGTACCTCGGTCAGCGGTGTTTTCAGGGCTGCAATTTCTTCCAGAAGCGTTTCCTGCTCCTCTTGCAGCTCCTTTTGGGTACTGTCCTTATCGTCCGGGTGCTTGGCAAGGTAGGAGGCGGCTTTCGCATACCGGGCAACCTCCGGGTGTTCCTGTTTGAATTTCTCCTTTGTTTTCTTGAAAAATATCTTCTGGTACTTCTCATAGACAGGCTTACATTCCTTGCAGTCTGTCCGGCTGGCAAGAATCCCGTCAATCACTTTGCTGCGGGCTTCCTTTGGCTTCATCTGATTGCGGTAATCTGCGGCTGATTTCCCGGAAGATTCCAGAAACGCTTCTAAGTCCTCCACAGTGGAAAGTCCCTTTTGCCGGAGATAGGACAGGGCTTCGCTGACTGCCTTTAAGTCCTGTGAAG
>NZ_JAJCIC010000102.1 GCF_020554865.1 Lacrimispora sp. 210928-DFI.3.58
AAGGAACGGAATACCTGGGTCGGGGAAGCGTTTAATCCGCAGTCTGCCGGATCAAGCTCTACATCATTGTGGTTCCATACCGTGATGTCCTTCTTGTATGCGTCTACGATCGCCCCTACGGACATGTATCTCGGCTCATTTAATTCCTTTACGCAGGTCAGCAGGCATGGGGTCTGTACCTCGATGACCTCATAGCCATCCTCCATCTGTCTCTGGACAGTCACCTTGCCGTCTCCCATCCGGATGTCCTGTACATAGGTCACAACCGGAACTCCCAGTCTCTGGGCTACCTGGGGGCCTACCTGGGCAGTATCTCCGTCAATGGCCTGGCGGCCTGCAAAGATCACATCCACGCCTCCTACTTTCCTGATGCCGGCTGCGATGGTGGTGGAGGTTGCACAGGTATCTGCGCCGCCGAAGGCACGGTCGCTCAGCAGATAAGCCTCGTCTGCCCCCATTGCAAGGCACTCTCTCAACATATAGGTTGCCTGTGGCGGTCCCATGGTGATGACAGCGATCTCTACGCTCTCGTCCTTGTCCTTTAACTGCAGGGCCGCCTCTAAGGCATTGGCGTCATCCGGGTTTAAGATGCTGGGCACCCCGTCACGGATCAGGGTTCCCTTTAC
>NZ_JAJCIC010000103.1 GCF_020554865.1 Lacrimispora sp. 210928-DFI.3.58
GGGCGGTCATTGGCTTCCAGATAGCGGTTCTGGATGACCTCCCATTCATGCCGCCAGATTTCACAATACTTCTGGTCGTTCCAGTCAACCGTATCCTCCTTGTGGCTTTTCCACCTGCCGGACGGAAGTTTTATCCGTTCTCCGCTTTCATCAAGGTCATAAACCTTGCGGCTCTTGGGAAGCCATTTTCCATGTTCGTCCATTGCTCTCATAGTCAGCAGGACATGGGCATGGGGATTGTGTCCCGGCGGATGGGGGTCATGGATTGCAAAATCAGCAATCATGCCTTTGGAAACAAACTGCTGTTCACAAAACTCCCGGACAAGGACAGCGTACTGGTCGGGCGGTATCTCTCTGGGGATGGTAAGCACCCACCTCCTTGCAAGCTGGGAGTTCCATTGCTTCTCCACCGCTTCGGCGGCGTTCCATAAGGTATTACGGTCTGCATACTCCGGCGGGGCATTTGCTGGGAGCAGAATCTCATTGTGGACGATACCACGCTTTTCCGGGTAGTGCTTCACTTGCTGGTCGTATTCACAGAACAGCTTTTCGCCACTCTGGTAAGCAGCGGCGGCAACCGCAGACTGCCGCTGGCTGCGCTGAACAATCGTGATTTCGTTGTGTGG
>NZ_JAJCIC010000104.1 GCF_020554865.1 Lacrimispora sp. 210928-DFI.3.58
AAAGGTGCGACACTTACACCGGCGCAGACGATAGCCGCCGAGGCGGTAAAACGAATCGATGCCATGTACCATCTGGATAATAAATATAAAGATTCATCGGCTGAAGAGAGATTGGATAACAGACAACAGTCTGTGCTGCCTCTTGTCGATGCTTATTTTGCGTGGCTGAAAATTCAACAGACGAAATCCAACAGCAGTACCAAGCTGAAAGAAGCTGTAAATTACTCGGTCAATCAGGAGCAGTATCTCAGATGTTTCCTACAGGATCCACAGCTTCCGCTGGATAATAACGATGCGGAACGCAGCATCAAGGCATTCTGCGTAGGGAAACATTCCTGGCACATCATTGATTCTATAAAAGGCGCAAAAGCAAGTGCTCTTTTATACAGCATCGCAGAAAGTGCAAAAGCAAACAGCCTGAAACCATACGAATATTTCAGACATCTGCTGACTGAATTAGTAAAGCATCCTTGTGGAAATGTACCGGAAGATGTGCTTGTGTCACTCATGCCATGGTCTGAAACACTTCCGGTTTGTTGTCGAAAAACTAAATCAAGGTAAAGCCACTGTGCCAGCCTTTGGGCTGGCATTATTTTGTCCGGAGGACTGGTTATTTACCATATAC
>NZ_JAJCIC010000105.1 GCF_020554865.1 Lacrimispora sp. 210928-DFI.3.58
AAGCCATCGTCCTGATAGACTGCCACAACCTCCCATCCCTGCTTTTCGCAGTATTTTTCCAGCATATCACGCTGGTTTGCGATACTGGCACTTTCGCCTTGCAGGTCATCGTCCTTTGACAGCCTGCAATAGACCGCTGCACGATAGCCCCCGGCAAGTGCCTTTCCGATTGTTCTGTATTCCATTTCGTTCATCATAGCCATTTACCCACACAATCCAGACGGTATCTGGCTCTTTTGAACCTCATCTTCATTATAGCTTATATCTTTCTTTTTAGCAAGATATTCTTTTGTATTTGTCTTTCCGTATTTCTGGGAAATCAGGCTGACGAACACATCAGTGGCGTCCAGTTCCCCGTCAAACACCGTTGTAACATGAATCTCTGTTTTGTTTTTTGCCATAGGCAGTTATCCTCCATACATGAAAATAGCCAGACAGAGGGTGTCGGCAACGAAGTCCGGCAACGGGCTTCAAAAGACCTTGCAAACAATCTCAATCTGGCGATGGTTACTATTTATACTTTTCTTTTATTTTTCTGTTGTTTTGGTTGT
>NZ_JAJCIC010000106.1 GCF_020554865.1 Lacrimispora sp. 210928-DFI.3.58
GAATACGGTCAGGCAGTTCCGTATGCTCTGACGGACACCGCCTTTCTCGGTAGTTTCCAGTCCCGCCTTGATTTCCTCAATGCTCTGGGGCGGTTGCATGGCGTTCATGGTGTTTTTTAGTTCTCGCTGCGTCTGCGGCTGCAAGCTCTGCCATTCGCTGTTCAAGCTGTATCACATCCTTTACGTAGTCCGTAATCAAAGCCGCTTTTTCCTCTGTTTCCCCGAACAGCAGCACATCCAGCAGATATTCCACTTGTGCTTGCTTCTGTAAGGCTTCCACAAACCGGGGATGAAAGGCTTCCTCCAGGGAGTGCGGGGCGTAGTCCGTTCTCCATGCCATAAGCAAGTGGAAATAATCGGCAAGAATACGGAAACAGCGGTTCTTTGCTTCCTGAAACTGTTCCTCCGGGGATTTCTGCCGGGGCTTGGGCTTTTTTGCCTTTCCCGGCGGTTTCCAGTCCTCATAGGAAAGCCCGAAGTCCTGTGCCAGTTGTACGGCGGCTTCTTTCTTTCCCAGCCCATACAGGGCGGCGGCAAAATCAATCA
>NZ_JAJCIC010000107.1 GCF_020554865.1 Lacrimispora sp. 210928-DFI.3.58
CTTCCGCAAATCATCGGAGAACCACTCGTCCCGGACTGCCAGCAGACGGAAGAAGGTGGACTTGCCAGCCCCCTGACCGCCGACCAGACAGAGCATGATTTCAAACTTACACCCCGGCTGAAAGGCTCGTGAGATTGCACCCAGCAGGAACAGCTTCAACGCTTCATAGGTGTAATCATCTGCGTCAGCCCCCAGAAAGTGCCGCAGGCAGAAACGGATTCGTTCTGTCCCGTCCCACACAAGGGTACTTAAATAGTCCCGGATGGGATGGTACTTGTTTTCATTCGCCACAATCCCGATGGCGTTATCAATCTTTTTCTCATTGGTAAGCCCGTAGGTTTCTTCCAGATAAAGAAGCAGATACTTCATGTCCGTATCGTTCAGGGCGGTGCTTTCCCTGTGAAAACCGATGGGCTTTATGATGTCCTTGCGGTCGGTCAGGATGTTGTATGCGATAGCCCCGGAAAGCAGCGGGTCACGCTGGAATACGGTCAGGCAGTTCCGTATGCTCTGACGGACACCGCCTTTCTCGGTAGTT
>NZ_JAJCIC010000108.1 GCF_020554865.1 Lacrimispora sp. 210928-DFI.3.58
GGAACAGCGGGAAGCAATGGAACGCTCCCTTACAAGGGACGAGGAACGGATTGAGGTTCTGGACAAAATGGTAATGCGGCTTTATGAGGATATGATTGCAGGGCGTATCAGTGAGCAGAATTTCAACACCATGCTGGAAAAGACACAGACCGAGCAGACGGAGCTTAAAACAAAAGTGTCCGAGGGCAGAAAGCGGCTGTCCGATGAAGTCCAGCTTGCCAATGACGCAAAACAATGGGTGGAAGCCATTCAGGAATATGCCAACATCACAGAGCTGGACGCAGCCACCCTTAACCGCTTAATCAAAGAAATCGTCGTGCATGAGCGCATTGACGAAGATAAAACAAGACACATTTCTATCGAAATTCATTTTAATCTCAAACCCATCCCGGAGGTGGAACAGGTCACTGCCTGACCTGTCCCGCCGGGACGGTTCTCTTAAAAACACCATATAGATTTTTTGTACGCCGCCGCCCGCCATCGAGCAGAGTTTTACACCTAATTGGGGATAAAACAGCT
>NZ_JAJCIC010000109.1 GCF_020554865.1 Lacrimispora sp. 210928-DFI.3.58
AGTCCGTTGCCGGGTTTTCACGCTCCCAGCCCTTTTGTCTGCCATATTCGGAAAACATTCTTGGGTTCGGGAAATACCGCCAGCCGGAAATGCACTGGTTCATTATCTCGTTGATTTCCCGGATTTCCCATTGCTTCGGCTCGTCAAAGGCATGGTTCAAGGCTTCCTTGTAGAGCTGCTTGGAACAGACCATGCTCCCGGTGTACTTATCAAGATACGCCTGTATCATCCCGGCTTTGGTGTCCTCCGGCATAAAATCCCGCTGGTGTTCTTTGAGATACCGCTGCATGGCGGGGCTGAAAGCCAGCTTGAACCTGCCGCTTCGGTAAATCTCCATCGCTTCCGCCCACATCTGCCCGATATAGGCTCTGGAAGCGGATTCCTCCTCCAAAATGTGAACCTCGGCTTGCTCCGGGTACACCATGACGGGGATAAAGCGGCGGTTGCCGGAACGGTCAAGGGGCAGGAAGTCAAGGGCATTGGAAGTGCCGCCAAA
>NZ_JAJCIC010000011.1 GCF_020554865.1 Lacrimispora sp. 210928-DFI.3.58
TTCATTGATTTTTCAATGGATTCTGCGGGGGTGCGGTTACTTTTTCATTTAACTAAATCATAGCCGCACTCTCCGGCATTATCACCGGAAGGCGGCTATGGTTCTTATCTGCTCTCAATATTGCTTATTTTACTCCTGTTGCCATGATGGCCTTAGCTGTCAGCGTGCCCTCATAGATGACAGTGGCTGTGTCCCCTACCTTCAGGTTCTCAAACATATCTTCCGGGCCTACGAAGGAGAAGAAGGTGTTTTCCGGATCCTTAGTGTCCAGGACAATGTAGCCTGCCTCTGCCTCTACTACGGTTCCGGTCAGGGTGTAGATCTCAGCATCCTCGGAATCCATGGCATCCTCTGTGACGATCCTGGTGGCAACCGCAAGATCCACGGTGTCCTCCGGATCTCCATAGTATGTAACCTCTGCCTCTGATCCCTCCTTCAGGCCATCCTTTGTTACCTTCTGGGCAATGATGGTGTTGAAGGTATAGGTGCCCTCTGCTGTCTCTAAGGTCAATGTCTTATCATCTGCTGCTGTAATAGTGCCGCTTACCACAATATCTGCATCCTCTTCTTGAGAAGCATAGATATCCACGCTTCTGGCAGCTGTGGCATCAGACAGCTCTCCTGTATAAGCGATCTCTACCTCATCGCCTGCCTTTACTGCTTCTGCTCCCATGAGCTCTGCCTGGGAAATGTCAAATTTTGCTTCCTTCCCATCACTGTCTTGTACCGTTATCACCTGTGTCTTGTCATCTGCTTCTGTTACAGAGCCGTGAAAATACTCCTCTTCTACATCCTCTTCCTCCTGCTCTGCTTCGGCTGCTGCCTCTGAGGCCGCTTCTGTACTTTCAGCAACAACTGCCGCTGTTGTCTCTGGTGTTTTTGATGAGCACGCTGTCATTCCAATGGCAGCTGCCATGAGCGCAATGGTTAAATACTGTTTCTTCATAAGATCTCCTCTTTTCTATGGCTGACACTACTGGCTGGCCGTATCAGCCCTCCATTTCAACCATACGATACATATTACTACGAAACGTTTTATTTTACTATTGATAATTTTTTAATTTTTTGTAAATATCATGAATTTTGTGTGTCCTATTGCTCCCTGTATCACATTTTCCGGTCATATGTATCCATTCCATCCTGGGATCTGTTCTATTTGCGGCAGGGCAGCTGATGCTCTCTCCTGCGCCGTCTCTGCCCGGTCCACAGCAACAGCAGGAGCACCAGCCCTGTCCCAATGCCCAAGAGCCCTGCTGCCACTGCGATGACGAAGCCGCTTCTCACCCAATACCGCAGAGGCTCTGAAGCCTCCTCTTTCCTCTTCTCCGGCTCTGCAGCTGCCTCCTGGCTTTCATCCAGGACCTGCAGTCCTTCTGCCCCCTGCTCTGCGGGCTCATATTCCATCTTAAGCTCATAGATCCCCGGCTCCTGCACCCATATATTTCCTTTATATACGATCTCATAATCCCTTAAACGCTTTTGTCCCGTTGCCAGTGCGCGGCGGGAGATTCCCCCGCTCTCATCCTCATAAGGCCCGCCGTCCCAGACCAAGGAGGTGATCCTGTATGCCTCCTCCGGCAGTCCCAGCATGCGCAAAAGCTCACTGCCATGGGAGACAGCCTCCTCCAATGGCATTTCACCTCCTATTACCACATCGCCCAGCTGGTACTCCCCGGCCCCATAGGAGTGAAAGAGAACGGGCACAAAAAATCCTTCCTCCCATTCCTCCCGCAGGATATGCCTTTCTCCGGCAGAAAGTTCCCCCTCCGCCGGCTGCCCTGACTCCTCCTCCACCGGAATGGACTCCGGCAGGACCTCCGCTGCCTCCACGCCCTTATATACCACTGTGCGCTCCAACGTGCGGCTCACTCTGGCTCCCGGAAGCTCCTTTACCTCCCAGCCGGAGAGACGGTACTCCTTTCCGCTCTCATCACGGTAAACAGGCTCTGGCTCCTTAAGACCCTGCAGCTCCTCCTTATCCAGCTGTCTGGTGACTGTAAGGGGTTCTGCAGCTTCTGCACAAATGCTGATCCCTATTGTCCAAAGCCCTACCACGAACATGACTGTCCATCTCCCGGCACGGCATAAAGACGGTTTTCTGTTTTTCCTTTTTTCTTCCATATCAATTCCTCCGTTCCTTTGATCAAATGATCCATCGGATGGAATGTATACAATATGCGCGTTATTCACTTTTCAAGGTACAGCTGTCTTTCATGTGATGATCGGGAAATGCGGGCCCTGAATGGATACCCGCGCCTGGCTGCTGCACAGGCGGATTCCTGAATGGAATCTTTGTAATTTGTATTATATAGAAGTTTTGTAAAAGTTGCAAGGGAAGAATGGGCAGATTTCCGGAAAAAAGAGATACCGGATACAACGCCCTGATACAGCGTATTCTGATTCCCTGTGCAGGCCGATACACAGGGAATTGGGATATGCTGTACCGTTATCTTCCTATAAGCTCATATATCAGCGGAACTGGCTGTATTTGTGGCCAGGGGCCATGCCTCCGCGGCTTGCTGCAAGCTCGCTGACTGTCACAAGCTGGTAACCTCTTGCCGTAAGGGCAGGGATCAGCACCTCTGCTGCGTCAGCGGTTGTTGTATAAATATCATGCATCAGGATAATATCTCCATCCTTTACCTGACTTAAAACAGTATCAATGGTCTTCTGGGCATTTCTGTGCTGCCAGTCTCTTGTATCAATGGACCACATGATGGCAGGCATGCCCAGGGTCTGTAACACAGCCAGGGAATCAGCATCAACATATCCCCCCGGCGGGCGCATGATGACAGGTGAAATGCCGCACTGGGCAGCGATCTTCTGATTCGTGGAAACGATCTGGCTGACGATCCCATCTGCATTCAGCTTGGAAATATATTTGTGGTCATGTGTATGGTTCGCCACCTCACAGCCCTGGGCTGCCATGCGCTGTATCACACTGCCATTGGCATTTACATTGGAGCCCACCATAAAGAAGGTCGCCCTGCCCCCGTTCGCCTGGAGGCTGTCTAAGATACGGCTTGTAACGGCTGCCCTGGGGCCATCGTCAAAGGTAAGGGCTATCATCGGTCTGGCAGGATCAATGGCATAGGCTGCTGCTGTCTCCGGCGGAGCACCTGCTCCCTTGGCGGTAACCGACGCCCGGATCCCGTCTACGCGCAGCCCTGCTGCCTCCACTCCGGCTGTGCCGCCATTTACTGCCCATTCTGTCCACGAGCCATTCTGGAGCACCTTGTAATACAAGTCATAGCTAGCTGCCTGGTTTCCTGTGAGCTCCATGCGGATCGCCTCTAAGGGCATCTCACCTGCCGGATTTCCAATCTCGGCGCCGTCATAAGCCCAGTCCAGCCACCCGGAACCGCTTAGGTTTACCTGATAACGGATCCCCACCTGGTTTCCGCCAGGTATATTCACCAGATTCGCCTTCATAGCTGTCACCCATGTGGTGGGAGGCGCAGCACATGGGCTGTTGTCCGGTGTCACACTGCTCCAGCCCTGGCCGAATAAAAAGGCGCTGTAGAAAACCTGCAGCGGCTCTTGGAGCTGGGCTGGTTCCTGGGACTGTGCCGCAGCCGGCTGCTGTGCCTGCTCCCGGCCATCCTGTGCCTGAGACGCTTCCTGGCCCCCAGCCACCTGTTCCTCTGCTCTTTCCCCGACCTGCACCTCCGTCACCGGCCCGGCACTCTGGCTGTTTGTCATTCCCGGACCGGTCATCTCGGACTTTGCAGCACCTACGCCGACCGTGCCGGCAAATGCAGTCATTCCCTGGATACTGAACAGGACCCCGGCCAGCGCAAGAGCAGCCACTACCCGTGATCCCTTTTTCTTCATCATCATCGACTTTCTCCTTTAATCTTTCTTAATTTTTGCAAAGCTGTCAGAAACTCCCCCAGAGCATGCTCCTACTCCTGGGCACTGCCGAATACGGACTGGCACAGCATAATGTACTCCTTATAATATACATGCTCCTCCAGCTCCCTGCACCCCCGTGCAATTCCCCAGTAATACCAGGCATGCTTTCCTTTGTCTTTTTCATTAAATCTCTCCCACAGGCCATCGCCCAGCAGCAGGTAATCCCTGGCCGTACACCGCATATTGCTGAGCTTGTCCCCCAATGCCAGTATCTTCGCTTCCCTGGACGCAAGAGCCAGATGATCGATCGTAGCACTCTTGCGCTCCTGCCAGCTTTTGGACTTGTCCTCGCTTTCCTCCATCACAAGGTCCGCTACCCTTGTCCCAAACCGTTCTTCAAGCTCTTTTCTGGTGACACCGGCATCCTCCACCACATCATGGAGCAGGGCAGCTGCGATCATCTCCTCATCGTCGGTAAAGCCCGACACAATGACGGCTGTCTCCAAAGGATGTGTGATGTAGGGGATGCTGGTCCCCTTTCTGAATGCTCCTTCGTGGGCTTTTGCTGCAAACGCAACTGCTGCTTCTATCATGGCACGCTCCTTTGGACTGCATATGTAGATGGTTATCCGGTATCTGTCCAGAGTATTCACTGGCATATATCATCATACCACACCGGGGAGACATTTTGAAGGGAATTGTAGTATCGAAATTATATAATTCTTTCTTACAGGTTACAGTTCAGGCGGCTGCTGGGAGGGCGGCTGGAGTGACTTTGCAGGACATTAGAAGCACTTAGTCAGCTGGTTTTTCCGTTCAGAGCAGCATCAATGATTGTTTGAGCGCAGCGAGTTGCGTTGATGCTGCTCTGGCTTTTCGGAAAAATCAGGTGTCTTAGTGCTTCTTATGTCCGAAACCGGAGCGCCAGCCGCCCTCCCGGCAGCCGCCTGAAGTGTAACTCTTACAGGGTACTGCCGGAATGCTTCGGGAGAAATGGGCCGTGGACAGAAACTCTTACAGCTTCATTACACCTTCCAACTTGACCTTGTAAGAAAGGTGATTTTCTGCTATGCTATAAAAGTATTTTCAGACCAAATTTTTCAGGAGGATCAAGTTATGAATCGCCATTCATCATATACGGCCCCCCGCAGCAGCAGGGCCACAGGCACCTATGACAGCAGGCGCGGCAAAAGCAGCAAGCGGAACACCTACGACAAGCGCTCCTGGAGGGATAACCGGTTCCTGTCCAATCTGGTTTTCTATATTCTTCCCTTCCTGGTAGTCAATCTGATCCTGTTCTTTGCGATCACCTCCGCACCCAAGGTTCATTTGACCATATCCGATACCACTGACTATAAAACCGTAAACGTATCCTTTGAAGTCAAGTCCCTTCTTCCCATCCGTGAGATGACTGCCACCCTGGAAGCCCAGCCTCTGGAGTTTGAGAAGGAAAAGGGCGTTTACCGCACTACTGTCAGCACCAATGGTATTGTAGATGTATACATAAAGGGCTGGAACGGAATGGAGGCCAGGGCAAGCGAGTCCATCGCCATTCTGGATGATACTCCCCCTGTCATCGACCAAGAGGACTTCACCATGGAGAACGGCATTCTGGAGATCCGTGTAGAGGACAGCCAGTCAGGCGTGAATTTTAATGCGGTCTATGCCACAAATGCCAATGGAGAGACGGTAAAGCCCACCAGCTACAATAAGGACACCGGTCATATTGTCTTTGACATGACAACAGAATCTCTGGATGTCTATGTGGAAGATTTTGCCGGAAATCCCAACCAGGCCTCCTACTCTATCCGCACAGCGGGCATTGATCTGAGTGACCGCAGCTTAAGCTTTGAGGAAGAGGGGGCTTCCAGCAGCTCCGGTTCTCCCTCCGCCGACTCCCAGACAAAGGGCACTTCGGCTGCAAAGGAGACCACAAAGGCTCCTGAGACCACCAAAGCAAAGGAAACTACGAAGGCCCAGGAGACCACGAAGGCAAAGGAGACTACAAAGGCCCAGGAGACCACAAAGGCAAAGGAAACTACGAAGGCCCAGGAGACCACGAAAGCTCCCGAAACCACAAAAGCTCCTGAAACTACAAAGTCTCCCGAAACGCCAAAGACCCCTGGTTCCACCCTGGCTCCCACAGCCCCAGGTTCCAATAACAATCCTACTGCTCCGGGCGGAAACACCACCTCCCCAGGTCCGGGAAGCACTTCTCCCACCACAGCTCCCCAGCCCTCCTCCCCGGAAGGCAATTCCGGCGATGAGGTGACAATCGTGCCATTGGGATAAGCCAGCAGCCCCGGAGTTTCCTATGTAAAAAGAATCCTGCTCCGCAGGATTCTCTAGACTGTAGACAAACTATGTTTTCTGGAATGGGAGCTCGAGGGCAAAGCCCTCGAACTGGAATCACGCAGGTGGAATTCATTTCCACCGTAGTGTAAAAGTACGATTTCTAGGGGCGTTTGCCCTTGTACGAGGAAATCGTACTTTTTTCCTTCGCATCTGGAATTTATGGCGCAGCCATGAATTCCAACAGAGTGGCGACTTTGTCGACACTCTGAAGAATCCTGCTCCGCAGGATTCTCCGCCTGCGGCGGGTCGCGCAAGCGACATATTCCTATCCGCCGCAGTGCGATCCTTGCGGAGCATCTTTATTTCATAGGGAACGAAGTTTCCTATGAAATAAAAAAAGGCGCACCTCTCTCCTCTGTATACCAAAGGAAAGCAGCAGCGCCTTTCTTCATTTTATACACAGCTTCTACATCTCAAGCCCGCCCCAGGACTCCTCAAACATGGCCGCCTCCATCTCTTTCAGATCAGAAGCCACCTCCGGGGCAAATTCCATCTTATCCAGGATATCTCTCTTAAGATCAATGCCGGGGGCGATCTCCACCACCGTCATCTTTCCATCGATCAGCCGGAAGACGCACCGTTCTGTCACATACAGCACCTCCTGGCCTGAACGGGCAGCGTATTTCCCACTAAATGTGATCTGCTCTACTTCCTTTAAGAATTTCCTTCCCTTTCCTTCCTCCAGGATCGCGATCTTCCCATCCCGGATCTCCTCCTTTGACTTGTCAGCAAACATTCCCGCAAATACCACCTTTTTCGATGCCTGGGAAATGTTGATAAAGCCGCCGGGCCCAAAGAGGCGCGGAACCTTTTTCCCCGGATCCTTTTTGTCCGGGATATAGAACTTGCTCACATTGATGTTTCCATCCTCATCCGCCTGGGCCAGGCCCAGCACCGCCACATCGCAGCCACCGCCGTCATAGAAATCAAACATGGAACCGTGATCCACATTAGCCTGGGCATTATAAGCGCTTCCAAAATTGGGAAGAGGCGCCGGGACACCTCCAAAGGTGCCGCTCTCCGTTGTGAGGATGATCTTGTCAATATGGCCCTCCTCTGTCACGATACCTGCCACCTCAGACGGGATCCCCACGCCCAGGTTCACGATATTTCCGGCCTTCAGCTCCTTGGCACACCTTCTGGCGATGACCTTTCTGGGGGATAGGGGCAGAGACGGTATTCCCTCTAAGGGCTTTTTCATATTTCCGGCAAATGCCGGCTCATAGTAGGTCCCCTCTGTCTGCCAGCAGGCATTGATATCCGTGGCCACCACCACATAATCCACCAGCGCACCGGGGATCTTCACCTGCTTTGGATGAAGGGTTCCCCTCTGGGCCGTGTACTGTACCTGGACGATCACGATCCCGCCGCTGTTCTTCGCAGCCTCTGCCACAGCATAGCCCTCATTGATGGGGCCTTCATTTTCAAATGTAATATTCCCGTCCTCATCTGCTGTGGTTCCCCGAAGCAGGGCCACATCCAGAGGGAAGGACTTGTAGAAGAGATATTCCTCTCCATTTAAAGTGATGAGCTCCACCAGCTCCTCCGTGGCAGCCTCATTCATCTTTCCGCCTTCAATACGCGGATCCACAAATGTTCCCAGTCCCACCTTTGTGATGATGCCGGGGCGGTGGGCTGCGATCTCACGCCACAGATTGACGATCACGCCCTGGGGAAGACAGTGGCAGGCCAGCTTATTGGCCTTTACCAGCTCATTCATAGCAAAGGCAGAGCCGATATGGGCAGCAGACCAGTTGGATACCAGTCCTTCCACGCCCAGGCGGGTCATGCCGCGCTCCTTCCAGTCTCCCATAGCGCTCCCCTGTTTTATTGTCAGGCCCTTTGGATGGCCTGTCTCCTTGTAAAGGTCTGCAATGGCTACCGCCACTTCCTCCGGCCACCCTGAAAGGCCGATGCCTGCCACACCTACGGTGGCTTTATCCCGGATCAGCTGTGCCGCTTCTCTCGCTGTAATAAACTTTGCCATTTACCGTTCCCCCTCTTAGACCTGTCTTTCCAAAATATCCCTGCTCTTCTTTTTTAAGGAATGCTCCTTTGGCAAAGCTTCTGCCTCCTCCAGCTCTACAAGCTTCAAAGCGCCTACCGGGCAGGCCTTTACACAGGCCGGCTTCATACCGTGATGCACACGTACATAGCAGCCGTCACATTTTTTCATCTTTCCATCGGCTCCAAAGGAGGGAATCCCATAGGGACAGGCCATGGCACAGCTGTGACAGCCAATGCAATTGGCCGTATCAAATACCGTCAGGTTGGTCTCCGGATCCTTGCGGATGCAGCCGCAGGGACAGCCTATAATGCAGGGGGCATCTGTGCAGTGCATGCACGCAAGGGACAGATGGCTGAAAGAAACCTTTCCTTCCCTCTCAATCTCCAGATCAAATACGCTGCGGAAAGGCCTCTCCCCCTCCTGCACGCAGGTATCATTCTGATCCATGCATGCGATCATACATGCACCGCAGGAAATGCATTTTTCCATATCAAAATCAATCGTATACTGCTTCATCCTACACCTCTTTCCTGCGCATACCGCATCTGGTGGAATTGTAAGCCGGGAAGCCTGAGTATGGGTCCACATGTGTCCTGGACATCAGCATATTCACATCGGCCTCCGTATATCCGTGGTAGAAGAATACCACGCCTTTCTGTACCCGGTGAGTCGGGTTTGCCTTCACACAGATCGTACCCCGCTCTGTGTAGAGCTCGATCCAGTCCCCCTCCTTCACATGAAGCTGCTCTGCGTCCTCCACAGAAATATCTGCCGTGGGGTCAGGGCGCATGCTCCGCAGCCAGGGCACCTTGTGGAGCCTGGAATGGATCGCATTGGGGATCCTGCCGCCGGAGCAGAGGATAAAGGGGTATTTGTCCGGATCTGCCTCATCCATGGGATCACAGTAGGTCGGAAGGGGATCTAAGTTCCACTGGGGATGAGAGGCGATCAGCTCTGAGTACAGCTCAAACTTTCCAGTAGGAGTGGACAGCCCTTTCTCCAGAAGGCTGCCCGGCACATACCGCTTGGCGCCGGGCACGCGGATGGGCAGGTCATGTTTTTTCAGTTCTTCCACTGTAATATCCAGATCCTCCAGCATAAAATCGATATTCGCCTCATATCCAGCTTCAAGCTCAGGATCTCCCAGCTTCATGATCCTGCCGAGGTCACAGAGAATCTCCACATCGGACTTGCTGATCCCCACCCGGTCAATGGCAGGCTTTGTAAACCAGGCATAGCCCCCGCCGTATGTCATAAACTCTCCCCTCTCAAAGGAAGAACACACAGGCAGGACGATGTCGGCCATTTTGGCAGTGTCTGTCATAAAAAGATCCGCATCCACAAAGAAGTCCAGCTTCTTTAAGGCCTCAATCAGATAATTGTCATCCGGGAACATGCGGAGATTCATTCCCAGAGCAAACACAGCCTTTACCGGATAAGGCTTTTCCTCCAGGATCTGCCTCGGCAGGTCAATGGCCTGCATCTCCCGCTCCGTATAGTACCACAGCGGGAATCTTTCTGCCCCCACTGCAGGCTTTGCGTCCTTTGGCTCTGTTCCGTCGGCAAACTCATCCTCCTTTGTCACATAGCCTGAGATCTGATGGGCAAAGGTATGCCAGGAGGGAAGCTGCCCTCCGGCCCTGTCATAATTACCGGTCAGTGCAGCCAGCGCCATAATGGCTCTGTAGTTCTGCATTCCGTTCTTGTGGTGTGGAATGGGAGCGCTGTTTTCGTTGATGGCCATAGAGCTGCTCTCATGGATCAGCTCGCAGGCCTTTACCACCTGCTCATAGGGAACGCCTGTCAGCTTTTCGATATTCGTCTCATCAAAGCCTTTTACATACTCCGCGTACGCCTCAAAGCCATGGACATATTTCTCTATGTACTCCCTGTCGATCCAGCCCCTCTGGATCAGCACATTTCCCATACACAAAGCCAGAGCCCCGTCTGTGCCGGGATAGGGGCGCAGATGAAGATCTGCCAGCTTTTCCACAGCCGGAGTGATCTTCGGATCTACAATGATAAATTTTGTCCCCTGCTCCTTCCTCTTCTCCGCGGCGATCGCCTTGAGATACCCGGAATGATAAGGGTTAAAGGCCCAGCCCAAATACAGATCGCAGTGGGCCATGTCCGGGCCTGCCAGCTGTCCGGCCCCCACCTTCCAGGCCATCCATCCGGCTGTCATACAGGAGCTGGACTCTGTCCCATAATTCATGGTTCCAAAGGAGTGGGCAAAACGGCGCAGCCATGGCCGGAACCACTTGTTGTAGCCTCCAAAGAAGGCTACGGCCTCCGCCCCGTCCTGCGCTTTGATGCTGCCAAGCTTCTCTGCGATCTCCCTGTAGGCTTCCTCCCAGGAGATCGGTTCAAAGGTTCCTTCTCCCCGCTCTCCAGTGCGCCTTAAGGGCGTGAGAATGCGGTCCTCACGGTAGATATACTCCCTGTTGGCAAGTCCCTTTGTGCAGAGAAGCCCCCTATTTTTTGGATTCTCATCTGTTCCCTCTACTTTTAGCAGCTTCCCGTCCTTCACATATGCATTGATGCCGCAGTTATAGGCAGGACTGCAGATTGCACAGACAGTATGCCTTATCTCGATCCCTGTTTCTGCACAGGGTATTTTCGCTTTCTTTAACTGTTCAACACTATCCATTGATCTTCTCCTCAATCCTGTCAATAAACTCTGCCGGTAAGCCAGCCTTTATGAGCATCCCTCTCTGGTAATCGGGGAGCACAGCCCTTTCTCCTGAAAAAAGGCGGAGCATATAGTTTTTGATAATACCGCTGATCTGGTAGCTGTCCATAATATTGGCTCCTGCTATCCTTCCCTCCTGAAGCACCAGGCGTATATAAAGGCCCTCCTCCAGGCTTCCGCACTCCAGCACCTCGCCCTGGATCCGGTTATCTCCAAAGCCGATAAAATCCATGTTCATGAAATGGGTGATGTTGTGAAGGATATTTCCCTCAAACCGGGCGTCTCCTCCAGCCATATTGATCCCTGCAGCCCTTCCCTGGCGGTTAGCATTGGCCCACAGGCCGATGATCTGTGTCTCACCGCTCTCCAGGTTCTTGCCCTCACAGCAGTCCCCCGCCGCATAGATATCCTTCACAGAGGTTTCCAGCCTGTCATCCACAACAATCCCCCTCTTGATCTCCACCTCTCCCTGGACCGTCTCAACGGCGGCTCTGGTTCCAATGCACAGGACCACCAGATCGGCAGGGATCTTTGCAGCGTCTGTGAGCACGGCTGTCTGCTGACCATTTTCCACTTTCATATGGTCAATGGTCGCACCGAATTTCAGATGGAGGCCCTGCTTTTCCACTCTCTCTTCAATGGCAGCAGCTACCTCAGGATACGCTGCCAACGGGAAAATGCACTTTGCCAGATCAATGAGCCAGGTTTCCACTCCATTTTTGTGGAGCACCTCCGCCACCTTGATCCCGACCATGGAGGCTCCTATGACAATGGCACTTTTTACATCCTTTTTTCCAAGGCGCTCCTTAAACCGCTCTGCGTCCTCCACGGTGCGCATGAGCAGGGCATTTTCCGGCAGAAGGCCCTTTACCGGAGGAGCAAAGGCCCTGGCACCTGTGGAGATCAGGAGCTTGTCATAGCGCTCGCTTCCCTCCTCTGTCTCCACTGTCATAGACCCGGCATGCACCTTTTTCACTTGCTCCTTTTTGTAGGTGAAATCAAGCTCCTTTTGGATGGAGGCCAGATCACCGAAGGGGAACATCCCCTTATATGTCAGCTTTCCGTACGCATAATACGTGGTAAGCATAGGATTATAGGGAGCCTTCCCTGTATTTCCGTAGACCACGATTCTTCCTGTCTTATCATACTCCCGGATTGCTTTTACCGCATGATAGCCGGCTGTGCCAAAGCCCACGATCCCATAATTCATAACTTCTCCTTCCACGAAAGAAAGGACGCGCAAACGCAGCAGAATCCTCTACCGCCCGGTTTGCAGCGTCCTTTTGATCATCTACTATTTGTTGTCCTTAAAATGCTTATATCTTACCATCATTAAAATGGATGCTGCCACGATATAAATACCGCAGTACATAAACTGCTTTGCAGAAAGTCCGGACAGGCTCACATAAGAGGTTGCTGCCAATACAACGAATACCACTGCCAGTGCTGCATTCAGCTTCTTTGGAGCGATGTAAAGGGCAGACTTCTTATACTCCTCCGGGAACATGGTTGGCAGGCGGAAGCAGGCATATACCATCAGAAGGTCTGCCAGCTTACTGCAGCCTGTACCCATATTGGAGATATCAGCTGTATCCATACCGGTCACGATCGGGATCACACCCACTACAAAGAAGAACAGAAGGAGTACAACAGGCACGCCGTTCTTGTTTTCCTTTGCACAGAACTCAGGAAGCCAGCCGTCCTTTGCAGCCCTGTGAAGGGAGCGTGTGGTCCAGGAAAGTGTTCCGTTAAGGGTTGTCAAAAGTGCAAACCATGCTCCGCCGATCACGAAGAACAGATAGATGGGAGCCGGGAATACGGATTTTGCCACTACGGAAATGTTGGTTCCCGCTACCTCCTCAACAGGAAGCACACAGGCAGCTACCACGCCTACCAGTGCATAGAACACTGCAACTACAACAGTGGAGATTACCATGGCTCTCGGAATGGTCTTGCCAGGATTTTCCACCTCGCCGCCGTTCTCTGCCAGGAACTTTGCTCCTGCACATGCAAAGGACAGCATTGCGCAGCCGCGGAAGAATTTCAGAGGGCCATTTGGCATCAGGTTGGCTGTTGTCAGCTCAAGAGCAGACCAGTCTACCTTTGGAAGGCCGAATACAATATAAATGAACAGGGAGATCAGCAGAAGCGCTACCATGCAGTTCTGCACCTTTGCAGTCGTCTTAAGGCCGATCATATTAACGATAACGGCTGCTGTCAATGCTCCCAGAGCAACAACCATCTGGTTCACGCCTGGGAAGATCACTGCCACATAGCTGGCAAAGCCAATGGCAAAGGTGGAGATCAGCACCTGCTGCAAGATAAACAGCATCAGGAACACAAAGGCCACTCTGGGACCAATGAGGCGTTTTGCATACACATAGCTTCCGCCTGTAGCCGGCATACTGGATGCCAGGATGGCCATGGGAACCAGCTGGCAAAGTGCGATCAAAGCAGCTACAAGGAAACCATAGGGAGCGCCGTGTCCGGTCAGTCCGATCACGATACCTGTCAAAACGAAGACACCAGAGCCTACGATCTGTCCAATACAAAAACTCATACAATCTGTAAAAGTTAATTTCTTTTCCATATTTATACCCCTTTTTCATCCGTAACAAACTGTACAATCTTCTCTAAGCCCTGCTCCAGAACAGCACGCGGGCAGCCGATATTAAAGCGCATAAAGCTCTCGCCATTGCCCCGGTAGCCTGTGCCGCTTCCCACAGCAAGTCCATAATTTGCGGCAAGCTTCTTCATGATCTCATCACCTGTAAGGTGAAGCTTTCCGAAATCAAGCCACATAAGATAAGTACCCTCAGGCTTCACCACTCCTACCTCAGGAGCGTGCTCGCCCAGATAATCCATCACAAAGTCTGCATTGCCTGTGAGATATTCATTCTGCTCATCCACCCACTGGTCTCCATATGTATAACAGGCCTCAATGGCTGCATTGGCCATACAGTTTGGTCCCATTACCCAGGCTTCCCTGGCTGTCTTATCCTGGAGCTGCTTTACCTCCTGGTTTGGGATCAGGCAGCAGGAGGAGTGAAGTCCTGCCATATTAAATGTCTTGCTGATGGCAGTGTATACGATCATCTTATCGTACACACCGGCGAATCTGGCTGCGGATGTATAGTGGTTTCCATACAGGACCACATCACCATGGATCTCATCGGATAACAGCCATACAGAATACTTCTTGCACAGAAGTACGATCTTCTCCACGTCCTCAGGGCTCCAGACCCTGCCGACGGGATTGTGGGGGTTACAGAAGATCATAGCGGAAACCCCTTGCTTCAGCTTGTCTTCCAGATCCTCCCAGTTGATACGGTAGGTGCCATTCTCGTAGATCAGAGGACAGTCTACCTGCTCACGCCCCTGGTTGCCTATCACTGCAAAAAATGGATCATACACAGGTGTAAACACCAATACCTTGTCTCCCGGCTTTGTAAAGCCCCGTAAGGAGAACCAGATCGCAGTTACCACTCCCTGGGCGGGAAGAAACGCTTCGATTCCTAATTTTACCTGATGCCGTCTCTCATACCACTTTTGGACAGTTTCCACTGTTCTGTTACCTGTAAAGGTATAACCGAACACCGGATGCTCCAAGCGCTGCTTCATTGCTTCCACAGCCTCTGGCAGGGCAGCAAAATCCGTATCAGCGATCCAGAAGGGCAGAAGACCGCTCTGGGTGCCGAACTTTAATTGCTTTTCCCATTTGATAGAATCGGAACCAAGTCGATTTTGCATTGCGTCAAAATTGTACTTCATTCAAAACCTCCTCATTCCCTCTTTCGAGTACCCCCCAAAACTCTTTATGCCTGGAAAATCAGCCGCAAAGGCGGGTGCAGGAGAGTATTCGAGAGTGCTCCTTTTTCAGCTATCTATATCACTTCTCCATCCAGTATATAATTCGGGCCCGACCAGATGCAGAGCATAACTGTCTCTTATGTATTCTGTTATTCCAAAAAATTCTTATAATACTGTCTATATGTTTCGAACATCCAATCACAGTGTACCATCATATTGAAATATGCATATTCACTGTCATGGCGTTTGATCGCCTCAAACACATCCCTGTGCTGTCTCCTTGTCTCCTTGCCGGACTGCTCCTGGGCAGCAGGAACGATCAGTGGAAGATTCCGCATGGCCACACAGGGCATCACGATATCGTCCCAGGTTCTCTTTAAAAATGGGTTGTGCATAGCCTCCCAGAGGCTTCCATGAAAGCCGGGAAGCCTTTTGTCCGGTTCCCTTCTGGTGCTGAAATCCGCCGGTATACTGTCATCATCATCTAAGGTTGCTTCGATTGCCCGGATATCCTCCTCCGTGGCATGGAGAGCCAGATAACGGGCAATGGCAGGCTCAACCAGCCGCCTGGCATTGGAAGCCATCACAAAATCCTCCCGATAGCCCTTTATGATCTCCCTCTGTCCTGTTTCCTCCAATATGCTCTTCCAGTCCACCACAACAACGCTGCCCTTCCCCTGGCGGGTCTCAATGATCCCCGCCTCTGCCAGGCACTGCAGGGCCTGGCGCACCGTAACGCGGCTGACCCCCATTGTCTTTATCAGTTCACTCTCACTGGGCAGCATATCGCCTTTTTGATAGACACCCTTTCTTATCTCATCCTTCAGCTGTTCAAACACCTGCTCGTATAATCTTTTGGGTGAAAATTTCTGTGTCTTCATTTGTATTCCTCCTTTATGGGGGAAGCACTTGTATTAACTTATGCTTCCATCAGTATACAACACATATTAAATTATGTCAAGTTAGATTCTGAATTTGTTCTATTTGACCGTTATTTACTTTTATTAATAACGCATTTCTCTATTATTTTCTGAATTATTACTTGATTTCTCTTATTTTTATATCTTTTAACTCATTTCTTTTTAATACAACTTATTTCTTTTTAATACGTAAAGTAGGCGCAACAGACCAAGCTGTCGCGCCCTTATGCACTACTCTTCCTATCTCCCTGCAGCAACAATGGCATCAATAATATCCACATAATCTGCACAGTACTTTTCATACATAGGCATTACCGCCTCCTGGAACCTGGCCTTTTCCCTGGGATCCAGCTCTATCACAACGCAGCCGGCCTGACGGATCTTTTTCTCCGATGTAGCCTCCCGCTCCTTCCAAAGCCTGCGCTCGTACCTGGCCGATTCCTCGGCACACTGACGGATGACCTCCTGGTATTCCGAAGGGAGCTTGTCCCAGGTGGACTGGGCGATCAGCTGCAGCTCCGGCACCCTGGTATGCTCATCAATGGTATAATACCTTGACACCTCATAGTGCCTGGTAGACTCATAAGAAGGCCAGTTGTTCTCCGCCCCGTCAATATCCCCGGTCTGAAGGGCAGAGTATACTTCCCCAAAGGCCATGGGAACAGGGGTTGCTCCCAATGCCTCAATGGTATCTTCCATAAGCCCTGACTCCTGGACACGGATATTCAGCCCTTTCATATCCTCCAGCCTTTCAATGGGCTTACCTGTCGTATAAAAATTCCTGGCTCCTGCGTCATACCAGGAAAGAGGCACCAGGCTGGAATTCTCAAAGGACCCCAGAAAATCATCACCGATCTGGCCCTCCAAAACTGTCCACATGTGATCCGGCCCTGTATACAGATAGGGCATCTGAAGTACATTCAGCTTTGGAACGTACTCCGCCAATGGGGACAGGGACACTCTTGCAAAATCCACGCCTCCAAACTGCATCTGTTCAATAACGGTTTTTTCATCGCCCAGCCTCCCGCCGGCATTTACCAGGATCTCTACCTTTCCATGTGTCCGTTCCTTTACCAGTTCTGCAAATTTGTAAGCTCCCTGTGTGGTCGGATAGTCCTCTGCCTGATTTTCAGCGTAGGTCAGGACAAACTCCGGGATGTTGGAATCCGCCTTTCCTCCCGAAGCTCCTGCACAGGCCGCCAAAAACAGGGCAGTACCACAGATAAGCAGTGCTGTCATTGTTTTCTTCAAAAGGACTCTCCCCCTCTCTGTATGCCCAGACTTTTGTTCCATGCATGTTTTTATGTTCTCTTCATCCTCGATGTAATATACGCATAAAGCTGCTCTCTGTCTTTTCCAATAACCCGGTTTGTCAGCACATATCCATGAGTGGTATCAGTAAATACCACGATCATGGTAGGCTTTTTGGAAACTCTCTTTATCTGGCTCCATTTCATATCAGAAACAGCCTTGCCTACCTTTACATGGACTCCCCCTGTATGAAAGGAGATCTCTGTATCCTCTGTAATGGCCTTCGCCTGCTTCCTCGCCTTCCGGTAAATGGTAAGGGGCTGGAACACGGTGAAGATCAGACAGCCCAGCAAGCAGGCGCAGCGGAGAACCAGGCCGGAGGTCTCCCACTTTGCCACAGCCAGGGCCAATACAGCTACAGTGAATATCACATTGCACAGTCCCACCATGGAACCATAAATATAATACATGGACAGCTGCCAAAGGTCAATGCTGCTGTTCCGATAGGTATAATTATACAATCGCTTTCTCCTTATAAAATATGAACAAGATAAGACACTAGGAGTGCCGCAAAGCATGGGTACACTTTGCAGCACTCCTGTCCATATTGATATATGATCTGATTTCCTTACCTATTATGCAAGTACAGATGGCAGCCACAGGCTGATCGCAGGAACAAATGTGATCAGCAGCAGGGTGATGATCATGCACAGATAGAAGGGAAGGGTTGCCTTTACAACCTTCTCCATCGGGATCTTTGCTACAGCAGAGCCAATGAACAGCACAGCGCCTACCGGCGGTGTCAGAAGGCCGATACCACAGTTAAGCACTACCATGATACCAAACTGGATCGGGTCGATACCGATAGAGGTAGCGATCGGCAGCAGGATCGGCGTAGCGATCAGGATGATCGGAGCCATGTCCATGATACAGCCAAGTACCAGAAGGATCAGGTTCAGTAACAGTGCCAGGATGTAAGGATTGGTCGTCAATCCCGTAATGGCGCTTGCAGCCAGATCCGGCACATGCAGACGGGTCAGGCAGTATCCGAAGATACTGGAGGTTGCGATCAGGATCAGCACGATGGACAAGGTATCCACACAGTCGCTGAGCACTCTCCAAACGCCCTTCCAGTCAAGGCCCTTATAGATAAACACGCTGACGATCAGACTGTAGATAACTGCGATAGCTGCAGACTCAGTAGCAGTAAATACGCCGCATACAACACCGATCACAACGATCAAAACGGCTGCCAGAGCCCAGATGGATACGCTCAGCTGCTTGATCAGGTTTGTAATGCTGAACTTGTCACCCTTCGGATAATTGCGCTTTACGGAAATAATGTAGGAACCAACCATCAGGGAAACTGCCAGCAGGGCACCCGGAACATAACCTGCTAAGAACAGGCTTCCAACAGAGATACCGCCTGCTGTGGTAGCATAGATAACCATGTTGTGGCTGGGAGGTACTAACAGTCCCTCACAGGAGGATGTGATCGTAACAGCGGTGGAGAAATCACCGTCATAGCCCTGGTCTACCATCATAGGGATCAGAATGGAGCCCAGAGAAGCAGTATCTGCGGAAGCAGAACCGGAGATGCCGCCGAAGAAATAGGATGCAACGATGTTAACCATTGCCATGCCGCCCCGCATCCAGCCTACGCAGGCATTTGCCAGAGCGATCAGTTTTTCAGAAATACCGCCGGTACCCATCAAACAGCCCATAGTGATGAAGAACGGAACCGCCATCAAGCTGAAGGAGCTGATGCCTTTTACCATCTGCTGGCAGATGGTTGTCAGCGGCAGGCCCTGATACAGCAGGCAGAACATAGAGGAAAGGGCTACTGCATATGCAATGGGAAACCGCAGCATGATCATTACAAAAAAGCTACCTAATAAAACTAAAATTGCCATACCCTGCGCATCCATCTTACTTGCCCTCCTTTACATAACAATCTTTAATATGGTTGTAAAGTGCCTCCAGCTCGAAGATCAGCATAGCAACTCCTGCTAAAGGTACCGGGAAATACATCCAGAATCTGGACAGCCATGGCATACTTACATAAGTACCCTTTGCGCCAAGACCGGATGCATAGCTCCAGCCAACTGTTATCATGACCACTGCCAGAACCAGTACTGCCACGTCTGCCAGGATATCCAGGAACTTTACAACTCCCTTCGGCAGATAGGAATCCAGAGCCGTCATACGGATATGAGCGCCGCGGCGGATCGCCAAAGCGGCTGACAGAACGGCCATGTAGGACATACAGGTCAGGACTACCTCCTCAGACCATGCCGGATCCGGGATGAAAGAAACGTAACGTCCAACTACAGACATGCTGGTGATGGCAATATCAGCGATCAGCAGCAGCTTGCACAGGAACATTACAAACTTATATGTAGCGTCATATGCAGGTTTAATTTTGTCAATTGTCTTGAATATCTCTGGCATACCTGTTTTACCCCCTTCTTTGTTAACAAGATCTTAACACCTTTTTTCATGACAAAACGGGGCACAGAAACGCACTCATCTCCATGCCCCATTTCTATCAAAGTAAGCTTGCGGAACGTGCGGACTCCGCTTTGCTTTGTTTACACAGTATTACTGCATATCTAACAGCTGCTGGTACAGATCCTCATAGCCCTTTGTATTGTCTGTGATAACCTGCTTTGTAGCCTCCTGCCAAGGAGTGATGTCTGTAACCTCAACTACGTTGCAGCCCTCAGCCTTCAGCTGCTCAAGAACCTCGTTCTCCATGGACTCGGAGTTCTTACGGTTGTTCTCCTGAGCGTACTTACCAGCCTCAACCAGGATAGCCTGCTGATCTTCTGTCAGCTTGCCCCAGGACTCATCAGTGATAACGATCTGTACAGCGCCCAGTGTATGTCCATCCAGAATCAGGTTAGGAGCAACCTCCGGGAATGCGTTGGACTTGTAGTTAGCGATCGGCTGCTCAGCACCGTCAACAACGCCTGTCTGCAGTGCAGAGTACAGCTCGTTGAATGCAACTACGGTTGGGTTAGCGCCAAGGCCGTTAACAAGACCGTTCATAACAGGGTCGTTGGACACGCGCAGCTTCATACCTGCCAGATCCTCAATGCCCTTTACTTCGTTAACAGTAAAGAAGTGGCGGAAGCCCTCCTCGCCGTAGAACAGGCCTCTTACGCCGGAGCCGTTCTCCTGGGATTCATTTAAGAACTCGTCAGCAAGATCGCTTGTTGCGAAATTCCAGAAATGATCGCGGCTTACGAAGGTGTAAGGTAAGGACAGAAGCATGGACTTCTGGCCGCCGTAGCTTGTCAGAGCGAATGCGGAGATACGGGAGATATCAATGGTGCCGCCGCCGCCCAGCATGGTGTCCAGAACATCGTTCTCAGAACCAAGAACGCCGCTTGCCTGTACGTCGATCGTGATCTTGCCGTCAGATAACTCCTCAACCTTTGACTTGAAGTCAGTAGCGATCTTTCCTACGATTGTATCCAGTGGGTTAACCTCTGCGTATACCAGAGTGATCTCAGGCATGTTTGCTGTGTCATAAGCACCGCTTGCTGCTGCCTCTGTAGCCTCGCCTTCAGCTGCCTCTTCTTTTGCTGCCTCAGTTGCTGCTGCGGTTGTAGCTGCTGCTGTGGTGGTCTCTGGGGACTTTAATCCGCATCCTGCCAGGGAGCCTGCTACCATTGCTGCACAGAGAGCTGCGCTTAACCATCTCTTTTTCATGTAACATTTCCTCCTCTTAATACAATTTTTATGCTTTTTCAGCATTTGTTAACGTTTTTCTTACGTTATTTTTATTATAAGAGGATTTGTCCATTCTGGATATAGTAAATTTTTGTGAATCATAGTATGATTTTATCTTATCTTACATTTTTCTTTATGCATATGGCACAGAAAAAGGCCAAATAAACGCCTATTCCTTTTGGAATATATACAACCGGTACTCCGTAGGGCTCTGTCCGGTGATCCTCTTGAACACCTTTGCAAAATAGTTGGAGTCCGCATATCCCACTGCTTTGCCGATGTCCTTTACGTTGACCGTAGGCTGTTCCAGCATTTTCTTTGCCTCCTCCACCCTGTATTCTGTGAGATAAGAGGTAAAGTTCTTGTTGAAGCACTGCTTAAAGAGCTTGCAGAAATAGGGCTCAGAGTAATTCATGGTCCTTGCCAGATCCTGCATGGAAATATCGTACATATAATTGTTCCGGATATACTGGCTTATGACCTCTGTCACCTTCACCAGACGGACATTATCGCCCTCCGGCTCCTGGTCCGGCGCCTCCGCTTCCTGCTCCGGCACTGCACGCTCTTCCTGAACCGGGTCTTCCTTCTCCCGCTCCCCGGCGATCCGCATAGCCTCCTCCAGCACCAGCATCAGCTCCTGCTCGTCATAGGGCTTTAAGAGATAATCCAAGGCCCTGACTGTTATGGCCTTTTTCGCATAAGAAAATTCATCAAAGGCAGTAAGGAATATAATGCAGCAGTCCTTGTCTGTTTCCCGTATTTTCTGGGCCGCCTCAATTCCGTTGATCCCCGGCATCTCAATGTCCAGGATCGCGATCTGTATCTTCTCCTCCTCGTAGATCTTCAAGGCCTCCCTGCCGTTTTCTGCCTGAAAGATCGTGCACTGCCCCTCCAGATTCTTACTCAGGGTCTTATACAGCACTGCCCTCTCTATCATCTCATCATCCGCTATCAGCAAACGGTACATATATCATCCTCCCTCTGCGTCCTTGCTATACCTCTTCCCCTTCCTGGGGGATTATCAGCTGCACGACCGTCCCATGGCCTTCGGAGCTGTAGAGCTTTACATGGCCTCCCCGGTACATGGTGTGTATCCTTTTGTAAATATTTCCCAGCCCAATGCCCACCCTTGCAGTGCTGTGCTCCTTTAGGGCCTCACGGAGATCCTCACATTTCTCCCCGCTCATCCCCAGGCCGGAATCTGCCACGGAGATGATGAGTATGCCTTCCCTCTTCCAGACCCGCAAAAACACCTTTCCTCCCTGCTCCTTTTTAGAGAGGCCGTGTATGATCGCATTTTCCACAACCGGCTGAAGTGTAAATGCCGGGATCAGGACGGCTTTTGCATCTACCTCAATACTGTTCTCGTAGCGTATCCTGCTTCCGAACCGCATCTGCTGTATATACATGTAATCCTGCACCACCTTGAGCTCCTGCTCTAAAGGGACGATCTGCTCCGAGGTCTTTAAATTATACCGGAACAGGTTGCTCATGCTGGTGATCATGCGCTCTGTGGTGGAGGCCTCCTCCAGCTTTGCCATGCAGGCGATCAGATTCAGAGTGTTGAACAGGAAATGGGGATTGATCTGGCTTTTTAACAGCTCAAGCCTTGCTGCATCCAGGCGCTTCTCCATCTCGATCTTTTCCATTTCTTCTCTATGCAGAAGCTCTGCCATCTCGTTGTTTTCCTTTAGGGTGTTAATATAGCCTTCGGTAGCGTGCTTCATTTTATTAAAAGCATATACCAGCTCTCCCATCTCATCCTTATTGGCAACCTCTACATCTCTGCCGCTGAAATCATTTTTGGCGATCTTTCTTGTGTTGTGGGCCAGCATGACAAGAGGAGTCACAAAGGTTCCTGCCAAAACCTTTGTCAGGAACATCACCATGATCATCATAGCGATAGAGAATACCAGTATCACAAACGGCAGATTATAGAAGATCGGGACCTTTTCCTGATAATTGGCATTTCCATCTCTCAGGGTCAGCTGAACAAGGCGGCGGGCGTAATCCTGCAGATAGGACTGTATTCTGTATACCTGATACAGATTTGTCACGTATTCGCTGTCCTGGCGCTCTTTTTCCAACAGGGCATCGCGGAATACGCGGTAGCCCTCATAGCCGTTTCGGATATTCCAGGTTCTGGCATATCTCTCTGCTCCTATTCTGGAATACTCAAAGGGCAGGGAGCGTATGCACCGCTCTGTCCTCACACAGGAAAGAACGTACTCCTCCCTGTTCTCCGGCGTCCTCTCCCTGACATATATGGCAAAGGCCTTTACCTCCAGATCCATGGCCTCCTGGAAATCATGGCATCTGGAATTGTCATTTAATATAATGTTAAAGCTGTCCAATGAGAAGTTCATGATACTGATATTGAAGGCAACAGAAGAAATCATGATCAAGATGACCATGATCGCAAATATACCTATTTTTTTCCTGATGGAAATGGTAAGCCATAGGTTCCTGAGATAGTTGATCATAAAAACTCCCGCAGTCAGTATGTCCGTCTTCTTGCAGCGGCAGAAGGCGCAAGGCCCACCGGCCTGCGCCTTCTGTTTTCTGGTCCCGCATATCCGCGGCTTTCATCCTATTTTTCTTTTTTATCCTCCAGCTTTCCCGGTTCTGCTTTGCTGGTGGCAATCTTATCCGGCTCTTTTTTAGAGGTAGAAAGCTTCTTTGGTTCCTTTTTGGCCGTAGCAAGCTTCTTAGGCTCCTTTTTCGCTGTGGTAAGCTTCTTGGGCTCCTTTTTCGCTGTGGCAAGCTTCTTGGGCTCCTCCTTTTTCGCCTTTTCTTCCTTCGGCTCCTCAGCCGGAGTGCAGCTGAACACTGCAAAGCTCATAGCCGGAATGGTGATCTCGATGGAATAGTCACGCTCATCCCACTCCTGCTTTTTCGCTGTCTTCACGCGGCCATTGCCCTTGCCGTCACCGCCGAACTCCTTTGCATTGCTTGAAAAGATCTCCTTATATTTTCCGTAGAACGGAACGCCCACACGGAACTTCTCGTGCTCCACATTGTCAAAGTTGCAGATGAACAGAAGGGTCTCTTCCTTCTTCTTGCTCCTGCGGATGAACATTACCATGCTCTCATTATGGTAGCTGCAGTTGATCCACTCAAAGCCCTCCGGTGAGAAATCCAGTTCATAGAGAGCCGGATGCTCCAGATACAGCTTGTTCAATGCCTTCACATAGGCCTGCATGTCCTTGTGAACAGGATATTCCAGAAGGTTCCACTCCAGAGATGCATTTTCATTCCACTCATCTACCTGGGCGTAATCCTGTCCCATAAACAGCAGCTTCTTTCCGGGATGGCCGATCATAAAGCCGTAGGCAGCACGCAGATTCTCTGCCTTCTTCTCCAGGGTTTCTCCCGGCATCTTGCCGATCATGGAGCCCTTTCCGTGAACCACCTCGTCATGGGAGAATACCAGCACAAAGTTCTCACTGTAGGCATAGAGCATGGAGAAGGTCAGCTCACCGTAGTTGTGCTTCCTGAAATAGGGGTCGCAGCGCATATAGCTGATAAAGTCGTTCATCCAACCCATATTCCATTTATAATCAAAGCCCAGGCCGCCGTCCTTTGGCTCGCCTGTGATCATGGGCCAGGCTGTGGACTCCTCTGCAATGAGCACTGCTCCGTCCTTACGGCCCTTGAATACGGTGTTTAAATGCTTTAAGAACTCAACTGCCTCCAGGTTTTCATTGCCGCCGTACATGTTGGCAACCCACTCGCCGTCATTCTTACCGTAATCAAGATAGAGCATGGAAGCCACTGCATCCATACGGATCCCGTCTGCATGGTACTTGTCTGCCCAGAACAGGGCATTGGCGATCAGGAAGTTGGAGACTCCCGGACGGCCGTAATTGTAGATCAATGTTCCCCAGTGAGGATGAGCGCCCTGGCGGGGATCCGCATGCTCATACACACAGGTTCCGTCAAAGCAGGCCATGCCGTAGGCATCACGCGGGAAGTGGGCAGGTACCCAGTCCAAGATCACGCCAATGCCCTGACTGTGCATGTAGTCCATGAAGTACATGAAATCCTGGGGTGTTCCATAGCGGCTGGTCGGTGCGTAATAGCCGGTCACCTGATAGCCCCAGGAGGCATCTAAGGGATGCTCCATCACAGGCATCAGCTCTATATGGGTATATCCCATCTCTTTTACGTAGGCAGCCAGCATTTTGGCGATCTCACGGTAGTTGTAGAACTCAGAGCCGACAATGTCCTTGCCCTCCTCGTCCTTTTCTGTCTCCTTGCGCTTCCAGGAGCCCAGATGCACCTCATAGATGTTCATGGGCTTGTCCTTTGTATCGGCCTTTGCCCGCGCATCCATCCACTCCTTATCCTGCCATGTATATCCGTTGATATCCCATACTACAGAGGCATTGCTGGGGCGCAGCTCAGAGTAATTGGCATATGGGTCTGCCTTTAACATCGGCTCCCCGGCCTTTGTCTTGATCTCATATTTATAAATATCTCCGGCTGAAAGCCCTGGAATGAACAGCTCAAACACGCTGCCGTCCCCTTCGCCCACACGGCGCATCTGATGCCTTCTGCCGTCCCAATGGTTGAAATCTCCCACTACGCTGACGCGCATGGCGCAGGGAGCCCAGACAGAAAAATTGACGCCGGAAACGCCGTTCACCGTCATAGGATGGGCACCCATCTTCTCATAGATGGTATAATGGATGCCTGCACTGAATTTCTTTAAATCTTCCTCTGTGTACTGGGAAGGGAAGGCATATGGATCCTGAAGTTCCTCCTCTGTTCCGTCCTCGCCCTTCACAAGCAGGGTGTATGGAGCAATGCTCTTTCTGGGAATGAGGACTGCAAAAAATCCTGCTTCATCGGCTAATTCCATGGCATATTTTTTGCCGCTCTTTGTCAGTTTCACGCTGACAGAGGCTGCACCCGGTATCAGGGCCTGGATCAAAAGCCCCTGCTCTGTCACATGAGGTCCCAGCATCCCGTGGGGATTGGATGCCTCTGAATACACCAGCTCCTCAATACCTGCCCAATCCATTAAATCGTATAATTTCTGTTCCATTTATTAGCCCCCTTATTTTGTAGATTCCTATTTTATGCTTATTTAAAAAATGTACTCATTTAAACCACTGGATTTTTGATGGAACCGATTCCTTCCACGATGCACTCCACCACATCTCCGGGCTTTAAGAACTTTGGCGGTGTAAAGCCCATGCCCGCGCCTGCCGGAGTACCTGTGGCAATGATCGTTCCGGGCTCCAGTGTCATGCCCTGGGAAAGCTCGCTGACAATGTGCTCTACCCCGAACAGCAGGAGGTCGGAATTGCTGTCCTGTCTCAATTCTCCGTTCACCCGCGACTGCACCTGTGCCTTAGGAGGAAAGCCCAGCTCATCCACCGTGGTGATGCAGGGACCCATTGGAAGGAAGCCGTCCAGGCTCTTTCCAAAATACCACTGCTTATGGCGGGTCTGCAGTGTTCTTGCGCTGACGTCATTGATGATCGTGTATCCGAAGATATAGTCCTTTACCTCTGACTCCGGCACCTTATAGGCCTGCTTTCCGATAATGACCGCCAGCTCTGCCTCATAATCCAAATCCTCCACAATATCACTGTGGCTGGGGATCCCCTCGCCCGTTCCTATGGCCCTGTTCACACGTTTGGAAAAATAGACGGCAAAGGGCCGCTCTCCTCCGAAAGCCTCCTTCTTATACCGGGCAGACTCCTCAGCATGGGCCATATAGTTGATGCCCAGGCAGATGACATCCTGCTTTGGATAGGGAATCGGAGCCAAAAGCCTTACCTCACCAATGGGAGCTGCCCCCTTGATGCTGTACGGATCCTGCCCTGATACATAATCCAGCAGCTGCTTCTCCGACTCACTTATACTCTCGATCAGCTGCTGCATGGTCTTGTAATCCATATCCAGGGAGCGAAGGGGAAATACCCAGTTTCCGTCCTTGCTTATGACTCCCAGTCCGCTTTTGTGTTCAATTTCATATGTAACAAGTCTCATGTCATCAAGTCCTCCTGCATTTTACCGTAAAACAATTCTTATTGTTTACTTTACCACATTTTTCTGAATTTATCTACGATTTTGCCTCTTGAGTTTGCGTATTTTGCGCCGGGGCTGCCGGGAGGATGGCTGGGGCGACTTTGCAGGACCTTAGAAGCGCTTAGGCAGCTGGTTTTTTCGTTCAGGGCCGCATCAATGACTGTTTGAGCGCAGCGAGTTTCTTTGATGCGGCTCTGGCTTTTAGAAAAAAACAGGTGTCTTAGCGCTTCTTAGATCCGAAACCCGGAGCCTCCAGCCATCCTCTCAGCAGCCCCAGCGCAAAATACGCAAACTCAAATTTTGCGCCTACTCTGCCAGTTCCTTGAAGATCTTGCAGATCTGGATCAATAAAGTAGGGAAAAATGCTGCGGCTCCCACTGTGGCAACCTGGCCCAGAGTCAGATCCGCAGCCGCAAACATCACCTGAAGTCCCGGCACAAAAAGCACAGCGGCGAGAAGGACCACCCCCAGCTCAAAGGCCATTACACTGTAAAGATTGCCAAAAAGCCCAAGGCGTATGATCGAATGGCTGCTCCTGCAGTTAAATCCATGGAACAGTCTGGCCAGCGTCAGGGTGGAAAAAGCCATGGTACTGGCCGTCTTCGGCCCTCCCTCCCACAGGCCTGTGCCATAAGCCCACATGGTGGCTGCTGCTATCATTCCTCCCTGGAAAAGAAGGGCTTTGATAAATGGCGCTGTAAGGATCCCCTCCTTCGGGTCCCTGGGAGGCTGCCTTAAAAGTCCCTCCTCTGCCGGCTCCATGCCAATGGCAATGGCCGGAAGGGAATCGGTGATCAGATTGATGAACAGCAGGTGCACCGGGGCAAAGGGCAGAGGAAGGGCCCTGAGGGATGTATACAGTACACATAATATTCCTGCCATGTTGCCGGACAGGAGAAACTGGATGGAATTCTTGATATTGCGGTATACGTTGCGGCCATTGGATACGGCCTTGATAATGGTGGCAAAATTGTCATCAGCCAGTATCATGGAGGCGGCATCCTTTGAGACCTCCGTGCCCCCGATCCCCATGGCAACTCCGATATCTGCCTTTTTTAGAGCCGGGGCATCGTTTACTCCGTCTCCTGTCATGGCAACGATCCTGCCCTTTTTCTGCCAGGCCTCCACAATGCGGATCTTGTGTTCCGGAGATACCCTGGCATAGACGGAGATCTGCTCCAGCTTATCTGCCAGCTCTTCCTCCTCCATCCGGTCTAACTCTGCTCCCGTCACAGCCATATTTCCCTGGCAGAAGATACCAATGCGCTCTGCAATGGCCATGGCTGTCACCTTATGGTCCCCTGTGATCATCACAGGGCGGATGCCTGCCTGGCGGGCGCTGGCTACGGCAGGACGTGACTCCGGTCTCGGCGGATCCATCATGGCAGCCAGTCCCAGGAAGATCAGGCCATCCTCTATGGGAAGCTGCTCCTCCTTTTCAAGAGGGCGGCAGGCCAATGCCAGCACGCGCAGTCCCTGGCCGGACCAGAGCTCATTCTGTCTTAGAATGTTCCTGCTGTCAGAGATGGTCATAGCCCTGGAGGGAACGGCGGCGCAGGTTCCGGCTGCGGCGGGAGTCCCGGCCGGAACGGATGCTTTGGCTGTGGCAGGAGTTTTGACTGCAATGGATGCTTTGGCTGCGCCGGGAATTCCTGCCGCCGGATTTGCCAGGCGGCTGCAGCGCTTTAACAGGACGTCCACAGCTCCCTTCACAAATATGAGCCCCTGGCCCTCCACCTCGTTAATAGTCGTCATCATTTTCCTGGAGGAATCAAAGGGGATCTCCCCTTTTCTTGGACACATGAGACGTATCTGCTCCGGTATCACCCCGGCTTCCCCGTCCATGCGCAGAAGGGCGGCTTCCATAGGATCTCCTGCCGCCGTCCGGCCTGATCCGGAGGCATTGTTGTTCAGGGCTGCGCCGTAGAGGAACAGCCTAACATCCGCTCTGTCCCTGTGCTCTCTGAGGTCCTGTACTGCCATTTCTCTTCCGCTTAGATATACGCGCTCCACATCCATCCTGTTCTGAGTCAGGGTCCCAGTCTTATCTGAGCAGATGACAGAGACGCAGCCCAGGCTTTCCACTGCCTTCAGGTCCTTGATGATCGCCTTTTCCTTTGCCATCTTCTGTGTCCCCATGGCCTGGACAATGGTGACAATGGAGCTTAAGGCTTCGGGGATCGCTGCCACTGCCAGGGCTACTGCAAACATGAGGGCATCCAATACGGGCTCCCTGCGGTAAAGGCTTATGGCAAACACAGCCCCGCAGATGGCAATGATCGCAGCGGCCAGATGGCCGGAGAAGCGGTCCAGGCTTATCTGCAAAGGTGTCTTTTTCTCTCCTGTCTCATTCATAAGAGATGCTATTTTTCCAATTTCCGTATTCATCCCGGTGGCAGTCACCACCGCCACCGCCCGGCCAGATGTGATAAGGGAACCGGAAAAGATCATGTTCGTCCTGTCGGCCAGGACGGGAGCCTCCCTTTGTGCACCCTTAAGGACTCCCCCATGCTTTTCCACATTTAAGGATTCTCCTGTCAGGGAGCTCTCATTTACAGTCAGGCCATAGACCTCCAGAAGCCTCCCGTCTGCCGCTGCCAGATCCCCTGTCTCCAGGATCAGGATATCCCCAGGGACCACCTCGGCAGAAGGAACCGTCATGGCGCGGCCTCCCCTCACCACGCGGGCCTCCGGAGAGGAGAGACGCTTTAAGCTGTCTAAGGATTTTTCTGCCTTCTGGTGCTGTATGGTGCCCAGCACGGCATTCAGCAGGAGTACGGAAAAGATCACCAGGGTGCTCTCCGCGTCCCCTGTCGCCATGGAAATAGCTGCTGCCCCAATGAGTATCATGACGAGCAGGTCCTTAAATTGTTCTAAGAATACCTGCCACCACTGCAGGGGACCCTCTTCTTCCAGAACATTTTCCCCATATTTTTGAAGGCGGTCCTTGGCCTCCCTCTCACTGATCCCCTTTTTATCTGATCCCAGGGCATGAAGCACATCCCTCTCCGGCATGGCAAACCAGTCTGTCATCTCTTTCTCCCCTCTGCTCACACGCTTCCTTTCGGATACTCTATATAATAATTTTACAGCAAAAATGCCTCCGGGATATGACTTTCCATATTCCCGGAGGCACTCCCGAAGAGTACCCACTTCAATTTATGTGGGGAGATTTTTCATTATGTCAATTGCTGCCCAGTATCATCTCAAAGGCTACCAGGTAGCCCTCCTTTAGGGAGTCGATCTCCACATATTCCTCCCTGGTATGGGCGCCCTTTCCCCTGTAGCATCCGATGCACACGCTGGGAATCCCCAGAGAAAGGGGGATATTGCAGTCTGTAGAACCAGCTCCTGATACCGGCCTGACACCGGTTGCAGCCTCCACAGCCCTGGCAGCCCGTTCGGAATGCTGTTTTTTCCTTTCGGGATCCACCTCTCCCTCACAAGGCCGCAGTCCCAAAAGCTCCCAGGAAACATCCAGTCCCTTTTCCTGCTCCTGCTTTATGATCTCCTGGAATTGTTCTTCCATGCAGGCCAGGTTCTCCCTGTGCTCTGAACGGAACTCATAGAGCATATGGGCCTCCTGGGCAATGGTATTGACCGAGGTCCCGCCGGAGATCATGCCTACATTGTAGGTAGTCTTTCCGCGCTCCGGAACATCTATCTGATACAGCCTCTCGATGATCCCGGCCAGCTTCTCAATCGCATTGTCCCTTCCAAAATTGCTGAAGGAATGGCCTCCCTGGGTCCGTACAGTGACCTGATACCTGTGAGAGCCCACTGCCCTGTCCACCATGCTTTCCAACGAGCCATCAAAGGTACAGAAGCTTTCCATCCTGCTGCCGTAACGGCTGCATATGTTCTTTACACCCTTTAAATTTCCCAGGCCCTCCTCGCCGGAATTGCAGACCAAAAGGAGGCCAGGGGCATGTTCCCCGCGCAGTTCCTTCCACTGGGGAGTATTTTTATGCTCTGCAATATATTTTGCCACCAGAAGCAGGCTTGCCAGGCAGGCCGTATCATCGCCCACTCCCGGACAGCAGATGCGTCCGTCCCTGATCTCAAGGGGCAGCTCTGTCTCGTCTGCAAATACCACATCTATGTGGGCCATGTACACCTCAATGGGTCCCTCCTCTCTCATATCTGCGGGATAGACCACATTCAGGGCTTCATCAATATATACGCCCTCTGCCCCCTGGGCCTCAAGCCACTCCTTACAGAATCTGGCCCGCTTCTCCTCGTGGTTGGAAGGAGATGGTATCCTGGCAATGGTAAGAAGAAGGTCATAGGCCTCCTTTTCGTGTTCTTTTATATACTCCTTGATGGAATCTGTCAACATTTTGGTGTCTCCTTTATTTCCTCTTTGTAACTGTTCAGTACCCTCACAGTTACTCCTCTTTTTCTTCTGTCTCCCCGGACTTTCTGTCAGTGTCATCCTCCGGAGCCTCCGCCTTTTTTCCAATAAAGACCACAATGGACCTGGCCATGATCAGCTGCTGCTTCTGATCCGAGAGAAGAGGCTCTGTACCAGGCCTGTAAAAGCCGCCTGCTGCCTCGTCATCCGTATCAAAAGCCAGATGCCATTTTAACTCCTTCGGAAGATGGGGAAGGGCAAACTCATGGGGCTCCCAGTGCATATTGTAGGCAACGTAGAAATAATCATCCTCTGTCCCGTCCGCCTTCTTTCCATATTTGCCGCAGTAGAAGATGCCCAACTGTCTGCGGAAGCTCTCAAACTCCGGACACCAGGCCTTTATCCCGTGGTAGGACACATCCGGCAGTCCTACGGAACGGTAATCCAGAAGGGCCGGCTCCTCCTCCATATGGAATACAGGATGGGCCTTGCGGAATGCGATCACATACTTTGTAAATTCGCAGAGGTCTCTGTTGGCCTTTAAAAGTCCCCAGTTGATCCAGGATATCTCATTGTCCTGGCAGTAAGAATTGTTGTTGCCCTTTTTCGTCCTTCCAAATTCGTCTCCTGCCATGATAAGCGGGGTTCCCTGGCTCAAAAACAGCAGAAGCATGGCGTTCTTAAGCTGCTTTCTGCGCATGGCCAAAACCTTCTTTTTCCTTGTCGGACCTTCCACGCCGCAGTTCCAGGACTGGTTGTGATCCGTACCGTCCCGGTTTGCCTCACCGTTCTCTTCATTGTGCTTCACATCATAGGAGACCATATCCGCCATGGTAAAGCCGTCCGTATTTGCCATAAAATTAATGGTTCCCATGGTTTTGGGGCTTCTGCGGGTACGCTTTACCAGGTTATTAAGCTGGCCCTCGTCTCCCTTTAGGAAACTTCTCATATCCGTCATAAAGCCCTGGTTGTATTCCGCCAGGTGGCGGCAGTTTCCAAAGTCTACATTTTCCCAATTGCAGGCAAACAGCTTTGTCCTGCTGAGGTAAGGATCCTCTGCCAGCAGCTTGAGGGGAGCATAGCCTACCAGATGGATCCCGTCTACATGATATTCCTGAACCCAGAAGCGCACGGCATCCAGGGCATGGGAGGGAGCCTCTGTCCCGTCAAAATACAGTTCCATGACCAGCTCCAGCCCTTCCTTATGGAGGGTCTTTACCAGCTGTTTAAACTCCTTGCGGGGATCCTTTTCCTGGCCTGCGCAGTAGGCGGCCTTTGGCGCAAACAGAAGTCCCCTTGTATAGCCCCAGTAATTCAGCTTGCCGGTGGGCTCCTCCTCCGCAAAGGGGCTGCCATCCATGTGATCCGGCAGGATGACCTCCTCAAATTCCACCGGAGGCATCATTTCCACAGTCGTGACACCCAGTTCCTTCATGTAAGGGATCTTCTCTGCAACCGCCCGAAAGGTCCCCCTGTCCTTCCCCTCCACGCCGGAGGAAGCATGCTTTGTAAAACCTCTTGGATGGATGCGGTAAAGAATGCTGTCCTGGTAAGGGATCATGAGCGGCTTGTCTCCCTCCCAGTCAAAGGGCTCCTCACCGCACACTGCCCGAAGGGTATGCTTCAGATGATCCTCACTGCCCCAGCGCTCCCTGCCGGAAAACTGCCTGCCATAGGGGTCCGGTACTTCCTTTCCATCCTCCTCAAAGGTATATTCCATATTTTCAAAATCGCCCAGAACTGTCATGCTCCACACATTGCCGATTCTGGATTCCTGAGGGAATAGGATACGCTCCTTACGGGCCTTGCTGCCCTTTTTGTACAGCAGGAGGGCGCACTCTGTTCCCTTCGAAACAAAGGAAACATGCATTCCTCCCTCTATCACAGTGGCTCCCATGGGGTACATACTTCTGTCGTTTATGTCAATCCTGTAGCTCGTTCTCATCTCTGTTACCGCCTTCCCTTGTGAATGCTTAAATACCCTTTTCCATGTGTCTGTTTCTGTCTGTTTTTCCACAGTTTCTTACGGTCAGCGCAGCATGTGCGCGACCTGCCGGACAATCACTTCTGTGCTTCTATTTTCTCCATCAGCTCATTGAGATACATCCAGCGCTCCATTTTCTCCTCCAGTTCCCTTTCCTTCGCCGCCTTCTCCTCCATCAGCTCATTTAACCTGGTATAACTGCTGGCAGATCGCCCGATCTCCCGGTCAAGCTCCTCCATGGCAGACTCCAGCCCGGCAATGTCATCCTCAATGGTCTCCCATTCCCTCTGTTCCTTATAAGAAAGCTTCCGCTTTTTACTGCCGCCTGCACTTTCCTTCCAATTCTTTTTGTTCTTATCCTGGTCTGTGCCTGAGGCCTCCCTGCTGTCAGCTGTGCCAAAGGCCTCCGGGTGCTTCAATGCCCAGGCACGCTGGTAATCCGTAAATCCGCCCTCATACTGCGTCACAACCCCCTGCCCCTCAAAGGCAAAGATCCTGTTTACCACACGGTCCAGAAAATACCGGTCATGGGATACCGTTATTACGATTCCCGGAAAAGTGTCCAGATAATCCTCCAAAATGATCAATGTCTGGATATCCAGGTCATTGGTCGGCTCGTCCAGCAGGATCACATTAGGCGCCTCCATAAGGATGCGCAGCAGATACAGGCGGCGCTTCTCACCGCCGGAAAGCCTGCTTATGGTTGTATACTGCATACTGGATGGAAAGAGGAAGCGCTCCAGCATCTGACTGGCGCTTATGCTCCCATCCTTTGTCTTTACGTACTCTGCAGCCTCTTTTATATAGTCAATGACCCGAAGGCTCTCATCCATCGCCTCATTTTCCTGGGAAAAATAGCCCAGCTTTACCGTCTGTCCGATCTGGATACTGCCGGAATCCGGCTTCACCCAGCCTGCGATCATCTTCATAAGGGTGGACTTGCCGCTTCCATTGGGCCCGATGATCCCCACACGGTCACTCTTTAAGAAGATGTAGGTAAAATCCTTCATTAAGACCTTACTTCCATAGGCCTTACAGAGAGACTGAAGCTCCACTGTTGTCCTTCCCAGACGGCTGGCAATGGATTCCAGCTCCACGTTCCTGTCATACTCCGGCCCCTTCTGGTCCCGAAGCTCCTCATACCGTTTTATATGAGCCTTCTGCTTTGTGGAACGCGCCCTTGCTCCCCTCTGCATCCATGCGATCTCATTGCGCAGGATGGATTGGCGCTTGCGCTCCGAGGCCTCGGCCATCTCCAGCCGCTCTGCCTTCAGCTTCAGATACCCCTCATAATTGGCCTGATAGCTGTAGATCTTTCCCTTATCCAGCTCTGCGATCCTGCCCACAACACTGTCCAGGAAATACCTGTCATGCGTGATCATGAGCAGTGCGCCCTTAAAGGCCTTCAGATATTCCTCCAGCCAATCTGCCATCCCGCTGTCCAGATGGTTGGTGGGCTCGTCCAGGATCAGAAGATCCGCCTTGCTTAACAGGGCGGAGGCCAGGGCCACCCGCTTTCTCTGTCCTCCTGAGAGAGTCCCGATCACCGCTTCATGGTCTGTGATCCCCAGCTGGTTGAGCATATTCCTGGCAGCCGCCTGTATCTCCTCTATGGAGCTGTAATGGGGCTCGTCCTTATTCTCCCGAAGCACACTCTGCAGCACCGTATCTCCCTCTGTAAAGCTTGGTATCTGGGGCAGATAGCGGATATAGAGGTTCCTTCCCCGCACCACAGTCCCCTCATCCGGCTCCTCCAATCCTGCCACGATCTTTAACAGGGTAGATTTCCCAGTCCCATTGATCCCGATCAGTCCCACCTTCTCCCCTTCATTGATGGAAAAGGCCGTATCATCAAACAGCAGGCGCTCCGTATAGGATTTCGTCAAATGTTCAATTGTCACTAAATTCATACAATTCCAGTCCTTTTGTTTTGTCAGTCATAAAATTAGTATACATTTTACGGGTCGGGATGTAAAGGAATATTACAATTAAGGGGGGATTTTTTCCGTGAAATTTGCTATAAAACAAAGGCCGGAAGCTTCTCCGTTAAGCTTCCGGCCCTTCCCTCTATTCTTCAAATTTTTCCCAAAATGCCTTGATATACTCTTGCTCCGCATCTTCTCTATACATTCCTGACGCAAACATTGGAAATACTGTTTCCTGGAATATATGCCAGTCCCGTGCCTCTCTTCGCGGACAGATCGGATAAAAATGCACCCCATTCTCCACTGCCGCCCGGTGATCTCCCGGTGCATCCCCCAGCATGATCACATTCTCCGGCTGGTATCCCATTTTGATCAGTTTTGCAATACATTCCTTCTTTGGTCCATCGCGATGGGACATGATCGCAGAGACATAAGAACGCAGCCCTGCATTGCTCCACTCAGCGTCCAACGCGTCCGGATTTGTAGAGGAGACCACCACGATATCCGCCTCCCCGGAGGCCTTTATGATTGCTTCCTTCGCCCCATCAAAGGGCTTTGCGGGAGGCATTTTTGAGATTGCTTCATTGACAGCCAGGGACCATGTCAGGGCACGCTTTAACGCCGGACTTGTTTCTCCGCTCAGTGTGACATTGGACAGAGCCTTTGCCCTCATCGTCCACTCATGGATCTCCTTCCAGTCCTCCTGGCCCAGTGCTTTCAATACCAGTGCCAGTCCCTTGAACCGGTTGACAGCCCTCGTGGAGGAATAGAGGTTCACCTGATTCCATGTATCAAGGACCTGTTCCTTTTGATCCTGCAGGGGCCATACATTTAACACCTCTGGTCCAAAGCAGTGTCTGTGCTTCGATTCCATGGAATCAAATGCACATCCATCAGAATCCACACAGACCAGTTTTTTATGCTTTATCTTCACTTCCTTATCCGCTTTTTCCATGTCTGTCAACCTGCCTTCCATTTCTCACTTTTTTCCCTTGACCGTCTCTGGATAATCGGAATAGACAGGGAAATACAGATCAATACTGCAAATCCAATACAGATTCCTGATGAAACAAAGGTTGAATAGGAACCGCCTGCCATCAATAACGCCCTCTTAAAATGGGTCTCAGCCATTGGCCCCAGGATCAATCCCAAAATGATCGGTGATGCAGAGGCCTCCAGCTTCTGCAGGAAATATCCCAAAATTCCAAAGATCAGCATGATCCAGATATCAAACACACTATTGGACATGGCATAGGATCCCACTACGCAAAGGACCATGATCACCGGTACCAGGATCTGCTTTGGCACGGAAAGCACCTTAATAAAGACCCGGATACAGGATAATCCTAAAAGTGCCATGCAGCAGTTTGCAATAAATGCTCCCGCAAAGATCGTGTAAACCAGCACTGCATTTTCTTTAAACAGCATGGGCCCCGGCTGGAGTCCCTGGATCGTCAGCGCACCGATCATGATAGCTGCAACAGAATCTCCCGGTACGCCTAAGGTCAGCATTGGGATCAGGGCCCCGCCTGTCACTCCGTTGTTTCCTGCCTCCGGCGCAATGATCCCTTCCGGAATACCTGTTCCGAACTTTTCCGGATGCTTTGACATGTTTTTCACCTGACCATAGGATACAAATGCCGCAATATCCGTACCCGCTCCGGGAATGATCCCGATAAAGGTTCCCACAAGCCCAAAGATCGGAGCCAGCTTACCGATCAGTTTCCAGTCTGATTTTGGCGGAATCACATGCTTTATATTGGAATCCACCTTTGTTTTTGTCTTGATCTCCTCTATCCCCTGAAATGCCTGAGACATGGCAAACAGGCCGATCATAACCGGAATATAGCTTACTCCGCTGTACAGATGGATCTGTCCAAAGGTAAATCTCAGAAAGCCTGTCATACTGTCAATTCCGATACAGGACAAGAAAAATCCGAATGCTCCGCAGATCAGCCCTTTAGCAAGAGATTTTCCTGACACGCTGGCAATAACGGTCAATCCGAACACTGCCAGCATGAAAAATTCCGGGGAGCTGAAATGCAGCGCCAGCTTCGCAAGCTGAGGAGAGATCAGCATCAGCACCAGGCAGCTGACAATACCGCCGGTAAATGACGATATGGTGGACAAGCCCAGTGCACGTCCGGCCTCGCCCCTTTTTGAGAATTCATACCCGTCCAGGACTGTGGCAGCAGCAGCCGGTGTTCCCGGTGTACGCAGAAGGATCGCAGAGATGGATCCGCCGTAAACAGCTCCGAAATATACGCCTAAAAGCAGCATGATCCCCACATCTGCATCCATGCCAAAGGTCAGCGGCAGTACCAGAGCCACACCCATGGTAGAGGTCAGGCCCGGCAGGCAGCCAATGAAGATCCCGGCACCTACTCCGACAAATATAAACAGCAAAAGCTGAGGATCCAGCACTGCATGCAATACATCTAACGCCATGAAAAATTACCTCCATTTATCCTCATATGCTCAAAACAACAGGCCAAAGCTCAGCGATACATGAAGCACCACACTGAACACCACATATATCATCCCAATGACCCCTGCCGAGGCCCCGCAGCATACAATGTATTTATAATCGCTTAACCATTTGATCATACCAAACAGCAGCAGAAAGCTTGTCACGCAGAACCCAAGAACCGGCATCACGATCACATATAAGACCATGATCCCCATTGCTGCATACGCCCGTTTATTGTCCAGGGAGGACAGCCCCAATGGGACGTCCTCCTCCGGCAGCATCCGCAGAGTTGTAATGATCAGACTGATCGAAGCAGCCAGCATTAATACAGCAATAATGATAGGGAAGAAACCTGGTCCCGGAATTCCGTCTTGTCCTTTTGGATAAAAACTGCTCTGTATTATCACGAGAATGGCCAGCAGAGAAAAAACTCCTGCCAATGTCATATTTCCCTTTTTCATCTTTCTATTCCTCAGCTTTCTTGATTCTCTTTGTATTATTTTGCCATATTCATGGACTCGATCAGCTGCTTATACATTTCATTTTCTGCCTCGATCCGCTTGCCGAATGTCTCGGAATCCTCGATGATGATCGGATACATTGCATTATTCATGAACTCTGTAAATTTCTCGCTCTTCGCTGCTTCCATAAATGCGTCTTCCAAATATTTCACGATCTCCTCTGGTGTGTCCTTTGGACAGCCCATTCCTCTCCATGCACCGATGGCCACATCATAGCCCAGCTCCTTTGCTGTAGGGATATCCGGAGCCTCTGCCATACGCTCGTCAGCAAGTGCTGCCAGAACACGGAACTCGCCGGAAGCCACATGCGGATATACTTCTGCATAGCTGCAGGAAATAAAGTCCAGATGTCCGCCTAACAGGGATGTGATCATCAGAGAGCCGCCTTCAAATGGTACATGGGTAAATTTCGTTCCGGCTGCCTGCTCCAAAGCTACATTTGCCAGATGCCAGATTGCACCCACGCCGGAGTTTCCAGCCTGGAGTTCTGTTGTCTTGGAAGCCTCCAGCAGCTCATCCAGCGTCTGGTAAGGAGAATCTGCTCTTACTGTGATAACACTGCAGGAGTAGTTTGGCATCATAATAGGTGTCCATTTATCGTAGTAAACATCTCCGCCGGTACCTGCATGCGGCAGCGTCACAAGCTCCACTGCAATATTAGTAATGGTGTAGCCATCCGGTTTTGCATTCTGCCCATAGGACATACCTACTGTGCCGCCGCTTCCGGTCCTGTTTTCAACAGCGATCCCCTTGGGGAATTTGTCCTTTGCGCAATCAACCAGGGCACGGATGATCGTATCGTTTCCTCCTCCCGCTGCAAACGGGCATACCACTGTCACCGGCTTATCGGGATATTCTGCTTTCTTTGCACACCCGGAGCTCACAGTTAAGGCTGCCAGGATCATCAATGCTGCTACCATTCTTTTTTTCATAATTACTACATCCTTTCTTTGCTTTTATATTTTCCAGGCACCACAGTGCCTTAGAATATCATTTTCAGTGTCTTTAAATTAATTTCACTACACTTTCCAGCCTGCTTTTTCTCGCGTCCTCATCAAAGCAGTGGAAATCCGCAATGCTGATCTGAAACAATGATTTTTCCACCTTGCTGACATCGATCTTGTTCTTGATCAGATACTGCCATATCCCTGTTCCTGCCAGATCTCCCTGAAACAGAGCTCCTATTACATAGTCATCCCTGAGGATCAGCTTTTTATAGAGCCGCGGTGTTTCCTGAGTCAATACGGTGTAGTTATCACCGTCTGCCCCTACGCTTCCCACTGACAACATGGGAAGGCCAAAAAAGTTACTGGTATTTTTCGTGCAGAAACGGTCTGTATAGGCCTCACAGCCTCCTGCCATGTTGACAGCTGCAATCCTTCCCTGCTCCATAGCATTAGGCCAAATTCCGGATAGGCCCGTGATATCTCCCGCTGCATATACATTTGGGCAGGATGTCCTCATATAGTCATCCACCTGTATTCCACGGTTGACAAAAATATCTGCATTTCCTAAAATCGATACCCGCGGCCTTACTCCTGCCGCCGCCACGATCACATCACATGGCACGGAGCTTCCGTCAGAAAGTATCACTTCCCTGATGTTATCTTCTGCATCCATCACGGTATCACTGGCTCCTACGCCCAGCCGGAAATGAATGCCTGCGTTTTCAAACAGGGTCTGATATCTTCTGGCACAGACCTCATCTGTCTGCAGGGGCAGGATACGGGAGGCCATTTCCACCACTGTGATGTCTAACGGATAGGACAGCAGGGCATATGCCACGTCCATTCCCACCAGCCCTGATCCCACGATCAAAACTCTTTTTGCAGAAATGCAGGCCTCTTTTATCGCTTTTGCATCCTTCAGATCACGAAATCCGTACACATTTTTCGCATTTCTGAAATTCGGTACAGGAGGGAGTGTATAGGCAGCCCCCGCTGCAAGCAGCAGCTTATCGTATTCCACCGGACCTTTATCGGTCAATACCCTGTTTTTCCCAATATCAACAGATGAAACCTTTACCTTTCCCCGAAAATTGATATCCCTTCTTTCCATAAAGTCAGCCTCGGTAAAGCTCAGCTGCTGCTCCTTTCGTTCTCCTGACAGATACTGGTGCAGCATGCAGCGGGAATAAGGAAATTCATCTTCCGAGAGCATTATGATCTCTTCCCAGGGCTTTCGCTTTGCCAGCTCAGCCGCTGCGGAAATTCCGGCCGGACCGGCTCCTACAATTACAGTCCGCATTCCTTATCCCTCCTCCAGATAGATCGCACGCTTTTCACAGGACTCCACACAGCGTGGTATCTCCTTCTCATCCCCGCAGAAATCACAGCGGGCCACATGCCCTTCCTTTGTGGGAAAGGGAATTCCATAGGGACAATTCATCACACACATATAGCATCTCCCGCACTGCTCTTTGTTGTATGCCAAATGCCCCGTTTCACTGCAATAGCTGATGGCACCGCTCATGCAGCCCTGCATGCAGGAGGGCTTGGGACATTGCCTGCAGATCAGCGGAACATGCCTTCCCTTTGCGTCTCTGCGGATGAGCAGCCTAGATTCTCCATCTGGGAAATGATCCCGGCATGCATCCACACATTTCATGCAGCCATCGCACAGTGTTGAGTCAATAATAATCCGTTTCAAAGCTCCACCTCCAACTGAGACAGACAGCGTACGCTTCCGTAGACCATATTGCACAGTCCTCTGTAATACTCTGTCCGCCCATACAGCATCAGGTCTTCTCTCCACAATGGGATCCATGGCATCATCTGCTCATTGACAAAATCCCTGATATTCCGGATATGCTCTTCTGCCTTTTTCTCCTCGCCGACCTTGACCGCACTCTGATATGCTTCTAACAGCGCCAGGACGAAGCACAGCTCATAGACCAGATAATCTTCCGGCATTCCCTTATCCTGCCGGACGGCAAGTCCGTATTTGCGGTACCATCTGCCAACCTCTGCTGTCTTCTGCTGAAACATCAGCTTGTCCTCATCCATATAGACGGAACCCCAGAAGGGTGCTAACGGCTTCGGTGTTCCTATAAACAGCTGAAGGTAATCCTGCCTCAGGCGCTCCAGCTGGCCGGGATCCCTTTGAAGATCCTCCAGCCAAAATTTCATCTGCTTTACTCCCTGGCAGATATAACGGTCTGTCTGTCCAAAGGGGCTTGCTTCAAAGATTCCCGTTTCCGCCCATCTGGTAAGAGTGGAAAAAGAGATCTCCTCCTCAAATGCGGCAGTCAGTACTGAAAAAAATGTCCATATATGTTTACACTCTGTCATGATATTCTCCCCGTCTCATTTTTTCCCTGCTGTTAGAGCTCTTCCGGCATGTTGCTGACAGAAGCCTCTCCCTTCTCCTGCTCCGGATCTGTCCTTCGGTTTAAGTGAAGCAGTGTTGACGGCTGTGTAACAGAACCAACCGGATAGGTGATCGTTCTATGCTCCTCAGGAACGGGAAAGGTATCCAGATCCACCAGCTTCAGGCAGCGCATTGGGCAGGCTGTCACACAGGCAGGTTCTTTTCTTCTTTTTACCAGCTCCCTGCACAGATCACACTTTTCTGACACACCGGCCTTGCGGTTGAATTGGATGGCTCCATGTGGGCATTTTCCTGCACATAACCGACAGCCCACACATTTTTCAGAATCGATCCACACGATCCCGTCTGCTTCCTTTTGTATGGCTTTCTGGGGACAGGCTGCCACACAAACCGGTTCCTTACAATGATTACAGGCAATGGAAACAGAATAGCTGTATACACCTGCAGCCACTGGAGTCCCACAGGCATCCTCCTGCCATGTTCCTGACACAATGTTATAAACCCTGCGGTAGGAGACGCCGGACGGAAGATTCTTGATGTCCTTACATGCCATCACACACGTTTTGCAGCCAATACATTGGTCCGCATCAAAGTAAAATCCATACCGCATCTCATCACGCTCCTGTTATCCTTGCCTCTGCAGCCGGCCATGTATAATCAGGCGCAAGGGGCTCTCCATTCCATTTTTCAATCTTAACATTCACCGTATTCCAGGCAGACTGGCCTTCTCCACACAGATGGCTTCCCGTGAGGACATTGGGATTCCCTCCCATGTCAATGCCGGAAGAATCATATCTGGTCCAGCCTCCCTGCCCAACCAAAATCACTCCAGGCATGATCAGCGGCGAAAGCCCGATCCGGCGGCGGATACGGCCGTGCCTGCTGGCAATCAGCACGGTATCTCCATGCTTTAAACCCAGCCGCTCCCCATCCTGCCTGTTCATCATAGCCTCGCAGGGGAACAGCTCCCGCAGGACCTTCACATTATCAAAGCCCTGATGGGCGCGGCGCAGGTGATGGATGCTGATCATCTGAAATGGATATTCTCCCTTTTTCTTTTCTTTAAAATCAGCAAAGGTATCCTCATAGCCTTCTGCCTGCGGCACATATTTTGCTATAGGATCGATCGGTGTCAGTCCGAATTCTTCATACCGCTTTACCAGCTCCCCACAGTAAATTTCCAGCTTGCCGCTTTTTGTATGCAGCGGATGATTCTGCGGATCACGTATATAATCCTCATGCTGAACATATCCATATGGATCGCCGGGGTAACGTTTTACCTGATATACTCCTGTCTTCTTAAATTCACTCCAGGGGATCCTTCCCTTTTGCGGCGTGCCCTCAACACCAAACTCTTCTATGTCCTCCTCTGTAAAGCTGAGCAGGGTTTCATATCCCTTTCCGTCCTCCCGGATCACCTTTGCTCCGGAAAGCTCATTAAAGGCGATCTGTTCATCCGGAAGCGGCTGGGCAAGCTTTGGGTCCAGCCCCCACCGCCTGCACAGCTCTGCCTGGATCCAGCTGTCATGACGGCATTCAAACAATGGCTTTGTAACCTGGGAGGAATAGATCAGCAGCTCTCTGTTTGTCTGGATCAGCACATTGCCGAATCTTTCCCAAAAGGAGGATGCCGGAAGAACAATATCAGAGTACTGGCAGTCAGGCGTCATGTGAAGGTCACTGGACACAACAAACTCCACCTTACGGAAAGCCTTTACTGCTGTGTTAAAATCCGGATTTTGATTCATCCTTGCTCCGCAGCCGATTTTCCAGATCATCCTGATATCAATAGGACGTTTTCCGTCCAGAAAATGGGTATGCTCACCATTTACAACCGCCCGCCATACCTCTGACATGGCGATCCCATAGAATTTCCCCGGCTCAAATTTCCCGGCTCCCAGGCTTCCTCCCCCTCTTGGCTGCTCGCAGACAGGATTATCCGGCATTTTAAGCCCTCTGTCTCCCGGATATACCAAAGGCGGTCCTCCAAATACAAGGTTTCCCGCGGACGTTCCAACAGAAACCTCTGCTCCCGATACTCCCACATTTCCGGTCATCCAGCCAACAGTATAGTATGCCTGGGCAAAACGACCGCCCTCATAGGTTCTGGCAGGAGCAAAGCTGGCTTTCATGCTCATGGGCTTTGTGGACGCCATCTCACAGGCCATGCTTTCTATCAGCTCTGCCGGAGTACCGCAGATCTCTGCAGCCCATTCCGGTGTCTTCGGGACTCCATCGTAGGTTCCCAGCACATAATCTTTAAAATTATCCTTTGGATCAGCGTCCTCCGGCATATGTTCTTTATCAAATCCAATGCAGTATGTATCTAAGAAATCCTGGGCCTGCAGATTGTTTTTGATCATATGATAGGCAATTCCCAAAAGCAGCGCCACATCTGTTCCGGGACGGACTGGTATCCACTGGTCTGCCAATGCCTGGGCCGTGGGCGTATACCAGGTATCCACCACAAGGATACGCGCACCCTGTTTTTTCGCCTGGGCATAGTGATAAGTGACATTTCCCTGAGCGCTCCAGGCTGAATTGACAGCCCACAAAACGATCAGCTTTGCATTGCGGATCTCAAAGCGGTCGCTGGTATCCAGCCGTCCGCCGCTCCATTCGCCGATCATCATATTGGCCACTACAGGCATGGCTCCCTGGGAAGCCTGTCCCCAGGTAGTGGTACATCCTCCATAGGCATTGAGCGCTTCTCCGTAATAAAGCCCGGGTATAACTCCCCGCTGTTCAAATCCCGTTGTCAGGATCGAACGGCTGCCGTAGGCCTCCTTGATCCTGGTGACCTCCGAGGCAATGATATCCAGAGCCTCCTCCCATGAGATCCGTTCCCATTCATCGCATCCCCGCAGCTCCCGGTCTCCTCCTCCCGGAGCCCAGTGCTTTCTTTTCAACGGGTATTTCAGCCGCTCTGCTCCAAATATCATCTGGCGCAGTGCGCGTCCTCTGGCACAGCCGCGCTGCTGGGGATAGTCCGGGGAATCCTCGTGCAGATCATCTGTTTTTTGGTAGAGCGCTTTGCCATCTACCACATAGGATCGGTTCACGCATCTGCCGCCGCAATTAAAAAAGCATGCATGTGTCACCCATCTTCCTTCTTCTGCTGCTTCTTCTACCGGTATCAGATAAGACAGATAATGAACATGCTCTGCTTCCTGCTCCCACAGTCTGGCAATCTCAGCATCTTCTAAATCTTTTTTCATTTCTGCTGCGTTCCTTTTCATAAATTTTCCATTTTCTTCCACTCTTTTGTCTTTTTATCTGACATTTCTGTCGACTCTTTTCTTTTTTTATAGTATAATCGAGTGTGTCCTATTTTGTACAATACTTATATTTTGAACAAACTATAGCCTCGGACTATAATGCAAAGGAGATCTCAGGCATGACTTATAATCAACTAAAATATGTGATCAGCGTAGCTGAAAACGGCAGCTTTTCCCGCGCTGCCAAAGAATTATTTATCGCCCAGCCCTCTCTTTCCAATCAGATAAAAGCGCTGGAGGAGGAGCTTGGCACCCCTCTCTTTATCCGCATGCACCACAATCTGAAACTAACAGAAGCAGGACATGATTTTGTGCTGTACTCCAAAAGGATCATCAACGAATTCGAACATCTTCAGAGCCTGATGCAGTCATATTCCTCCTACTCACGCGGCAGCCTTGTTGTCGGTACGCTCAGTAATGCGGGGTATATGGGAATTACCGAGACAATTATGACCTTTCAGAGACTGTATCCAAAGATCAACGTCCGTTTGGTCATGGATCACAGTGACAGGCTGATCGATCTTCTGATGACGCAGGAGGTCGATATTGCTGTCTTAGACACGAATGAAGCAGCCTTAAAGGAAAACGACTTTCAGTATGTCCAGCTGGAGGAAGAGCCCTTCGTGGTGATCCTTCCCAAAAATCACCATCTGGTAGGTCGCACGGCTCTTCAGCTCAAGGACATCAAAAACGAAAAGATCATTCTCCCGCAGGACGGTTCCCATGCCCACTCTGTTATTTCCGGTGCACTTCAAAGCGAAGGAGAACAGCTGCGTCTGTGTGGACAGTGCAGCAGCACAGAGGGCTGCATCCAAATGGTCGGCTGCGGCTTTGGTATCTCAGTCATTCCTTCTTCTATAGCAAAAAGCCTGAAAAATGACAGCTTCCATATCATCCCTCTTATACCGCCCATTCGCCGCAAGATCTATCTGGCCATGCTGAAAACCTCTTATCCGGGTTCTATTTCCGATGAGCTGTTCAGCTTCCTGCAGACGCAGTTTCGATGATCCTTCTATTCCTTAAAAGAAATTCAAAAGGAGCCCTGAGGCTCCTTTTACTGCTTATTTCTATTATTGATCTCATTATATTCGTGCGCCTTCCGGCCTCTCCCGGCTTTATACAGCTGCCACGGCCACAAAAACAGCAGCATCAGCCCAAAGGCAACGGCAAAGACCGCCAGGCAGGCTTTGTAGCCTGGCATTTCAAACATGGGGATGTAGGCAGTTCCTGTGGCCTTTTCGATTGCCTCGATCACCAGATAGATGGCAAAGGTCTGGAGAGCGAACAGCGGCAGGGAATTGCGGCCGCAAAACCTCAGGAACCGGGAGCCTTTCAGGAGAAGGGCAGCCATCATCAGGGCCGCTATCCCCAGGAAGGCAGCCGTATAGTAATAAGGCGCTCCCACGTACACGCAATCGCAGATATTTACATATCCAAAAAGCCTGGGGCCAAAGTAGAAGCTTAAGGCGGTAAACAGCGGGAACAGGAAGGGCGCCATGGGACGCAGCTTTGGGATTCCTCCCCACTTTGCTATGCCCCAGCCTGCCAGCAGGAAGACGGCGGCGCAGAGGGCCGAATCCATTTTCCAGGGAAGGCGTTCTCCCACAGGAAGGAAGGGATCGATCCTGCGTATGTGGACGGCTATGACAGCCAGCAGGAGCAGACTGTAGCATTTTATCAGAAAATGCCTCTTTCCAAACAGCTTAAACCAGCTATAAGCCATAAGCTCCGCCAGAAACAGGGCGATCAGAAACCAGGCCTGGCCCACATAGAGGTTGCGGGGCTGGGTGTAGTAAAAGCTCCAGATAAGCTGGGTCCTCCATCCGTCTGCCAGCACCGGGAGACGGTAGGACGGACGCAGCATACAGACCAGAAAGGCAGCTCCCACGATCACAAGGTAGGGGATCAGCCGCTTTTTCCACTTTTCTTTCAGGAAATGCCCGTAGCCGCTGTAACGCTCAGGCTTAAAGGTCATGCCTGACAGGAAGAAAAATGCAGGCATGTGGAAGGTAAATATCCAGTTGGAAGGCCAATCGTGGAGCAGCAGGATATGCCCCAGGACAGTTGCCATAAGGGCCATGCCCTTTGCCGTGTCGATCTCCGGCTGCCTGGACAGCGCCCGGCTGGCTGCGGCGGACGCATTCTCCTTGGCGGGCGTTGCGGCGGCCGCTTTCTCCGTAACAAACGTTTTCTCTGCAATGGTCTTTGCTTCCATAACAGGCATCCTTTACTCCAAAACCAGCTCCACCGGGCAGTGGTCGGAGCCAAAGATATCTGTGTGGATATCCACACTTACAAGGCGCGGCTTTAAAGCTTCGGAAACGCAGAAGTAGTCAATGCGCCACCCTGCATTTTTCTCTCTGGCCTTAAAACGGTAGGACCACCAGGAGTAGATGCCCTCCTTGTCCGGGTTGAAATAGCGCCAGGTGTCAATGAAGCCTGCCTCTAAGAGTGTTGTGAATTTTCCGCGTTCCTCATCGGTGAAGCCTGCATTTTTCCGGTTGGTCTTTGGGTTCTTTAAGTCGATCTCCTTGTGAGCCACGTTTAAGTCTCCGCAGAAGACCACAGGCTTTTTCTCCTCCAGGCTCTTTAAATAGGCCAGGAAATCGTCCTCCCACTGCATCCTGTAGTCCAGCCTTGCAAGGCCGTCCTGGGAATTGGGGGTATAGCAGGTCACCACATAGTAATCCTCAAACTCCGCCGTGATCACCCGCCCCTCCTGGTCGTGCTCCTCCATGCCGATCCCATAGGACACGGAAAGAGGCTCTGTTTTTGTAAACACAGCTGTGCCGGAATATCCCTTCTTTTTGGCATAGTTCCAGTACTGGTGATAGCCTGGAAGCTCCAGCTCGATCTGTCCCTCCTGGAGCTTGCTTTCCTGTATACAGAATATATCTGCGTCCGCTTCCTCGAAATAATCTAAAAATCCTTTTCCCACACAGGCTCTGAGGCCATTGACGTTCCAGGATATGAGTTTTGTCATCTTTCTGCTCCTTTTCTATGAAAGTCCTGCCGCCGTGAGGCGGCATGTATTCAGGTATGCCCAATGCGCCAGCCAGACTTTCGCGGTGCGGCGGCACGTCCGCCCGCCAGGCGCATGCAGGTTTTCTATACGTGCTTTTGGAATCTCCTTATGTCTGATTTTGTGAGCTGCTCAAGGTACGGCTATTACTCCGGGTAAACCAGCCTGGACTCCGGGTACTCATCGATATGGTATAATACCTCCAGATATTTCTTTGCCAGGTAATTTGCCATTCCCAGATTCATGTCAAGATAATTTCCGCAGTCCTTTGCCGCTGCTCCGGGAACCTCTCCCCGGAAATCACGGATAAACTCATACATTTCCACCATGAGCGGCAGGATCCTGCGGGAATCGTAATCCCCTGCCAGCAAAAGATAAAAGCCCGTTCTGCAGCCCATTGGTCCAAAGTAGACCGTCTTTTCCCCATATTCCTTATGGTTGCGCAGAAAAGTAGCGCCCAGATGCTCGATGGTGTGCATTTCCGCTGTGTTCATCACCGGCTCCTCGTTGGGCGAGGTCATGCGCAGGTCGAAGGTAGTGACAACACTGTTTCCCACCTTGTCCTTCCTGGATACGTACACGCCGGGCTGCAATTTTATATGGTCAATGGTAAAGCTCGCGATTTTTTCCATTTGTGTAACCTCCTTTTGAATGCTATGTACTCTTGAAATCTCTTTGTGTCCAGTACATTACCGTTTACTTAAAATGGAAGAAGGGTGCTGCAATCAATGCAGCGCCCTGCTCTCTTTCCTTCTTGCTGTGATCAATCGTCTTCCTCATCGCTGGCTGCAACTGTAAAGGTAAATCTCTTGCGCGCCATCTCATCGCTGGCCAGATATTCATCGTAGGTAGTGATCTTATCGATCAGCTTGCCGCCGATGATCTCCATGATGCGGTTGGCCGTGGTCTGGACGATCTGGTGGTCACGGGATGAGAAGATCATCACGCCTGGGAACTTGATCATGCCGCGGTTCAGTGCGTCGATGGATTCCATGTCCAGATGGTCCGTTGGCTCATCCAGCATCAGCACATTGGCACCGGAGATCATAAGCTTTGACAGCATGCAACGGACCTTCTCTCCTCCTGAGAGGACCTTTACTTTCTTTACGCCGTCCTCTCCTGCAAAGAGCATACGTCCCAAAAAGCCGCGGACATAGGTCACATCCTTTTCAGGTGAATACTGGGTCAGCCATTCCACAATCGTGTCATCGTTGTTGAACTCATGGGAGTTATCCTTGGGGAAATAGGACTGTGTGGTGGTAAGTCCCCACTTGTAATTTCCCTCGTCAGGCTCCATCTCCCCGGACAGGATCTTAAACAGAACGGTCTTTGCCCGCTCATTTGGTCCTACCAGGGCCACCTTATCCTCACGTCCCAGGATAAAGGAGATATCATCCAGGATCTTCTCGCCATCAATGGTCTTGCTCAAATGCTCTACGGTCAGGACCTCGTTGCCGATCTCACGGGCAGGACGGAAGTCAATGTAGGGGTATTTGCGGCTGGAGGGCTTAATGTCATCCAGCTCGATCTTTTCCAGAGCACGCTTACGGGAGGTAGCCTGCTTTGACTTGGAAGCATTGGCAGAGAAGCGCTGGATGAACTCCTGGAGCTCCTTGATCTTCTCCTCCTTTTTGCGGTTGGCTTCCTTCATCTGCTTGATGATCAGCTGGCTGGACTCAACCCAGAAGTCATAGTTACCTGCATACAGCTGGATCTTTCCATAGTCAATATCTGCGATCTGTGTGCAGACCTTATTTAAGAAATAACGGTCATGGGATACCACGATGACGGTATTTTCAAAATTGATAAGGAACTCCTCCAGCCATGCAATCGCGTCCAGATCCAGGTGGTTGGTAGGCTCGTCGAGAAGCAGGATGTCCGGATTTCCAAACAGTGCCTGGGCTAAAAGCACCTTCACCTTCTGTGCTCCCAGAAGAGTGTTCATCTGGGCATAGTGAAGCTCCGGTTCAATGCCTAAGCCGTTCAGCAGGCTCTCTGCATCGGACTCTGCCTCCCAGCCGTTCATGGTGGCAAACTCGCCCTCCAGCTCAGCAGCCTTGATGCCATCCTCGTCTGTGAAGTCCTCCTTCATGTAGATGGCTTCCTTTTCCTTCATGATCTGATACAGTCTGGCATTGCCCATAATGACCGTATCGAGCACGGTATACTCATCGTATTTGAAATGGTCCTGCTGCAAAAAGGACAGCCTCTGTCCCGGTGTAATAGCAACCTCGCCGCTGGTAGGCTCCAGCTGGCCGGAAAGAATGCGCAGGAAGGTAGATTTTCCTGCTCCGTTGGCGCCGATCAGGCCATAGCAGTTGCCTTCTGTAAACTTGATATTTACATCCTCAAACAATGCCTTCTTGCCCACACGAAGAGATATGTTATTTGCACTAATCATGTTTCTTAACCTTTCTGATAATCTTTTTTCGTTCTGTCCCTTTTTTGGAACATATGTTAATAGTTTTCTCGCTAAAAGAGGGGTCATGCTTTGGCCCCTCTTTCATAGCTTGTTCAATATCAGATTGTACAGGGAAATGCGGTAGTTTGCAAGGGTTTTTGCAAAATTTTAAAGTGCCTCCACCATAATCGGGAAATTGGAGTTCAGGGCACTTATATAGGTTACTCTCACCTGGTCGCCGCTGTCTCTGTTCAGTGCCCCTTCTTCTATGGGGCAGTTGTCCTTCATAAAGCTAAGCTCCTGTCCTCCCTCTGTCTTTAAGGTAAAGGTACTCATGGCGTTAGCCGTGGTCTCGCCGGACACCTCCTCAAAGCTCCACTCCTCCTGCTCCGGCAGCGCCACCACCATGACGGCATCCTTATGGTCCCCGGTTTCCGTGACACAGGCAATGGCGATCTGTTTGTCCTTCTCGATGTCTGTCTCCACGTCCCGGATATCGGAAAGCTTAAGCTTATAAGTCTCTCCATCATCGGCCGCAAGCTCAAAGCTCAGCCCATCCTCCGCAACCTCTTTTACCGTTCCCTGGAGCATGTAATAGGCTGTTTCTCCCAGCTGCTCCTCTGAGGAATCCACCGGTTCCGTCGGTTCGGCGGCCTTTGTGGTCTCAGTGACGGAGGACTCTGCCTGTGCAGCCGTTGTCGGCTCAGTGGCCTCCGTACCCGTCTTCTTTCCGCAGCCCGCTGCCAGGACGACGGCTGCGGCTATTGCTGCAGCTATCCTATATGGATGTTTTTTCATGTTCTTTCTCTCCTTCCCTTATGCCAAACCTATTATTCTATGAAGAATACCATCATAAGGAAGGAATTTCAAGGAATTTTCTATTAAACATTTCTTATATTCCCTCTCCGCTGTACTCCTCCCGATTTTCAATTGCCCGGACTTCCGGCAACAACTGGGATCCTCCGGTGAAACCCGGATCACGAAAGGAATGCCCTTTATAAAGAAAAACGTAAGATAAACCATATCCAAAATGTAAATGAAACTGTCTGAGAATATGATATAGTGATGGTAAAGGAAAGGAGACGATCATGAAACGAATAAACTATACAGGAACAAAGCAGACCCTGCTCCTGGCAGTGTTAACAGCTTCTATGTCCTTGTCTGCCTGCGCTGCAGGGACACCAAAGGAAACTCTTCCGGCAGCCTCTGAAACGTTTGCGGATGCTTCAGGGACACAAGATACCCCGGACACCACAGCTGACGATATCTTGGAGATCAGCGGCGGTGGATACGAACATACCCTGGAAGACCTTCTTCCCTCCTTTGTGGGAGCCTGGCAGCTTAACAGCGCTCTCACTGAGAAATACTTAAAAACATATGATTCCCTGCAGTCCATGTTCGGCACCGGTCTTGGCTCCTATGGAGCCTCCATGGAGATCGATGAGGACGGCTCCTTCCGTTACTACATTGGGATCGGCCTCGGAGGCACCGGCAAATGCGAGGCCGGGGATGACGGACTCCGTGTCGCCGTTACTCCCTATGAGGAGCATTCCGCCGAAGAGGAGATCCGCCACCTGAAACTGGCCCAGGAGCAAAGCCTTCCCTGCGTGATCATGGAATATGACGGCGAGGATCTGTACTGGACCCCGGATGAGACCGCGCTGCCCAATTATGAGCAAGATGGAAAAACTTATCAGAAAGTGGAGGACCTAAAGGACGGCGGATACCGCTGGGCCAGTGTCCTTACACAGGCAGCAGTTCATAAGGACCAGTCCGGCAACGAGCAGGCGGACTATGACTCCCAGATGAAAACCTTTGAAAACCTGGAAAACAAAACCTCCCTCCAGGTCCGCCGTTTTGATAATCTTTTATATTCGGCAGGAGATCACCTGATCTTTGAGTATGATGGAACTGTCAATGTATCCAAAAAGGATGACCTTTACCACCCGGTGCTCACCTTTGACATCGGTTCCACCCATGGTATTGTCACCAGAGTTCCAGGCGGCTATATGGTCGGGGACGACAAGGCCTGTACTATCTCCTTCTATGATGAAGCCTTCCAGCCTATGAAATCCGTCACCGGATACCGCTATCTGGAAAACGGCACCTGCTATAAGGACGGCCTTATGGCAGTCCGGGATATGGAAACCGGGCTTATGGGCTTTATGGATGAATCGGGAGACATTGCCATTCCCTGCGAATATGCATATGTCAGCGATTTCTCCAACGGCTGCGCCTCTGTCCTTGCAAATGCCCAGCTCATCTCCTACACGGAGGATAACGGAACGGTTCCCATGTTTGATGCAAAAGGCGGACAGTGGGGCATCATCAATACCAGCGGTTCCTATGTATTGGAGCCCTCTGACCGCTTTGCCAACACAGACTCCTCTGATCCCGGCATCAGCTATTACTGCGGTGCGAGACGTTTCTCCCTTGTGAGGGCAGACAAGACGGTTGATTTTCTCGCCATTGATGAGGATCAGAGGGTCATAGAGACCGTGAAGCTGCCGTAGTATACCGGCATACTCAGCGCTTCAAGGCAGACCTCCAACCCCGCCAGTACAGGATCATACCTGCATGGCGTACACACATTCTTATAATAAGCCATTTCATATTTTGTGACAGATCCAAAATGGGCCACACCGTCCTTTCACAGACAGTATGGCCCGCTTTTTCATTTTTCAAGCATACGAAAACGCCTTCCTGCACTATGGCAGCCAGCCTGCAGCGCATTTTCCTGCACACATTGCCCCATAGAGCTGGGCGCTTTCGTTTCTTACAGGATCGCTCCGTAGCGTCCTAAAAAGCTCTGTGTCCGCTCATTATCAGAGGCAAATACCTTCTCCGGGGAGCCTTCCTCCACAATGACGCCTCCTGCCATGAAGATCACTCTGTGGGAAATATCCCGTGCAAATGCCATCTCGTGGGTGACGATCACCATGGCAATGTCCAGATCCGCCAGGGATTTGATGACCTTCAGGACTTCCCCTGTCAGCTCCGGATCCAGGGCGGAGGTGGGCTCATCAAAAAAGAGGATCTTCGGTTTTAATGCCAGGGCTCTTGCAATGGCTACACGCTGGCACTGGCCGCCGGAGAGCTGGCAGGGATACGCATTTTCCTTATCCTCCAGGCCCATTTTTTTCAGAAGCTCTCTGGCTTCCTTATAAACCGTCTCTTTGTCCCGCTTCTGTACATGAATGGGGGCGTCTGTGATATTTTTCATAACAGAGAAATGAGGAAACAGGTTAAAATTCTGGAAAACCAGGCCATATTGGCTCTGTATCTCCTTCAGCTCCTTTTTTCCCGCATAGGCCACCTGTCCATTCTCGCCTGTCCAGGCTGCTTTCTGTCCCAGATAAATGATCTCTCCGCTGTCCATGGTTTCCAGCATCGTGGCACACCGCAGCAGGGTGGATTTGCCGGAGCCGGAGGGACCGATGATGGATACGATCTCCCCTTCCTCCACACTCATGGAAATATCCTTGATAACGGATAACTCTCCAAAGGACTTTTCCACATGATTCAGTTCCAAAAGCTTCATAATCCACAATCCTCCTGCTTCTAGCGGTAATAATCCAGCTTCTTTTCCAGCCATTCCATGGCAACTGCAACGATCAGGTTAAATATATAGTAGAACAGGCCTGCTGCCACAAAGGGCATCATGCTTGTCTGAGAAGATGCCAGGCTTTTTGCCATGGAGAACATTTCCGCAACGCTTAGGGTAAATGCCAGGGAGGTATCCTTTACAAGGGTGATGACCTCATTTGTGACAGAGGGCAGAATGCGCTTTATCACCTGTGGAAGGATGATCTTAAAAAAGGTCTGGAACCTGCTGTAGCCCAGGATCTTGGCAGCCTCATACTGGCCTGCCGGCATGGACTGGATCCCGCTCCTGTATATCTCTGCAAAGTATGCCGCATAGTTAATGACAAAGCCGATCATGGCAGCCCATATGCGGTAGCCGTTGCCCAGCTTCAGTCCAAAAAGATAATAAGGGCCGAAATAGACCACCATCAGCTGGAGCATAAGAGGTGTTCCTCTCATAATTGATATATAGACCTTTACCACTGACTGGAGGAACCTGTTTTTTGACATGCGTCCAAAGGCCACAATAAGGCCCAATGGCAGCGAAAAAACCAGGGTGACCATAAATATCTGTATGCTCGTCCCCATTCCCCCTGCCAGCTGTATCACCATCTGCTGGATCGTCATTTTACCCATTTCTTCTTACCTGCTTTCACATTTGCTTATCCTGAAAACACCGAAAGCCGCTTAGGCAATCACCTGCCTGGCGGCTTTTCCAAGGCGCCGGAAGCCCAGTCGGCCCAATTCCGGCGCCATTGCACGGCTGCATAGACAACCATACTTCCATTTCGCTGCACTTCTTCCTGCTTTACTTTCCGATGGTTGTAACGTCCTCGCCGAACCACTTCTCGGAGATCGTCTTTAAGGTTCCGTCTGCTGCCATCTCCTCTAAGGCTGCCTGGACCTTATCTCTCAATTCCTCGTTGCCCTTCTTAAAGCCAACTCCGTACTCCTCTGCGGAAAGGGAATCCTCCAGAATGGTAAAGTCTGCATTTCTCTGCTGGATCTGATAGCCTGCTACGATCACGTCCATGGCAATGGCATCCACTGCCCCCTGCTCCAGGTCCATAAAGGCTGTGTTGTAATCGGCTGTGGTAAGGAGCTCCTTAAAGCTTCCTGTCAGCTCCGGCACTTCCTTCAGTGCTGCCTCAGCAGAGGAATCCGCCTGAACCTCTACTACCTTTCCTGCCAAGTCTGCCTGACCGGCAATACCGGAATCATTAGCCACTACAAATACCTGGGTATTTGCCATATAGGGCTCTGTCCATGTATAATCATCCTCACGGCCGGTAATGGTAAAGCCGTTCCAGATACAGTCAATGTTTCCTGCCTCTAATTCCATATCCTTTGCATCCCAGGCAATGGGCTGAGGCTTATACTCCAGACCCAGACGCTTCGCGGTCTCCTGAGCCAGCTCCAGATCAAAGCCTGTGAACTCACCATCATTTCCCACAAAGCCCATGGGCGGGAAATCCTGGTCAAAGCCTACGATGAAGGTGCCGCCTGTGCTCTCTGCTGCAGCTGTCTCCTCTTCTGTGGTCTCCTCCGCCTCCTCACTGGACTCGGCTGCTTCGGTTTCTGCTGCTGTGGCAGCTGGAGCTGCGGTTGTCTCTGCCGGTTTGCTCCCACAAGCTGCAAGGGATAATGCCATTACAGATGCAAGTGCTGCACATAATGCTCTTTTTTTCATAATAATAGATCCTCCTCTTTCACACAATAAAATGTATGGTGTGCTTTTCATTTGGCACGTTATCATATTAGCATACTAAAGTAATTGTGTAAAGAGGAATTTTTCTTTTTACAGATAACCGATCAGTTCCTATAATTTTCCCAATCGAAAAGCACATAAACGCCAGCTTCACCCTGCTGCCAGCCTGTATCCTTCCATACCATACCAACATTCATATTTTCCCAGCCATCCTCTGATATCAACCTATCATAGGCAACAACACCATTTTCCACTCGTACCCTATATTCCAGATCATCCCCTCCGGGGACATGATTGAAGGAGAAGTCAACACTCTCGCCGTTGTATAAGTATGCATCACGAAATTCTCCTTGATATCTGCTGTTATAGGTGCTTCCTGCCGGCGCATCTTCTAAATATACGGTGAGTTCTCCCTGTCCGTTTGCCAGACTGTGTGAAAACCGGCCTTTATAATACGAATGCTGTGTATACGCTTCACTGTAAAAGACTTCTGCACAGCTGCCATAACCATTTGCATGCTGGTTGCTGACTTCACCTAAAAATACATTTCTCAAGGTAAAATTATTGGCACCATCTTCTTCCCCGTAAAGTGACATTGCTTTTCCATTCACAAAATCCACCCTGTACGCCATTCCATCCATATACAAATACGGCATTTCTTCTTCATTATCCACCATATCGAACTGGCCGTATTCCAGCTTATTTCTCAATTCTGAAAATAACGGCTCCCCCATGATGGCCTCTGCCGCCGCTGTATCCTCACTTTCCATTGCCGCCCAAAGCCTGTCCAGATAAGCCTGTTCCTCCTCTGCCAATGGTATTCCTGCCGATGGATCAAACTCTGCTCCGCTCTCCGCCTGGGCCTCTGTCACGACGGGCGGCTGGCTTTCCACAGCTCCTGCTGTTTCCTCCGCCACAGCACTCTCCCCAGCTGTCTCTGCTGCTGCCTCCCTCACAGGCCTTCTCCCGCCTGACAGCATCACATGCACTGCAGCCACTGTGCAGAAGGACAGCGTAAGTCCATACTGCATCCGCTTCATCATCCTTCTGAAGCCCTTTTTTCTGCCATCCTCTGCCTCTGTACGATCCTGAACAGCCGCCTGCAGCCCGTCCTCTTCCCTCCCATAAAATTCCCTGGTCTGGTATATTTCATGGCCGCGGGCGCTCTCCTCCCGGCTGCTCTGGTAAAACTCCTCTGCCCCCTGGTATATTTCCATATCCCAAAGTTCCCTTCCGCTGCCGTATTCATCTGTTCTCATATGACGCCTCTGCCTCCGTACTCTGCCCTTACTCATGGGATATTTTTATATTCCTCTTCCCAAGCTCCAGGTACAGCTCACGGTTTAAAATACGGCGGCCGGAGAAGATATCCCTTTCCTCCACATCGGCCATGAACCGCAAAAGCAGCCCCTGCTTTTTCAGCTCCTGCACACCGATATAAGCGGGTGTATGTAAAAAGATATCCTTATGCCTTCCGTATATCTCCTCCAGAATACCCGGGAGCTGTTCCTCCACCTTTACTAAGTCCTCCTCATAGGATACTCCGATATCACAGATCGCCCTGGAAATATCAGAGGAGAGGTTTACCATATTTTTAATGTTGGAATTATTCACGATCTTCAGATTATCGCCTGCATCCCGCACACTGATGGTCCTGATCCCGATCTTTTCCACGGAGCCGCGGTAGCCGTCCACTTCCACCACATCACCCACATTAAACTGGTTCTCAAAGATCATGAAAAGCCCTGTTATCACATCTGCGATCAGGCTTTCCGCGCTGAAGCCTACGATCAATGCCACGATCCCTACACTGGCAAAGATCATGTTCACATCAACGCCCAAAATGCTTAAGACCCAGGTCAGGCCTACGATGAAGGTCACATACTGTATCAGGCTGTAGATCAGCGTGATCACTGTCTGGATGCGGTGGTTCTGGGCCTTGATCCTTCCCAAACCTCCCTTCACTGCGATGGTAATGATCATAAGTCCTACGATCACAATCACGACTCTGGCTGCTGCCGGTAATGCTTCAAACATACTCATATTCTCCTATCACTTTCATTTGTTTTCCATACCCCCGGCGGACAAGGGCACTCATTTTATTTATCAAAGAAATCCTTTCAGTTCTTCAAGACGCCGTATCTCATAATCCGCCCTGATCTCCCCTAAAGCAGGACGTCCCTCCGGGTTAAACCAGCAGGTCCTGCATCCCCCGTTGATCCCTCCCTGGATATCAGAGTGAAGGGAATCGCCGATCAAAAGCATGCGCGATGGATCTGCCCCAGGTATCCTTGAAAAGCAGTATTCAAAGTATTCCTTCTGGGGCTTCTGACTGCCTGCATCCTCTGAGACAAAGATATCCTTCACATACTGGTCGAGCCCCGAAGCTGCCAGGCGCTTGTACTGGGTGGAGGAGGTGCCGTTTGTGACAATGTATAAGTCATATCTCTCCCTTAAATAAGCACAGATCTCCAGTGCACCGTCTATAAGAAAGTCCGACTTATCCAGCAGGCTGCGGTAAAGGTCCTCGGCCTCCTGGCCATCTACCGATTTTCCCATTTCTCCAAAAAAGGTAACAAACCGCTCTGTCACCAGCTTCTCCTTTGTCACCTCTCCCCTCTCAAAGGCAGCCCAGGCCTGTTCATTGATCACATGGTAGCGGTCCAGGCGCTCTGTGGTCGGTTCAATGCCGTAAAACCTCAGTACCTGCTCCATCCCCCGCTTTTCCGCCATATTGAAATCCATAAGGGTTCCGTCCACGTCCAAAAGCAGGACATCAAATTCCTTCCTCATGCTCCTCTCCCCTATAAACCACATTCCCTCCGCAGATGGTGTACATGACCTTTCCTGTAAGTGTTTCGCCTAAAAACGGGCTGTTGTCTGATTTTGAAGCAAAGCCCTCCACTGTCCACTGCCTGTCCGGGTCAAAGATCACAAAATCTCCAGGCCGTCCCTCCTCCAGGCATCCGCAGGAAAGCTGATAGAGACGTGCCGGGTTCAGGCTCATTTTTGCCATGAGCTCTGTCATGGTAAGATAGCCCGGCTTTACCAGGTTGGTAATGCCTAAGGCCAGCGCTGTCTCCAGCCCCAGGATGCCGCTGGGCGCCTCTGTCAAAGGTTTTTCTTTTTCCTCCCTGCTGTGGGGCGCATGGTCTGTGGCGATCATGTCAATGGTTCCGTCCTTTAAGCCCCGGATCAGCATCTGGCGGTCCTTTTCCGTCCTCAGCGGCGGGTTCATCTTTGCCAGGGTACCATGCTCCAGCACAGCCTCCTCTGTCAGAGAGAAATGATGAGGCGTAACTTCCGCCCACACATTGGCTCCCAGCTTCTTTGCCAGGCGCACCATCTCCACTGCATTGCCGGAGCTGATATGCTGGATATCCACCTTCGCCCCTGTGTCCAGAGCGATCATGCAGTCTCTGGCAACCAGGGAATCCTCTGCCAGAGCCGGGGAGCCGTAGATGCCAAGCTGTTCGGACACTGCGCCATGGTTGATGCCATTCTGCCTGATAAAGGTCTTGTCCTCCTCGTGGAAGCTCAGCACCGTATCCAGCCGGGCTGCCTCCTCCATAGCCTTCCTCACAAAAGCGCCGTCCATCAGCGGGATACCGTCATCCGTAAAGCCTGCTGCTCCGTGGGCCAGAAGCTCCTCCATATCTGTCAGCTCTTTCCCCTCAAAGCCTTTTGAAATGGCAGCGCAGCTTAAGACATGGATGCCTGTCTTTTTTCCCTCTTCCAGCACATATTCCAATGTCTCTACATTGTCTCCGATAGGCTTTGTATTTGCCATGCAGACAACGGTGGTAAAGCCTCCCCTGGCGGCAGCCGCTGCCCCTGTGTGTATATCCTCCTTATAGGTAAGGCCCGGATCCCTGAAATGCACGTGGACATCCACCAGGCCCGGCGCTACCACCATGCCCCTGGCATCAATGACCTGACAGGGAAGCTCCTTTTCGTTACTGTTCGCAGCCAATATCCCGGCCTCCTCCTTACAGCCTGCCTCCCATTCTCTCCCCACAGGCTGTATCTTCCGTATAACTCCATCCTCCACCAGCACATCTGCGGTCTCATCCCGCCCGCTGGCCGGATCGATCACACGTCCTCCTTTTATCAAAAGCATATCCTTTTCCTCTCTTTCCAAGTTTGCCTCTTACACCTCAAAGCTCTCGCCCCTGCGGTGTATTTCCTTTACCCTGTCCCGATAGCCCTCGGAGCACGCAAGAGCCTTGAACCGCTCCGTCACTCCAAAGTCTTCCCAGAAATGCATGGGGAACACCACGTCCGCCCCCACCTTTCTCATAAAATCATCCATTCCCAGATAAAAATCCTTTTCCTGCCTGGGATCGATCAGCATAAAGGCCACATCGATATGGGTTCCTGCCAGCTTATCCAGCTCCTCGTGATACCTCTCGCTCATGCGCCGGTTGTCCTCCTCACGCTCTCCTTCCCAGACCCAGTTGTTCAGATCACCTGCATGGTAAATGGTCTTTCCCTCTGCCTCGATCAAAAAGGCCACGCCCTCGTCTGTGGACCGGAATGCCTTTACCTTCACAGTCTCTCCCATATCAAGGCTTTTTTCCTCTCCCGGCCCAATAAAGACCGTGCGTCCCAGAAGCTCCTCAGGGACCTGGCGCCTCCAGATATCATCTGACAGAAGGTATCCTACCTTCCCGCCTTCCTCTGCCAGCCGGAAGATCTCTTTGGAAAAATGATCCCCATGGCGGTGGCTTGCCAGCACCAAAAGCGGCTTCTCCTTATCATAGTCCGGTATCTCTCCCTCAAAATAGTCAAACAAAAACACCACCTGCTCCAGCTCTGCCATAAAGCTGCTGTGATGGATATACGTAATCTTCATACGGCACCTCCCTAATCTTCAATATAAGGAGTATACTATATTTTCCTCAGAAAAAAAAGAAGCAGGTGCGTTTGTTACAGAAACTGTCCCAATACGCACCTGCTGTCTTTCTATTTTTGAAGGTATTACTTGTTCTCTATCTCCATCCCGCAAGCCGTGCACATCCCTGCCACAGCTGCCATGGACTTCTGATCCTTTTCCATCATTTCATAGAAACGGTAGCCGCCGCTTAAGTTCCGTGTCTTTGCCCCTGACTGCTCCAGGATCCTCTGGGCCAGGTAGCCTCTGAGGCCGATCTGGCAGGTGATGTAGATCTCCTTCTTCAGATCCAGCTCATCTATACGGTCTCTCAAGCTGTCCAGAGGAATATTGATAAATCCTGGGATCGCTCCGTTTGCAGCCTCCTCCTCGGTACGGACATCCAGACGAATGGCATCTGCAGGGATCTTCTCGATATCTTCCACATAGAAGGGCTTCATAAGTCCCTCCAGCACATTTCCGATCACGTAACCGGCCATGTTCACCGGATCCTTGGCCGATGAGAACGGAGGAGCATAGGCCAGCTCCATTTCCTGAAGGTCATAGGCTGTCATCTTAAAGCGGACTGCATTTGCCAGATCGTCGATCCGCTTGTCAACGCCCTTTCCTCCCACGATCTGCGCGCCCAGGATCACTCCGGTCTCCGGATCAAACAATGTCTTTACCGTCATCATTTCGCCGCCCGGATAGTAGCCTGCCTGGGAAGCGGAGGTGGTGATCACCTTCTTATATGAACGGCCCTGGGCTGCAAGGCTCTCCTCCTTCTCTCCTGTGACAGCTACGGTCATACCGAAGAATTTCATGATGGAAGTGCCCTGGCTGCCCTTGTAGGCAGTCCTTTTGCCGCACAGATTGTCGCCCACAATGCGTCCCTGCTTGTTGGCAGGAGAAGCAAGGGGGATGAGTACCTGATTGCCGCTTACCACATGCCTGACGGAAACAGCATCTCCCAGGGCATAGACGTCTGCCGCCGAGGTCTCCATATATTCATTTACAAGGATCTCGCCTCTCTGGCCCAGTGCAATACCGCTGTCCTTTAAAAAGCCGGTATCAGGCCGGACACCGATGCTTAAGATCACCATGTCGGCCTGTACCTTGCGGCCATCGCTTAGGATCACGCCCTCCTCGTCCATCGCCGTACAGGTCTGTCCCAAATACAGCCCGATCCCCTGGGCCCTGATATAGTTATGTACCTCATGGGCCATATCCATATCAATGGGAGGCATTACATGGGCAGCGCCCTCTACCACCGATACCTTAAGGCCGCGCTCTGCCAGATTCTCTGCCATCTCCAGGCCAATGAAGCCGGCGCCGATGACAGCGCAGGACGCAGGCTTTTCCGCCTCTACAAAATCATAGACTGCATAGGTATCAGGGATGCTGCGCAGGGTAAATACATGGTTATCCGCCATGCCCGGGATGGGAGGACGCACAGGGCTTGCTCCCGGTGAGAGCACCAGCTTGTCGTAGCTCTCCTCATAGGTGTTGTCACCATTCTTTACGGTCACGCATTTTTTCTGTGTATCCACAGAAACCACTTCGTTCTTTACGCGCACATCCACCCTGAAGCGGCTGTGAAAGCGTTCCGGTGTCTGAAGCTGCAGAGCTTCCTTATCTGTGATCACGCCGCCCACATAGTAGGGCAGGCCGCAGTTCGCGTAGGAGATATACTCTCCTCTTTCCAGCATAATGATCTCTGCGCTCTCGTCATTGCGGCGCAGACGGGCCGCTGTTCCGGCGCCTCCTGCTACCCCGCCTACAATTACAACCTTCATCTGTTATCTCCTTTCGTACATGCGCAGGCCCGCGTATTTCTACAGATAATGAGGCGTATTCGGTGTCAGTACCTCACATCCGTCCTCGGTGATCAGCACCATATCCTCGATATTGAATCCATTTACCCCGTCAATGTAGCAGGGAACCTCCATAGCCAGCACCATACCGGCCTCCAGAGGCCTTGTCTCTGTTGCGTTGATATAAGGAGCCTCAGCTGTAGCAGGGCCCATACTGATCGAATGTCCCTGATGGCCTCTCCTGTAGCAGGGGAACATCTCTTTTACATAGTCATATGCCACATGATACAGCTCGTTGATAGGCAGCCCTGGCTTTGCAGCGGCGATCATCCTTCTCTGTCCCTCATAAAGCCTGTCCTTCAGTTTCAGCAACGCCGGATCCGCATTGCCGATCACCCATGCCCTGGAGGTGTCTGTTGTATAGAAATCGAACTCTGCATTCACACCAGCGTCGAACTTTACCACATCTCCGTCCTTGATGATTCCATCTCCCGGAAGGGTCAGGCGGGAGCCGGAGGGTCCGGTAGAGAACATGGACCACGCACTGGGCACGCAGAAGCCGGATTTGATCACATCCTCGCGGAAGCAGCTGTTCATCTCCTGCTCTGACACGCCGATCTTTACGATCTTGCTCACCTCGGTAAAGCCGTGGTCAGCAATGCGGCACAGGTCGCGGAACATCTGGATCTCTTCCTCTGTCTTGATGCTGCGGGCATAGACAAACATATCGGAAATGTTCACAAATTCTGCCTCCGGGAATTTCTCCTTCAGCATTTGAAAATAAGGCACAGTGATGTAATCCAGCTCCACTCCGATGCGCTTGTCAGCCAGGTCGCAGTCTTTTACAAATTTTTCCAATTTGTCGTTAGAGCTTACCATGCGCTCCTTATCAGGCAGCATCACACCCTCTGCGATCTCCGGCCAGGTCTTCAGTCCCACCCAGGTGTCGTAGGGGTCTACCACAAAGCCCAGGCCGGCTGCCTTGATGCGGAAGGTGGCAGCCTCAAAGTCCATGGTGGTGATATGGGTAGGCGCCTTATCGTCAGAACGCATAACAGCCAGAGAAAAGCCGGGCTGTCTGGATACTGTATGCTGATGGCCCCCAAAACCAGTTACATAATGGAAATTCTCCGGCGAGGAAATGATTGCCCCATCAAGTCCCTTTTCACGGAGCAGTTCTTTGATTCTTGATTCCTTTGGTTTCATAAGATATCCCCTTCTCTATCATTGTTTTTCCGAGACTTATTACTTTTACTATAAAAGTCCTGGCGGCGTTTCATTTTTGATTAATAGAACAGTGGTGAGCCAGGTCCTAAGGGCAGGCCTAATACATACCATACAATGAACATAACGATCCAGCCCAGCAGGAAGCACAGAGAGTAAGGAAGCATGGTGGAGATAACGCTTCCGATACCAGCCTTCTTGTCATACTTCTGGAAGAATGCAACTGTCAGTACGAAGAACGGCATCAGAGGAGCAATGATGTTGGTGCTGGAATCACCAATACGGTAAGCAACCTGGGTCAGCTCGGGAGCCAGACCGAGACGCATGAACATTGGCACAAAGATCGGAGCCATGATCGCCCATTTTGCAGAGTCAACTGCAATGAAGATGTTGATAAATGCAGTCAGTACAATGAAGCAGATGATAAGCGGCAGGCCTACGAAGCCAACAGACTCCAGGAAGTTTGCACCGGATACGGAAATGATGGTACCCAGGTTGGAATAGTTAAAGCATGCAGTAAACTGTGCTGCAAAGAAGATCAGTACCATAAAGCTGGACAGGCCGCTGATGGTCTTGTTCATCAGCTCAACAACATCCTTGTCGTTCTTGATGGAGCCGGCGCCGATACCATAAGCAAGACCTGGAAGCAGGAACAGAAGCATCATGAAGAAAATGATTCCGCTCATGAATGGGGAAGTTAAGAAGGAGTGGGTCTCCGGATGTCTTAACAGTCCATTCTCAGGTACTACTAAAATTGCCATAATGATGATATAAACGAGAGCAGTGATGCCAGCCCAGCGCATACCGCGCTTCTCATTGTCGCCGATATCCTGGACAACCTCGGAAGAATCCGGTACATATGGTGTCAGACGCGGCTCAACAATCTTATCTGTTACAAAGGTTCCGATGGCAGTGATCAGGAAGGTGGATGCCATCATGAAATACCAGTTGCATACAGGAAGCACATTGTAGCTTGGATCGATCATCTGAGCTGCCTGTGTGGACATGCCTGCGAACATTGGGTCATTTGTACCAATGAGCAGGTTTGCGCTCCATCCGCCGGATACGCCTGCAAATGCTGCTGCCAGGCCTGCGATCGGATGACGTCCGAATGCCATGAACAGAACGGCGCCAAGCGGAACCAGAACAACGTAGCCTGTAGAGGATGCGATGTTGGACATGATCCCTAAGAATACAACCACTGCAGTAACGAATGTCTTTGGTGTGGAAGCGGCAACCTTGCGCAGAAGTGCGGACATGAAGCCTGTTCCGTCTGCAACGCCAACACCGATCATGATGGTGAATACGGTTCCCAGTGCAAAGAAGCCTGTAAAGTTGCCCACAACGGTCGTTACCATGTGGCGGATGCTGTCAGGAGCCAGCAGGTTGACAGCTGCTACTGTCACCTCGGTGATCTCCCCTTTTGCGCTGTCAAGATAATCATAAGTAACTGTTACGCCCAGTGACGCACAAATCGCAGAAAGCACGATCACGATACCTGTAAGGATCAGGAAGATCGTAGCCGGATTCGGAAGTGCGTTACCTACCCGCTCCACTGTGTCAAGTGCGCGGAGTATAAAACCCTTTTTTGTCTTGTCTTTCGTCATGACTCTTTCCCTCCATATATTAAACGCGTATTCGCGTTTTTATCAATTTTACCTTATTTGCACATACCTGTGCATTTTCCTCATGCCAGTGTATAGTCTCACTCACATTTCGCAGAATGACTTGCCTGGATTTCCATCTGCGCCATTCTACTGAAAGTGAATGAGACAGCACACTAGGCGATATCATCCACAGCCTTCTTCAGCTGCTTCAAGGCACGCTCCAGCACAGGACGCGGGCAGGCTGCATTGAGACGCATATACCCGGACAGGCTGCGTCCAAAGGACCATCCCTCGTTCAGTCCCAGGCCGGCCTTCTCGATCATGAATTTCCGAAGCTCTTCATTCTCCATGCCCATCTGGCGGCAGTCAAGCCATACCAGGTAGGTTGCATCGGGAACATTCGGCTTAATCTGCGGAATATTCTCACGGCAGTAGCTCTCAATGAAATCAAAGTTCCCGGAAATATATTCCAGAAGCTGCTCCAGCCATTCTTCTCCCTGACTGAATGCGGTCTCCACTGCCACAGAGCTGAATGCGTTGTTGCGGTGGATGTCCAGGTTGCACCAGAACCTGTCAAACTCTGCTTTGAGCTCCTGATTTGGGAATACCACATGGGATGCCTGGAGTCCTGCCAGGTTAAAGGTCTTTGTTGCGGAAATGCAGCTGATCACATGGGCAGCGATCTCTGGTGACAGAGTCGCTGTGGGAATGTGCTTCTTTCCGTGGAAGATCAGGTCAGAGTGGATCTCATCTGATACAATGAGCACATCATTTGCAATGCAGATCTCACACATCCTTGTAAGCTGCTCCCTTGTCCAGACAATCCCTAATGGATTGTGGGGGCTGCACAGGAAAAATATCTTTGCTTCCTTTGCCTTCTTCTCAAAATCCTCAAAATCCACTTCCCAGGAGCCGTCCTTCTCCACCATAGGACACTCAATAACCTGACGGCCCCAGCTCTCTGTCACATCGTAGAACTCAGAGTATACCGGAGTCTGGATCAGCACCTTGTCAGAGGGCTCTGTAAAAATATTCACAATAGAAGACAAGGTAGGAACCACGCCCGGGCTGAAGCTCAGCATGCTCCTGTCAATGTCCCAGCCGTTGCGGCGCTTCTGCCAGCTACACAGAGCCTCATAGTAAGAATCAGGCCGTGAAGTATATCCCCAGATGCCTTCCTCTGCCTTCGCCTTTAAAGCATCGATGACAGGCTGCGCTGTCTTGAAATCCATGTCGGCAATCCATAGGGGGATCACATCCTGGGTGCCGAATTTCTTTTTTCTCTCGTCATATTTCGCTGAGCGGTTATGCTCGCGGTCAACGACTTCGTCGAAGTTGTACTTCATCTTTCACCCTTCCTCTCCCTGCTTTTTTTGCAGTCTGAATTGTTGCAGTTTTTTATAGCTATGAGCACTTAGAGCCTGTCTTTTAGGCTCTTACGTACGATGCATGAAAAATAGTTCGCGAGGTCTTTCACGAGCGTTACTATTTTTTATACACACTATAATAAGAGCAAGTTTTATGCCAACTTTTTCTTTCACGAATTTCCTTGTCTTTTTGCAAATACATTTCCTTTTTATCCCAATTAAATTGGTTTTTACCAGCAATTTTGGTTAATATGGTCAAACTTTTTCTTTTTTTAACGCCTGTTCCCATACGCTGCGGCCCAGGGGAGTGATCCGGCTACCTCCCCGGCCGCGGCTCACCTTTACCATTCCCGTCTTCGACATTTCCTCTAATATATCACGGATCTCCTTTTGGGACAGTGGAAAATGCTGGCTCTTTGCTGCCTGAAGGATCGCCTCCCGTCCCACTGGTCTTTCCTCCTCCGAGGCCCTGTAAAGCTGCTCCAGCACATACCAGAACTCCGCCTTGTCGGGGAAGGAGCTTCCGACATCTTGAAGACCTCCTGCTGCCTCTGCTGCATTTCCGCCTTGATACTCTCCCCTTACCCTGAACATGCCGTCTCTCTGCTTTTGTTTTCCCCGGTCTCTCTGCATGGACTGGAGAAAGGTGGGAGGCAGATCCTCCATGCAGACCTCTTTGTGACCGGTAAAGCTGAAATAGTCCACCACATTCTGAAGCTCCCTGATATTGCCGGGCCAGCTGTATTTCAGCAGGATGCTCCGGATCTCCCCTGACAGGCTGAAGCTTCCCCCGGATTGCCTGCGGAAATGGTCGATCAGAAGCAGGATATCATTTTCCCGTTCCCTGAGAGGCGGGATCAGGACAGGGAGAGCATTCAGCCGGTAGTAGAGATCCCGGCGGAAGCTTCCCTCCTCCACCTTCTCCTCCAATGACTCATTCGTAGCTGCCACGATCCGCACATCGACGTTGATGATCTGATTGCCGCCTACCCGCATGATCTCCCGTTCCTGGAGCACTCTGAGAAGCTTTACCTGCATAGCCTGGCTCATGCCCTCCACCTCGTCTAAAAACAGAGTACCCTTGTGGGCAAATTCAAACAGTCCTGGCCGTCCTCCCTTTTTTGCCCCTGTGAAGGCACCCTCCTCGTAGCCGAAGAGCTCGCTTTCCAGAAGATTCTCCGGCATCGCAGCTACATTGATGGCCACAAATGGGCCATCGCTCCTTCTGGAGGCCCTGTGTACCGCATGGGCAAACAGCTCCTTGCCGGTTCCTGTCTCCCCGATCAGGAGCACCGGTGACTCCGTTGCTGCCATCCGGCGAAGGAGCGCTTTCGTCTTCTCAATGGCCTGGGAGCTTCCCACCACATCCTCAAAGCAGTACTTTGCCCGGTAGCCCTTGTGTAACAGCTGGCTTCTCAGCTCGTTCTGGCGTTTTTCCAAGTCATTGAACCGCTGCAGGGTGGCAAAAGCGCCGATGCACTCCCCCTGATGGAGCACAGGCACCACGGACAGGTTTACATTGGCGGAGCCAATACGGATCAGTCTGGGAGTAAGGGTTGCCTTTTCCCTGATACACGTTCCAAACGGAATATATGGGAATACGCTGTCCCCCTGGCGTCCCATCACAGACCGGCTGTCCACCCCTGTGATATCCCTGGCCTTCTGGTTGATGGCAAAGATCTCCCCTGTCTCATCTACGCCGATCATGCCCTCATCCAAAATCTCGATCAGGATATCCAGACGGCTCTCAAGGCGCCTGGAGCGGACAAACATCTGCTCAAAGCTGTAGTTAATGTTTGCCATGGTTTTTTTATAGTTCTGGAAATGCTTCCCCTCCAGCAGTCTTTCCAATCCCAAATGTATGGCAGCCTCCATAACAGTGGCAGGAGTACAGCACCTGGGGCCAATATTAATGACCTGCTTCATTCCCGCAGGCACAAAAGCCTCCTCATCCGGAGTCACCGCAATATCGATCCCCTTCCAGACCTCCTTATTGGCAGGTCCCTGAAAGGAAAGATGAGATATGCTTCCATCCTCACCGCTGCAGCCAAGATGCAGGGAATCCGGTCCGTAAGGCTCAAACTGCAGCTGGTTCACTCCCAGCTGCTCCAGCTGTGTGACCGCCTCTCTCGCCATCTGTCTGGTAGCATTGACAAAAAGCACTCTGGTGCCCTCCGGTATTTTTTTCAGCTCGCAGATCACCTCCTTTGGATACGTTACCTGGATCTCCACCACCTGACCGTCCGCAGGGACATACTGCCAGGTCTCCTCCGCCACCTTAAACGCATCCGTTGTCACAAGATAAATGTCTGAGAGCTCTATCCTCTCCACTGACATATCCCCCGTGCTGTAAGCCTTCACCTCTGCCAGATCTCCAAAAAGCTGCTGTACCTGCTCTGCGTAAAACCAGCCGGAGCTGGGTATCAGGGTGATGATCGCTATTTTTTTCTTCATAGACACCTCTTTCAAAAACTTTAACCATTTTCCTTAACCAATTATTCCTTTATTCTATCAGACCGGGCGGATATCCACAAGAAAAAAGAGCGGCAGATGCCGCCCTTTTCCTGTTGCCTGTCCTGTAAAAAAATAGTATCATTGCTTCGGAAGGTGCTCTCTCAGATAACCTTATGCTCCATCCACCGCCCGCTCAAAAAGCGCCGCATGAAGAAAAGGGAGCGGAAGCCCCAGTCCACGAACATTCCCATCCATACGCCCAGCAGTCCAAAGCCCAGATAGCCTGCCAGCAGATAGCTTAAGAGCACCCGGAATACCCACATGGAGAAGACACTGACCTCCATCGTGTACCTGGCATCTCCGCCTGCGCGAAGAATGTTGGGAAGAGTAAAGCTGGACGGCCACAGGAACAGGGACACTACGTTAAACCAGGTCAGGACCTCAAGGCACATATCAGCGGCTTCCGCGGAAAGATGGAACCAGGAAACCGCCAGACGGTTAAACACCAGCAGCGATGACAGATTGGTAAGCCATGCGCCCATAAAGGATGCCCAGAGCAGCCTCTTCGCATAATAGGCTGCCTGCTCCTTCTTCCCTGCTCCCAGGCATTGGCCTACGATTGTGATCACCGCCAGACCGATCGCATTGGCCGGAATATTTAATATACCGCAAAAGCTGTTGCCAGCGGCATTGGCGGCGATGGCCGCTGTGCCCAGGGTGCTTGTCAAACTGGAAACAGAGAGCTTGCCGATCTGGAACATGCCGTTTTCGATCCCGTTCGGAATACCAATGGCCAGAATGCGGCGGATCATTCCCCGGTCCGGTTTTAGCAGGGCAGGGCTGTCAATGCGCAGAGGGCTTCCTTTTTTCTGGAGCAGCAGCATCACGGCCAGGCAGGCCGCGGCTCTGGATGCCAGACTGGACAGGGCCGCCCCTGCAACGCCCAGGCGGAGTCCATAGATCAGCAGAGCATTTCCTGCAATATTTGTAACATTCATTACAAAGCTGGCCATCATGCTGATCCGGCTGTTTCCCTCTACTCGAAACAGAGCTGCTCCGGCATTATAAAGCCCCATAAAGGGATAGCTTAAAGCGGAAAAGAAGAAATAGGTTCTGGCATAACCCATCACCTTACTGTCAAGAGCGCCGTAGATCAGCCCCAGAATACGATTGCGCAGGCAGATCACCAGCAGACCGACCAGACAGCTGACCACCAAAACGGAAAGTATGATCTGTGCTGCAGTCTTTTTTACGCTGCTCCAATCCCTGCGCCCCACATACTGGCTGGTCACCACGGATCCCCCCGCTGCCAGAGCAGCAAGGATCAAAAGGATCAATGTGTTAAAGGCGTCCACCAGGCTGACGCCGGACATGGCCGCCTCCCCCAGAGGAGCGACCATCAGAGTATCCGCCAGCCCGATTGTGACTGACAGGGTCTGCTCCAGCACCAATGGGATCAGCAGGCCGGCTAATTGCTTTCGGGTAAACATGTTAAGTACCGCGCCTCCTATAAAGATTTTTATAAAATGCTGACCGGCAGCCGCCGGAAAACGCATCGTTTCAGGCATATCAAAGGGGCGCCTGCCTCCATGCCGGGGCGAAGGTACTCCTGCCGGATACGTGCAGGCTTATCATAGCAAATGTCACACAAAAAAAGTTGCCATTTCGTACAGAAGTATTGCCGAAGCGGACGAATGACCACGCAGAAAAAGGAGGGATCTATATGGAATACGGCCTGCGGGCAGAGGAAAAAACAGATGGGGAACGCATTGTAACAAACTGGCACGTCCACGGAGAGCTGGAGCTTCTCCTTGTGCTGACAAGCGGCGTTCCCTGCCGTATTGACGGAAAAGAGTACATCCTGGAGAAGAACAGCCTGGTGCTCTTTAACAACTTTGAACGCCATGGCATCGGAATACGCGGCCGGAGCTATCACCGGCTTTTGGTCATGTTTCGTCCGGCCTTCTTATCAGGCCTGGGAAGAACAGAAATCGATCTTTTGGAGTGCTTTTTCAGGAGGCCAGACTCTGAAGCCGGAATCATCCCTCTGACAGATGAACAGACGTTGTCTGTCCGCCAAAAGCTGGAGGAGCTGGCAAGGCTCCAGGCGGGAGAAGACGCGGTCCCCCAGCTCTCTTACGTTCTTCCCCCGGCAGAACAGCAGCTCTATCTGCGTTTTTCCCTGGCAAGGCTTCTGTTGGAGGTCAACAGCCTCTTCCGCTCCCGGTTTGGACAGGAAGCCGGCAGAGGGGAGGCCTACACCCTGATTTCCTGCATCATCCAATACATCCACGAGCATCTGGAAGAGACGGCTGCCCTGTCCCTGGAAGCGATGGCCAGACACTTTGCCTTGTCCAGAACCAGTCTGTGCAGCTCCTTTTGCAGCGTTACGGGAACTTCCCTGCATCAGTACGTCATTGACTGCCGCATCTGGCGTGCCCAGGAGCTTCTCCTGACAGGGCATTCCGCAAAGGAGACGGCTGCCCTGACCGGATACCCGGATGCTGCCCATTTTTCCCGCGCCTTCCGCCAAAGGATCGGTCTGTCCCCCATGGAATTTGTAAAGGGCGGCATCTGCCGCCCTTAGACCATCACTTTATCTTCTCCAATATCCCCTTTTCCTGCTCATCAAACAGCAGGGCCTTGTTGTACTGGTAATACCGCCCGCATTCATAGCTGTTTAAGAATTCCACCGCGGCCTCGCCCGTGTTCAGCTCTGTGATGAAGATCACCATCTCCTGGGCGTTTCCGAAAGCGGCTTCCATGAAGTCAAAGGCATGCTCCAGCTTTTCGCCGCAGGCATCCTTAACGTCCTCATAGGCATCGCTCTCCTCCATGAATCTGCCCCGTACCCACTGCCAGGCCTCCTCTGAAGCCTTCTCAGGGAGCGTGCGCAGCTTTTGGGACCAGGCTTCTATTGTTGAAATGGTCTGGCGGTACAGGCGGTTTTCAGGGCGCGACAGAAGGCCGCTTTTTTCCTTCTGCTTGCGCATATCCTCCAATTCCTGGGATATGAGCTCCAATAGGGCAGCGGGAGATCTGCCGCTGTCTCCGGTCTCGATGTTTCCCAGAAGAAGCTGCCGGTAATGCTTTAACTGCTCCATAAGAAGCTCCATTTTGCGGTTTTTATCCTGAAGCTCCTTAAAGCCTTCCGTCAGCTTTGAGAGCAGGAGCCCGGTAACGCTCAAACGCTCGTCAAAGGCCGCCCTTGCCAGGCGGTCGCAGAGCTCTTCCTTGATCACTCCGGAAAGGATCTCCTCCACCTGGTATTCATTCTGATATTTGTAATACAGCTCCAGATAATTTGCAAAGTTCTTTGCGATCTTCGGATACTGGATATATTGGCCTACCACATCCCTGTCAGCCTTCTTTCCCAGCTGCTCGTAGACCTGGATAAGCTGGGATAGGTCCTCCCAGCCTCTGGGGGTGGCAAAGCACTTTCCGTCCACTGTTGTCTCTATCCGGCAGAAATACTCCGGCCGTATCCCCAGATAGGACAAGATGGCGGGATGGATATTCTGGACATAGGCATACTCCTTCCAGACGCCAAGATCCGGCTCCACATCGATCCTCTTGATGCGGTCCAGGGTGACAACGTCGAACTCCCTGACAGACTTGTTATACTCCGGCGGATTACCGGCAGCCACGATCAGCCAGCCCTCCGGTATCTTATGGGTTCCGAAGGTCTTGCACTGGAGGAACTGGAGCATGGTGGGAGCCAATGTCTCTGACACGCAGTTCACCTCATCGATGAACAGGATCCCCTCCTTCAGGCCTGTCTCCTCGATCCGGTTGTAGACAGAGGCCACAATTTCACTCATGGTGTATTCCGTCACCGTATACTCACGGCCTGCATACTCCCGCTTCTCGATCAGCGGAAGGCCCACCGCGCTCTGGCGGGTATGGTGGGTGATCGTATAGGAGACCAGGCCGATCCGGCACTCCCTGGAGATCTGCTCCATGATCTGGGTCTTGCCCACACCAGGCGGGCCTATGAGCAGGACCGGGCGCTGGCGGATAGATGGAATCACATATTCCCCCAGGCTGTCCTTCAAAAGATAGGCTTCTATGGTGTCCTTTATTTCTTCCTTTGCTCGCTTGATATTCATTCTCTGTTCTCCTGTTGTTTGCCTGATGTGCTGCTTCCGGTGCGCTGACTGCTTGACAGTACGCTATGATATTCCCGCAGCTGTTCCTCCTCCAGCACCACCTTCATGGCCCAGGCCGGAACCGCCTCATCGGAAAACATGCGCTCTATGAACACAAAGGCCGTATCATAGGGCGGGGCCTGCACCGGATAGATGCCCTTGCCGTCTGTAAAATAGATCAGCCCCTTCAAGCGGGAAATTTCCCTTGTTTTCAACAGCCCGTTTACATACTCAAAGGCAGGCCTGAAATCCGTTCCCCCGTATCCCCTGATCTCAAAAGACTCCATATAGGCCGCCAGTTCCTCTGCACAGGTGATCACCACATCGGACTGAACCTTATCGTCACACTGGATGATGCGGACATGGATCTTCTTAAAGTAGCTCTCTGACTCCGAAAGCACATCATAGGTCTCCTCCAGGAAACGCTGTATCAGCTCCCCGGAGCAGGACATGGAGGTGTCTACCACAATGGCAAATTCTTCAATGCGGCAGACCTCCTTTGATTCCAATGGCTCGATCAGAGGCATATTCCCATAGAGGGACAGACCATAGGTGTAAAAGCCATAATCAAAGGAATCTACATCCACCTGGAGTTCTTCCTTTATGACCGCGAACTTCCGCAGGAACTGGCTGTAATCGTACCTTTCCCTGTTCTCCACCTGCAGGGAATCAAGAAGGCTCCCCTCCTCCTCCGATTCCTCTTTGGAGCCGGTCTCCATGCTGGTCTGCATTTTCTCCCGGTTGTCATTCCACTGGTTCTGGCGTCTCATGGCCTGCCTGGGGTCCTCCTCCTGCTCCCACAGGTCATGGCTGTCCACCATAAATTCTGCCTGAAGCTGGCGCAGGCGCTTTTCTGCGGGCTTCATGTCCACAAGAGCGCGGTACACACGCTCAGCGGTCAGGGCCAGTACGGGCGGCGCACCGACCCGGCCTCCGTTTTTCTGTGCTGCTTCCACGTCTCTGCCGCCTTCCCCCTCTGCCAGCATCCTCCTGATGCGCAGATAGGTCTCTCTCCTCAAGGCGCTCCGGGGCACATGGATGCATTTCTGGTAAAGCCCGTCGATCACAGACTCCATGGCAATGTCGCAGGCCAGGTCCCAATATTCCTTATCCCTGCCCTTTCTCGTATACAGATGGCAGAACAGGCAGTGAAAAAGGATATGGAGGTATGCCCTGTTCACCAGCACGCGCCCCTTCTTATAAAGCCTTAAAAGATGCTCCGGCCCATAGTAGATCACTGCTCCGTCCGTGGCAAGCCCCTGCCGTCCCCAGTCCGCCTCAAAGCCAAGACTGCTTAAGGCCACATCCAGAAACCGCATATTCACATACAGCTCATTCCTTGCCTGGCAGAGGATCCTGGTGCACAGTGTCACCTCGTCCAGCTCTTCTAATTGTCTTTTCCTGGTGGGATCCGTCATTGTTCCTTTCCTGCCGTCATGGTCTCATGTTCGCTTTTCAGCTCCTCATACAGGTGATAAAAGCTCCAGCCGCAGTTGTGCTCCGTCAGCACTGCCTTCAGCTCGATCTTCGGCACCCCGGCTTTTCTCAGGTTCATAAGAAGCTCATCCAAACGCCTGCCTGAAAATGATTTCAGCACCATTACCTGCTCCGGTATCACAGGAAGGGCCTCCCCGGAAGCCCCCTCTTTCTGCGCTTCAAATCCCGGAACCCCTGCCAGATAGCCCACCTGCTCCATCACCTGGTCCGGCGAAATATTCCTGATCCTGACTCCCATGCGCACGAGGACGCTTTTCATGAGAGCCACTGTCTTACGGTCATCTGCAGTGCCTGGATGATAGTATAATACGGATTCTGCCAATTTAACCATTTCTGCCAATACTCCTTCCCTGCCGTTTCTTATTTAAACAGCTCATTGGTGTCAAGCATCAATGTAAATGGACCGTCATTTAACAGCTCCACCTTCATATCCGCTCCGAACCTGCCCTTTTCCACCACCGGCACGTGGCTTCTGCAGCGCTCCATAAAATGCTCATAGAGCATGTCCGCCTTCTGGGGGCTTCCGGCCTTAATGAAGCTGGGGCGGTTTCCCTTGCGGCAGTCTGCATAAAGGGTAAACTGGCTGATGACCAGCAGCTCTCCCTCCACATCCGCCAGGGAAAGGTTTGTCTTCCCATTCTCATCCTCAAAAATCCGCAGCCTGCATATCTTGTCTGCCAGCTTATCCGCCAGCTCCTCTGTGTCATCCTCTGCCACTCCCAGAAGGATCATAAAGCCTTTTCCAATTTTCCCCAAAACCTCTCCATCCACAGTCACCTGTGCACGGGTCACTCTCTGCACCACTGCACGCATGTTCGTTTCCTCTCTTTGTCCTATTTTCTGTCGATTCTCCGCTGCGGTCCTGCAGCCCGTCCTCAGGCTGCAGGACCGCCTACCGCAGCATCATCCGCAAATATCCCAGCAGTCCTTCTGCGGCCTCCTGCTGATAAAGTATTGCCCTGGCTGCTGCCGGATAATCCGTGATCACATTATCCACTCCCAGGTGCTGGATCCGCTCAAGCTCTGCCTTTCTGTTGACCGTCCATACATGGACAGCCTTGCCGTATTCATGGGCGGCCTCCACCAGGCTTCTCGTCACAAAGCTGGAACGGATGCTGATAAAGTCCGCATACTCCTCCTCATAACAGCGTCCATACACTGCCGACAGGATCTGGCCTGTCTTGATGTCAGGGTCTGCCTCCTTCACACGCTTCAAATAAGAAAGGCTGACAGAGGTGAGCACACACTGCTCCTCCATGTCCTGCTCCTTTACCAGCTGTACCACCTGCTCCGGCAGACTGGAGGACTTTCCCATATCCTTGAGCTCAATGTTGAGCTTCATCCGCCCCTTGCAGGCTTCCAGCGCCTGCTCCAAGGTGGGTATCCGCTCCCCTTTGTAGGCTTTGGAAAAGTAGCTCCCCACATCCAGCTCCTTTGCCTCCTCCCAGGTCATATCCTGCAGGCGGCGGCTCACCCCTGCCACGCGTTTCAGATCCAGATCATGGCAGAGCACCACTACGCCGTCCGACGTCACCTGGACATCGATCTCGCTGTAATCCGCCATCTCCTCCATGGCCCGCTCCAGAGCCGCCATGGTATTCTCCGGAGCCATCTGAGAGCTTCCACGGTGAGCCGTGATCTCCGTATATCCCAGGCCGGACCAGTCAAAGGCCGGGCCATTATAGGCCATATCAAAGATCATAAAGGCGCTGACTCCCATAAGGGCTCCCGTCACTCCCAGGAACAGGTTCCGCTTCACATGCTCCACGGCTCCCTCTCCGATTTCCTGAGAAAGCCAGGAGGCCTCCTCTCCTGCAAACCGGACATAGACCACTGTAAGGGCCCCAAAATCCAGAACTGCTGCCAGCAAAGAACCGATAAACAGCAAAGCCAGTTCCATTTTCGTACCTACAATGGAGAGAACAGCCACTGCGGCATAGCTGTCCACAAATATAGTCACCAGTATAGCAGAGATTATTGTAATTGCAACATAAACTATCACCAGAGCTCCGATGAGGAGCAGGTTTACCGCCATCAAAAGGGCTACTGCCTTCCTCTTCTGCTCTTTTATCAGCATCCGGCTTCTTCGGGCCCCCTGGCGAAAGGGCAGCTGCTCCTCCATACAGAAAAACAGCACCATCATGGCAGGAAAGCCTGCCAGGATCATCACGACCGCCAGAAACGCAAGCCCTGCCACTGCCGGCGGTGTCCGAAGTATTTCATACATAACAAAATCGAACGGCCTCACCCTTGTAAGGATCCGTAAAAGGATAAAGCTGTTCATCATAAGGTAATTTGCCAATGCCAGGGGAAGCAGCTGCCAGTTTTTCTTTCTCCACTGCCCTGCCCCTCTTGCCAGGGCTCCCTTTAATATGGACAGCTGATCCACCTTTTCAAGCCCCACAGAGGCCTTATAGACCGCAAGATGGGCTCCTGCCTCCAAAAGCACCATCACTGCTGCCAGGCCAAGGGCTGCCAGAGCACAGATAACTGTAAATGGGCGCAGCAGAAAGGCCCTCATATTGCCCATAGTCAGGTAGCTATATCCTGCCTCCTGCAGAGAGAGCCTTAACAGCCGGTTTACCAGCCTAATATAGAATATACCTGCTACCAGCCGGTATACTGCCAGAAATATCACCAGCTGGCGCAGGTTCACTTTTATTACCTTATCTGTCTGTTTTATATATTGCTTCACTGCTGTTCTTCCAGATTCCCGTTCTCTCTGTCCTTTGGATGCTCTTTGGCAAATGCCGTGATAGCCTCGTTAAGGGAGAACATTTTCCCGTCCAGCATGTTTACCATGTCTGCACAGTCCTTTAACTCCTTTAACAGGTTCTCAGGCGCATTCCCTTCAAACTTGTATGCGATCTTGTGCTCCAGACTCGCCCAGAAATCCATGGCAACCGACCGTATCTGCACCTCCACCTTTGTCTCCACAGGCCCGTCTGACAGGTACACCGGAAGAGTGATGACCATATGGTAGCTCTTGTAGCCATTGGGCTTCGGGTGCTTGATGTAATCCTTCACATGAAGCACCGTCACATCCCCCTGGCTGGCTAACATATCTGCGATCTGATAGATATCCGAGGTAAAGGAGCAGATGATGCGGATACCTGCAATATCGCTCAGATGCTCCATCATATTGTCTATGGTTACCTCGTATCCGTCCTTTTTCAGCTTCTTTACAATGCTGTCAGCTGTCTTTAATCTTGATTTGATATGCTCGATCGGGTTGTAGTCATAGCGGCTCACAAACTCGTTGTTCAGTATCTCGATCTTCGTGTTGATCTTTTTTAGTGCGGAATCATATAAAAACATCACCGAACGCCATTGGTCTACCTGGTCGTCCGGTTTCGGGATATTGGTCATTCCTATCCCTCCTCTGTCATTAATCTTACCACAAAAGTCCTGCCGCCAGGCAGGCGGCATGTATTCAGGTATGCCAAATGTGCCCGCCAGACTTTCGCGGTATAGTGGAGCGTCCGCCAGCCGGGCGCATGCAGGTTTAGAATTTAAGCCCCTTTAACAGGTCGCCCAGGCCGGTGGAAACAGTACCTGTCTCCTTGTAGTCAAAGGTCTCATGCTCTTCCTTATCAGCCTGCTGCTCTGCCAGCACCTTCATGCTGAGGCTTAACTTTCCATTCTCCGCAGAGAGGATCTTTACCTTGACTGTCTGGCCTTCCTGGAGCACAACGCCCGGATGCTTGATGCGCTGTGTGCTGATCTGGGAAATGTGCAGCAGCCCGTCCACGCCCTCGGCCAGCTTGATAAATGCGCCGTAGGTCTTGATGCTGTCAACGGTTCCCTCCACAACGTCTCCTGCCTTAAACTGGGCAAGGCGTTCCTTCTTTAAGGCCTCTTTCTTCGCGCGCTCCACCTCGCGGCCGGACAGCACCAGTCTCTTCTTCTCAGGATCAACTGTGATGATATATGTCTCCACATGCTTGCCCTGCCAGTCCTCCAGCATCTCCACATACTCAGTGGAAAGCTGGGATGCGGGTATAAATGCACGTACCTCATCCACATAGGCAACCACGCCGCCCTTTACTGCCTCAGAGATCTTCACCTTGACGATCTCCTTTTCCTCCATCATCCTGGCAAACTCTGCCCACTTTGCGCCGTCTCCGCTTTCGTCCTCTGCGGCCTCGATACGGTCTCTGTTCAGAGTTGCATAGGATGCCTCCAGCTCTGCAGCATAGTCCTCCATGGTCTCTACAGGCGCCTCTACTGCTTCCTCTAACTCCTTGTTCATCTCTTCGCTCATAATGCTCTCCTCACCTTCCATATACTATAGTGAATTACTATTCCTCTACATTATAGCAAGAATGCACCCGATATTTCCATAGTTTTTTGTTAAAAATTATTCAAATTTTTTCTTCTTTCCAGTCCGTAAAAAATGTGATATGATGCATTCAGCATAAGAACGTTTTTATTTTATGAAAGGACCTGCTTTTTATGATAGATTTGCTGGATCTGCACACTCACTCCATTGCCAGCGGCCATGCCTACAATACACTCTACGAGATGGCCCGGTCTGCTTCTGAAAAGGGGCTGCGCCTTTACGGCTGTTCCGAACATGCCCCTGCCATGCCGGGAACCTGCCATCTCTACTATTTTTCCAACCTAAAGGTCGTCCCCAGGATCCTTTACGGCATTCCCGTTATGATGGGAGCGGAACTCAACATCACTGACTTTGAGGGTTCTGTGGACCTGGATGACAAGATGATACGCAAGCTGGACTATGCCATTGCCAGCATCCATATCCAGTGCATTGCCCGCGGTACGATTTCCGACTATACCAGGGCATACGTAAAGGCGATAGAAAACCCTGATATCCAGATCATCGGCCATCCGGATGATTCCCGCCTGCCTGTTGACTATGATACCCTGGCAGCGGCGGCAAAGGAGCACCACACCCTTTTGGAGGTCAACACAAGCTCCCTGTCCTCTGTCAGCGTCCGCGTGGGAGCAAGGGAAAACTACGAAAAAATGCTGGAGCGCTGCATCCATTACGGCACCTCCATTATCATCAACAGCGATGCCCATGTGGAAGCGGATGTGGGCAACCACAGGGCTGCCCATGAACTCCTTAACGCCACGGATTTTCCGGAGGAGCTGGTGGTAAATACCTCCTTTGAAAAAGCGGCTGCCTTCCTGCCAAAGCTTAAGGAGCGTCTTCTTAAGGAACCGGAGGCCTTTTTGCAGGGGGCACAGAGATGATCAACTTTTTGAACATGGAATATTTCCTGGTGGCTGCGGAGGAACTCAACTTTACCAAGGCCGCCAAAAGGCTCTATATTTCCCAGCAGTCCCTGAGCAACCATATTTCCAACCTGGAAAAGGAATTTAATGTGGTGCTTTTCAACAGGACCTCTCCCCTGACCCTGACCTATGCGGGACAGGCTCTAAAGGCCAGGGCCAGGGAGCTTTTAGACCTCCGGGATGAGACCTATAAGGAGATCGGGGATATCAAGGATTTCACTACAGGGCAGCTGTCCATCGGCGTATCCCACACCAGGGGGCGCGTTATCCTTCCTGAGATCCTGCCAATCTACCAGTCACAGTTTCCCGGCATTGAGCTGCGCCTGGTGGAGGGCAAATCCAGCGCCCTGGCCTCTGACCTGCTCCACGGCAACATTGACCTGATGATCGATCTTCTTCCCTTTACTGCAGAAAATGTGGAGACCGTGCCCATCTGCCAGGAGGAGATCCTCCTCGTGGTCCCGGATGAGGTCCTAAGCAAGGCATATCCCGGCAGGCTGGATGAGATCAAAAATAAGCTGTCTGCTTCCGTGGATATCCGCCTTTTAGAGGAATGCCCTTTTGTGCTCTTAAATAAAGGAAACCGCGTGCGCACCATCGCAGATGAGATCTTTGAGGATGCCCAGATATCTCCCCGCATTGTGCTGGAGACAGAGAACATTGAGACGGCCCTGGCCTTAAGCGGCAAAGGGATGGGGATCACCTTTTATCCCAAAATGTTCATGTCCCAGGAGCACCCCTCCCATACCTACAAAACCATCATGATGGAGCATTATCACCTGAACCTGTATTCCCTCAACTACTCCAGGGTTCACGGCATTCTGGGCATTGGCTACCACAAGGGACGCTATATGTCACGTGCTACCCATGAATTTATACGGATCGCACTGGAGCGGATTCCCTACGCCACATCGGCAGAATAGCGGGAATGCCTGAGTCACGGCACAAAATGCAAAAACTCAAGCGAGAATGACCTTGACACATCTCCCTCTTTCTGGTATTATAAAATAGTAACTATTATTGTTATTATATTTTCAAGAAGGAGATGCTATGAAAGTTCTAAAGTATAGCCGTCAGAGGGAATCCATCAAAGCCAGTCTGATGAGCCGCCATGACCATCCTACGGCAGACGCCCTATACGCCAGCATCCGCGAAGAATTTCCCAATATCAGCCTTGGAACTGTGTACCGCAATTTAAACCTGCTGGTTGAGACAGGGGAGATCAAAAAGGTGAACTGCGGTGACGGGGCTGACCACTTTGACGGTAATGTAAGTGAGCATTATCATTTTGTGTGCAGGGAATGCCGCCAGATCTATGACATGGTCATGGACAATCTCAACACCCTGAGTCATTTGGACAGCACTGCCCAGGAGTATGCCCCCGGCATTATTGACAGCCACTCTGTTCTGTTTTATGGAACATGTAAAAATTGTCTCGAAAAAAATAAAGAGAAAGGTATTGACAAACCTGCATAAATCATTTATATTGATATCAGTAATAATTACTATTATTACTCAGATAAAAACATTAGGCCCCGGCCCTTCTGCCGGGCCGTAACTAAAATAAATCAAAGAAAAGGAGAATATTCACTATGAAAAAATGGGTATGTACAGTATGCGGTTATGTTTATGAGGGAGAGCAGGCACCTGAGAAATGTCCACAGTGCGGAGTTCCCGCTTCTAAGTTCAAAGAGATGGATGCACAGCTTGGCTGGGCATGTGAGCATGAGGTAGGCGTTGCTCAGGGATGCCCGGAGGATATCATGGCTGACCTGCGCGCTAACTTTGAGGGCGAGTGCTCTGAGGTTGGTATGTATCTGGCTATGTCCAGAGTAGCTCACAGAGAGGGCTATCCGGAGATCGGCCTTTACTGGGAGAAGGCAGCTTATGAGGAAGCTGAGCATGCAGCAAAGTTTGCTGAGCTGTTAGGCGAGGTTGTTACTCCTTCCACCAAGAAGAACCTGGAGATGAGAGTAGAGGCTGAGAACGGCGCTACCGCCGGCAAGTTCGACCTGGCTAAGAGAGCAAAGGCTCTGAACCTGGATGCAATCCATGACACTGTTCATGAGATGGCTAAGGACGAGGCTAGACATGGCCGTGCATTCGAGGGTCTGTTAAAGAGATACTTCGGCTAATATCCGATTACAGCATTAACGCAACGGCATAAATACACTGGCGCTGGATCTTCCTATCCGGCGCCTTTTTATTCCACGTCTTTTCCGTTACATAAACTATCTATAGCTATAAAAAAATCAGGAAAACTTTCATATTATCATTGACATTTTCCTGTTTTTTCTATATAATAAAAACAGTAATAATTACTATTATTAATTATGGAGGTATTACATATGGCATCAAAATATGCTGGAACAAAGACAGAACAGAATTTAAGAGAAGCCTTTGCAGGCGAATCCGAAGCACGCAACAAGTACACCTACTACGCTTCCGCTGCCAAGAAGGCCGGCTATGAGCAGATGGCTGCCTTATATCTGGAGACAGCAGACCAGGAAAAGGAGCATGCAAAAATGTGGTTCAAGGAGCTCCACGGCATCGGAACTCCGGAGGAGAACCTGGCTGACGCTGCTGCCGGGGAGAACTATGAGTGGACCGATATGTATGCCCGCATGGCACGTGAGGCACGTGAGGAGGGCTTTCCTGAACTGGCAGTGAAGTTTGAACTGGTTGCAAAGGTTGAAGCTGCCCATGAAAAGCGCTACAATAAGCTTCTTGACAGCCTGAAGAATGACAAGACCTTCAAGGGCGATGCCCCATTAGGCTGGAAGTGCAGAAACTGCGGCTATATCCATGAAGGCCCCGACGCTCCTGAAGTATGTCCATGCTGCGCTCATCCAAAGGCTTACTTTGAGAGAAAGGCTGAGAATTACTAAGCTTTGGATATCTCATGATACAGAAAGCTCCCGCCGGAAAGGAAGGCCTTATGCCTCCTCCCTGGCGGGAGCTTGTCTTTTGTTTTCTTTGCAGCTTTGCCGGACGTTCAAAAGCAGCTTTGGATCCTATGCCCTGTTCTCGATATCCATGATCATATTCACGCGGCGCTCATGCCTTCCGCCTTCAAACTCGGCATCCAGCCAGGCCTCCGTGATCATCTTAGCCAGCTCGCTTCCTACCACTCTGGCGCCAAAAGCCAGGACATTGGAATTGTTGTGGAGTCTGGAGAGCTTTGCGGTGTAGGGCTCGCTGCACACGCAGGCGCGGATGCCCTTTACCTTATTGGCTGCCAGGGAAATACCTACGCCTGTGCCGCAGATCGTGATGCCTAAGTCAGCCTCGCCGGAAGCCACTGCACGGCCCACCTTCTCACCGTAGATCGGATAGTCGCAGCTCTCCGGTGAATTGGTTCCCAGGTCGATCACCTCATATCCTTTGCTCTCCACAAATTCCTTAATGATATTCTTCAGCTCAATGGCTGTATGGTCATTTCCCATTGCAATCTTCATGGTTTCTTTCTCCCTTATGTTTGATTTTGTCTGGTCCTAGCCAAACTTCTCTCACTTATTATAAATCAAGGGCTCCTCCAATACAAGACTTTTATGATCTTGAGTTTCCGCATTTTGACTGCTTTCTCAGCTCACCTTGCAAAATTCGATCTTCTCGCCGTTTGGCCCCTTGAACAGGAAAAAGCGGTTGCTCTTTGGAGCAAACATCTGATTGGACTCAATGCCCTCTGAGATCATCTCACAGCCCAGGCCCTTGATCTCCTCATAGGCCTCGTCCAGGTTATCACAGGCCAGTGCAATGTGGTCGATATTTCCGATAGGCTTTTTATCACAGCGCCTGGGGTAATACTCGATCACGCAGCTGCCGCACTGGAGCATCCCGCGCACTCCGCCGTCCACCAGGCGTTTGAAGCCCAGGGTTTCATAAAATGCAACCGTTGCTTCAGGCTCATCTGTGGGGATTGCCACATGGGCGATCCCTGTCGGCTGATTTACGATCATAGCTTATTCACCTGCCATTTCTTTGATCTGACGGTAGACCTGATCCTCGCTGAGTCCGTACTCCTCTAAGAGATCTGACGGCTTTCCGGACTGGCCGAACCTGTCCTGGACTCCGATCTTTTTAAATGCCACATGGCATCTCTCCTGGAGCAGTACATCGCCTACTGCGTCTCCCAGTCCGCCGATCACGCTGTGCTCTTCTACTGTGACGATCTTCTTGCAGCTTCCTGCATATTTCAGAATGCATTCCCTGTCAATAGGCTTAATGGTGTGCATATTGATGACAGCTGCCGAGATCCCATCTGCCTCCAGCCTCTTTGCACATTCCAGCGCTGTGGAGACCATGATGCCGCAGGAAAAAACTGCCACATCCGTTCCTTCTCTCAGCACATTTGCCTTACCGATCTCAAAGGGCATCTCCTCCTCAAACACAGGGGAAGGAAGGCGTGCCAGGCGCAGGTATGCAGGCCCCTGCATCTCTGCCACTGCAGCAACTGCCCGGTGGGTCTCCTTCGCATCGCAGGGCACGATCACTGTCATCCCAGGGATCACGCGCATGAGTGCCAGATCCTCTATGGCCTGATGGCTGCCGCCGTCCTCGCCCAGAGTGATCCCGGCATGTGTCATACCGAACTTTACATTGAAATTAGGGTATGCGCACCCATTGCGCACCTGGTCATACGCCCGTCCCGTGCCAAAGATCGCAAATGTGCTGGCAAAGGGAATATATCCCATAGTAGACAGGCCTGCCGCCATATCCACCATATTGGCCTCTGCAATACCTGCATTAAAGAAACGCTCCGGAAACTTGTTACCAAATGTTGCAGTCATGGTTGCATGGGCAAGATCTGCGTCCAGCACAACCACCTTCTCATTCTTCTCTCCTAATTCAGCCAAGGCCTCTCCATAGGCAACTCGGATTGCTTTCAGTTCACTCATGCCTCTTCCTCCAATTCCCTTAATGCCTGCTGGCGCTCTGTCTCGTTGGGAGCCTTTCCATGCCAGCCCACCTGATCTTCCATAAAGGATACGCCCTTGCCCTTTACTGTGTGGGCAATAATGCATTTTGGCTTTCCTTCGGAAGGCGCGTCCAAAGCTGCCGATACCTGCTCCAGGTCATTCCCATCGATCTCCAGCACATGGAAGCCAAAGGCAGTAAACTTATCCCTCAGGGATCCCAGCTTCATGACCTCGTCGTTTGTTCCATCGATCTGAAGGCCATTGTTGTCAACAATCACGGTCAGGTTATCCAGTCCGTAATTGGCCGCTGCCATGCTGGCCTCCCATACCTGGCCCTCCTGCAGCTCTCCGTCTCCCAAAAGCGTATATACCTTTACCTGGCTGTGATCCAGCCTCTTTGCTCCCAAGGCCATTCCCACTGCAATCGAGATCCCTTGTCCCAGGGAACCGGTGGAAGCATCTACGCCCGGACACTTTTTCGCATCCGGATGTCCCTGAAGGAAGCTGTGGAGCTGGCGGAAGTTTTTGAACTCTTCCTTATCAAAAAATCCCCTTTCTCCCAGCACTGCGTAATAGCAGGGAGCTGCATGTCCCTTTGACAGTACAAAACGGTCCCTGTCCTTTTTCTTTGGATCAGATGGATCAATGTTCATTTTCTCAAAAAATAATGTTGTAATGATCTCTACTGCGGATAAGGATCCGCCCGGATGGCCTGAGGCTGCATCCGCCGTCATATTAATAATGTCACGGCGCACAGTACGGCAGGTTTGTTTCAAACTTGCAATATCCATATTTTCCTCCATGGTTTCAATGAAATGTGTGATCAGGTTTTAGTGCTTTGACATCATACAATCATACAATCTGATCACAAGATAGCAGAGTATTGTGCAAATGTCAATAGATACTGTTAAAAAAAACTTTGATTTCTTGCATATTGACAAAATTCAACTTTAGGATTAGGATATATAAACATAAAAGGAAGGAGAATTACCATGGAAACTGTGAAGCGTATCCCTGTTGTCCAGCAGGTTGTGGAAAAAATTAAAGAATATCTATTTTCAGGCGATGTTTCCGTTGGTGACAAGCTTCCTGTAGAAAAAGAATTATGCCAGCAGCTGGGCGTAGGCCGCGGTACGGTGCGCGAGGCCTTCCGCATGCTGGAGGCTACCGGCTACGTGGAGCTGCGTCCCGGCAAGGGTGCATTTGCCGCCCGCACTTCAGAGGTGGAGCTGGGAGATATCCTTCACTGGTTTGCAGAGCACGAGGTAGAGACAAGGGACTTTCTGGAAGTACGCATGGCCATCGAGCCTCTCTCGGTCCGCCTGGCCATTGAACGCTGTTCCGATGAGGACGTTGCCCACTTAGAACAGCTCCACCAGAAATTTATTACGGCTGTCAAAAGTAAGGATGTATCCAGCATCGTCATATATGATGAGAAGTTCCACTCCTCTATTGTCGAATTCAGCAAGAATCATCTCCTTATCAGTATCAGCAAACAGGTGGAACAGCATGTAAAGAATTTCCGCAGCAGGACGTTTTATATCCCGCAGAATGCGGAAAATGCCATTCAGCCCCATCAGAGCATCCTGGATGCGTTCAAAGCCAGAGATGCCAAAGCCGGAGAACGGAATATGCAGCAGCATTTAGAGCTGGTCGCTGCCGATCTGGCCAAATCCACCACCAAATAGACGATCTCGCCTGCGTTTTGGCTTTTGCTCCAACTGCAGGCGTCTTTTTTTACTTCTTTCCATCTATTTTCCGATCTTTTTCTTATTCCCCTCCGTTTTCGTTGTATATATTGCATAAAATTATTTTGTTTTTTTATGATATTTGTCGATAGATTTTATCCGTCAGCATGATATAATGTTGCTGTACGAAGACATCATACAATCATACAATGTCTCTACAAAATGCATATTACATAGGAGGGTTAAAAATGAAAAAAATCTTATCCATCGTGCTGGCCTCTACCATGGCTTTGTCACTGGCAGGCTGCGGCGGTTCCGGAAAAACCGAGACAGCTGCTGCTACAACCGCTGCAGCTGCTGCAGCTGCTTCTGAGAAGGGTTCTGACGCTGCAGAGGCTGCCGCATCTGGCTTGGATGCTTTAGATCCTGTTACTTTAACTGTTTATTCCCCAGGTAATGAGAATTCCGTTCCTACCAAGACCATTCTTGAATACAAAAAGCTGGTAGAAGAGGCTTCCGGCGGCAAGATCACTCTGGATGCACATCACTCAGGCGAGCTGGGCAATGATGCCGAGGCACTGCAGTCCACACGTATGGGAACCATCGACATTATCTTTGCAGGAACCTCTGGCTATACAGAGTTCTATGACAAAGCGAAGATCCTGGATCTTCCGTTCCTGTTTGACACAGCAGAAGATGCATATGAGATTGTAAACGGCGAGATCGGCGAGAAGATCTTCGCAGATCTTCCTTCCACAGGACTGATCTATTTATCAGAGGGTGATAACGGTATGCGCCACATTTCCACCACCAACCGCCCAGTACATACAGCTGCTGACGTTGAGGGACTGAAACTGCGCGTGCCTACCAGCCAGATGTACTTAGACTGCTGGGAGACCCTGGGCGCCAACCCTGTTGCCCTTGCCCTGAACGAGCTGGCAATTGCACTTTCCAACGGCACTGCTGAGGGCCAGGACAACGCTACCTATCATCTGGTTGCAAACGCTACCTACGATGACATCAAGTACTTCAGCTTCATCAACTACATGTGGATGGGCTGCACCATGGCTGCTAACGCTGACTCCTGGAACAAGCTTCCTGCTGAATATCAGGCGATCTTAAAGGAGCAGGCAAAGGCTGCTGCTAAGTATTCCTTTGATACCATTGCTGCTGACAACGAGGCCGCTACACAGACCTTAAAGGAGGCAGGCGTTGAGTTTGACGAGGCTCCGGATATCCAGAGCTTTAAGGATAAGCTGGGCGGCAAGGAATACTATGAGCGCTATGCAAATGAGTCCTGGTTTGATCAGGATATCCTGGATGCTATTTTAGGGAACTAATCAAACACCTTAAGCAGAGGCTGTATCCCGGCCGGGATGCAGCCTCTTTTAAACCCAAAGGAGTAATAGCCATGAGACTTTATAAAAAAATCACGGATGTTTTCGTAAAGATCGTTTCCGCTCTTTTGATCCTGCTCATAGCAGGCATTGTAACAATGATGCTCACAGAGCTGTGCGCGCGGAACTTCTTTAATAAATCCTTCCGCTTCTCCACAGAGCTGTGCGGCTTCCTCTTTATGTGGATGGCCTTCCTGGGAGTCATCGTCCTCTACGACCAGAACCGCCTGATCACACTCGATATGATCTATGTCCGCGTGCCGGAAAAGGTGCAGAATCTGTTTTGGTTCGTCAATAAGATCTTCAGCATCGGCCTGGGCGTTATTATGATCGTGGCCTACTGCGGCATGTACAAGATCAACAGCACCAGCTACTTTTCCACCATGCAGTTTTTATCCAAGGCCTGGCATTTCCTTCCTATGGCGATCGCCGGGGGGTATATCGTTGTCAAATCGGTTTACCAGCTCATTGAACGGACTATGCTTTTAACCGGCAAAGCCGTACAGTAAAGGAGGAGAAGCGCAATGGCAATATTTTTTATTACGTTTATTATTTTACTGCTGATCGGTGTTCCTATCAGCATTTCCATCGGTGCCAGTGCTGTGCTGGGCTGCCTCATTCTTGAATATCCGCTAATGGTCATAGGACAGAAAATGGTAACCGGTATCGATTCCTACCTCCTGATCTCCGTTCCCCTGTTCATTCTGGCAGGAAACCTGATGAACGCAGGAAAGATCACAGATAAGATATTCAACTTCGCAAAGGAAATGGTTGGCTGGATCCCCGGCGGTCTGGGCCATGCCAATATCGTAGCCAGCATCATCTTTGCAGGTATGTCAGGAAGCGCTACCGCAGATGCAGGCGGCCTGGGAACCATCGAGATGGAGGCTATGACAAAGAATGGCTACAGCAACGAATTTTCAGGAGCCGTAACGGCTGCTTCCTCTGTTATCGGACCGATCTTCCCGCCCAGTATTCCGCTTATCATCTACGGAGCTACGGCCAGCGTCAGCGTGGCAAAGCTGTTCATGGGAGGCGTTCTTCCCGGACTCCTTATGGGCGTTGCATTGATGATCCTGGTATTCATCTTTGCTGTGAAGTACAGATTTGAGCGCCATCCTTTTAACATCCAGTCCTTGATCAAGCAGTTTTTCGGCTCCATCCTGTCACTCATCACGCCTCTTATTATCCTGGCAGGCTTTACCACCGGATGGTTCACCCCAACAGAGGCTTCCAGCATTGCAGTGGCCTATTCACTGATCATCGCGCTGGTCGTGTACCGCACCATGGACTGGAAGACCTTTAAGAACTGCCTGTTGGAATCAGCCATCACTTCTGCCAATACGCTGTTCATTATCGGCACATCCACCCTGTTCACCTACGTACTGGTAAAGGAAGGCGCTTCCAAGACAATTGCAGATTTCATCCTGAGCATCAGCAGCAGCCCAGCCGTTATCCTGCTCATCATCAACATCGTCCTTTTGATCCTGGGCATGTTCATGGAACCAGGCGCTATTTTAACCCTGATGCTTCCGGTGCTCCTTCCCATTGTCAAGGGCCTGAACATCGATCTGGTGCACTTTGGCGTTGTAATGGTACTGAACCTGATGATCGGCCAGGTAACTCCTCCTTTCGGCGTATGCCTGTTCGTCATCTCCGATATTGCTAAGATCAAGCTTGACCGGCTTTATAAATCAATATTACCTTTCATCGCACCGTTAATTATAGTATTATTAATGTGTACCTATATTCCACCTATCGTTACTTGGCTGCCTGATCTTCTGGTGAAGTAAGCAGCCCCAGATAAATCAATATAGTAAAAAGGAGAATGAAACACTATGAAAATCGCATTAATCAATGAAAACAGCCAGGCAGCAAAGAACTCCATGATCTGTGAGAACTTAAAGAAGATCGTAGAGCCCATGGGCCACACCGTTTACAACTACGGCATGTACACCGCTGAGGATGAGACACAGCTTACATACGTTATGAACGGCCTTCTTGCCGCCATCCTCTTAAACTCTAAGGCAGCTGACTATGTTGTAACTGGCTGCGGCACAGGTGAGGGCGCTATGCTGGCCTGCAACGCATTCCCAGGTGTTCTCTGCGGCCATATCGTAGATTCCGAGGATGCTTTCATGTTTGCCCAGATCAATGACGGCAACGCCATCGCGCTCCCCTTTGCAAAGGGCTTTGGCTGGGGCGCAGAGCTGAGACTCCAGTACATCTTTGAAAAGCTGTTTGGCTGCGAGAGCGGCGGCGGATATCCTAAGGAGAGAGTTGTTCCTGAGCAGCGCAACAAGAAGATCCTTGACGGCGTAAAGGAGATCACCCACAAGGATATCATGACCATCTTAAAGGAGATCGATCAAGACTTCTTAAAGACAGCGATCAGCGGTGAGAAATTCCAGGAGTACTTCTTCGCCAACTGCCAGGTTCCTGAGATCGCAGAGTATTTAAAGGGCGTTTTAAATGCATAAAGGCTCCTGCCCGGAGGGGTATTTTGTTGCACAGGAGGCTCCAGAGGAGTTTCCTGTGTAACAAAAATGGATGCCAACGGATTCTGCTCCGCCGGCATCCATTTTTATTTAATACTGTTTTCTATCAGCTGTTCAGCATCTTCTTTACGAAGGAACCGATCCCCTTTTCCTCATACAGAGTTTCCCCTGCATCTCTGGAAACAGCCTCATCGATCTCCTTGCAGTTCATGGTAGCCTTATTCTCCACCTCATGCTTATAATCGGCAAGGTACTTCTCGATCGCTCCGATCTTATCCACCTTATCTGCAAAGCTCTCCGGTGAAATGTTAAAGGCCTTTAAGATCACATCCAGGTCCTGGTCATTCCAGTCGCTCAGCACGGTGCTGGAAAGCAGGTCAATTCTCTCTCTAATGCTTGTGCACTGTAAAAATCTCTTGATCATCGCTTTATCCTCCTCATTGTCGCTAATATTATAGTAATGTTCCACCTGTTTTGCAATCGGAGAATCCACCAAATGCAGAGACTTATTGATCCGAAATCCCGGCATTATCATAGTGGGCAGCCGTTTCCAAAGACGAAAGCTTCCCCCATATGCGAAAAAGCCGGCGAAAGCAGGCATTCTGCCGCTTCCGCCGACCTTATACGATCTATTAAGCCAGGCCTCTTACCGTCTTGATCTGCTCTTCGTCCAGGTTCAGGATATCACTGTTGTCCATAGAGGTGTTGGAATCCTCGATCAGGATCATCTTTGTGTCCTTCTGGGTAATGGTGTTGTGCCACAGAGTAGCAGGAATGTTGTAGACCTTATCCTTCTCCATCTTCACAGAGCCGAACTCCAGACCGTTCTCTGTCTCGTTTGCATACACAAGAGTGCAGGCTCCCTCGATCAGAACGAACAGCTCGTCTGTCAGATTGTGGCGTTCTAAGCAGTCAACGCCTGTTACATCGTTCGCAGGCTTCCAGTTCTTGATGCCTACTGTCCACTTTTCATTCTCAAATACTCTCTGCATTCCCTCGCCGGAAAACTCATAATTTAAGATTGTCATTATCCTATTCCTCCGAATTTGTCATCTACTGATTATTTCAGCAGCTCTCTTGCAGTTGCAGCTACGTTAGCAGCGGTCAGACCATAAGCTTCAAACAGCTGATCCGGCTTACCGGACTTACCGAACTTATCCTGGATGCCTACCATGCCGAACTTCGCACCCGGATGTCCAGCCAGAACCTCTGCTACTGCGGAGCCTAAGCCGCCGATCACAGAGTGCTCTTCCACAGTAACAATGGCCTTGCAGGTCTCGTTCATCTTAAGAACAATGTCCTTGTCGATGGGCTTGATGGTGTGCATGTTCACAACAGCTGCGCTGATGCCTTCCTTCTCAAGCTCTGCTGCTGCCTCTAATGCCTTCGGGATCATAAGTCCGCAGGCGATCAGGCATACATCGCTTCCTTCCTTCATCACATTGGCCTTGCCTGGGATGAATGGGGTATCTGCTGTGGTAATATCATCGCATACAGGTCTTGCAACACGGATGTAAACAGGTCCGTCGATCTCTGCTGCTGCCATCACTGCCTTCTCTGTCTCTGCAGGATCGCAGGGAACAAAGATGGTCATATGGGGAAGCTCTCTCATCAGAGCGATATCCTCGATAGACTGGTGGCTTCCGCCGTCCTCACCTACGCACAGGCCGGAGTGGGAGAAACCGAACTTTACATTACAATTGGTATAGCAGATGGAGTTACGGATCTGCTCAAATGCACGTCCTGCACCAAACAGTGCGAAGGTGCTTACAAATGGAATATATCCTGTATGTGCGAAGCCTGCTGCTGCACACATCATATTAGCCTCTGCAATACCCATGTTGAAATGGCGGTCTGGGTACTCTGCCTGGAACATGCATGTCTGGGTAGCGTGTGCCAGGTCGGCATCAAATACAACTACCTTATCATTTTTTGCGCCTAATTTTACTAATGCCTCACCATAAGCAACTCTTAAAGACTTTCCCATCTCATTACACCTCCTGCTCGCTTAACGCTTTCTCAAACTGCTCTTTGTTCATGGGGCTGCCATGCCATCCGTACTGGTCTTCCATGAAGGAAACACCCTTGCCCTTGATGGTGTTGCAGCAGATGAACTTCGGCTTGCCGGATACAGGAGCCTTCAGAGCCTCTACGATGGCATTGATATCATGCCCGTCTACCTCGAAGCACTCGAAGCCAAATGCCTCAAACTTCTTTACGATGTTGCCCAGGCTCATAACCTGATCATTGGAGCCGTCGATCTGGAGCTTGTTGTAATCCAGCATAAAGGTAAGATTATCCAGCTTATAGTGAGCAGCTGCCATGGAAGCCTCCCATACAAGGCCCTCCTGGCACTCGCCATCGCCTAATACCGCATATACCTTGTAGTCTGCCTTTGCGTGCTTTGCAGCCAGAGCCAGGCCCATAGCCAGGGAAGCGCCCTGTCCTAAGGAACCGGTGTTCATATCAACGCCCGGAGTCTTGTTGCAGTCAGGATGACCCTGTAAGTGGCTGCCGATCTGACGAAGGCTTGCCAAATCCTCCTTCGGGAAGTAGCCTAAATCTGCCAGGATCGCATACAGAGTCGGGCATGCATGACCTTTGCTCAGGACAAAACGGTCGCGGTTCGGATCCTTTGGATTCTTTGGATCTACCTTCATCACTTCATAATAAAGTGCCATCAGCATTTCCACGCAGGACAGGGACCCGCCGGGATGTCCTGACTGGCAGGCATATAACATCTTTAAGATTTCAGCCCGCAATTCTTTTGCTTTCTTATCATACTGCATAGTGTTTTCCTCCTCATTATCAATGTCAACCCGCAGATACGCGGGACGGCTCACATCTTAATCAAAGAACTCCTCTAATTTAACCCTTAACAGCACCTGCTGTCAAGCCTTCTACCAAACGTTTTTGTGCAAAGAAGAACATAATACATACCGGAATGATGGTAATGATTCCACCTGCGGTCAGCAGATCCCACTGAACACCCAGCTGGCCGATAAGGCTCTTAAGGGCTACCGGGATGGTACGTGTCTCTGTGTTGGTGAACATCATTGCGAAGGTATATTCATTCCAGGACTGCATGAAGATATATACTCCGGTCGCTACCAGGCAGGGGCCTAAGATCGGGAGAATGATCTTAATAAATGCAGAACCTCTGTTACATCCATCTACCAGCGCAGCTTCCTCTAAAGACATGGGCAGGTCATTTAAGAAGCCCAGCAGCAGCCATACGGAGAAGGGGATGGTAAATGTGGTATAGGATAATACAAGGGATGTAGGTGTGTAAAGCAGTCCCAGCTTACGCATAATGCTGTACAGAGGAATCAAAAGCAGCACAGTAGGGAACATGTTGTTGCACAGGAAGGTACACATGAGCACCTTGCGTCCTACAAAGTGGTATCTGGAAAATGCATATGCTGCCATAGTGGAAGCCGTCAGTGAAACAATGGTACTGAAGGATGCTACGATAAAGCTGTTCTTCATAGCCTCCAGAAAGTTTACAGTTGTGGTAAACAGCTTGCTGTAAGCCTCAAATGTAATGTTCTTGGGCCAGTAGGTCACCACTGCTCCGTAGAGCTCCTCTTCCGGCTTTACGGATGTCACGAAGGTCCAGTAAAACGGGAACAGAATGAATATCATAAGCAGGATAAGCGGAAGGAATACACATACAAAGCGTTTTAAGCCGGATTGTTTTCTCATACTCTTACTTCTCCTCCTTAAAATTCATTTTCAGGTACGGCACAGCAACAACCAGAAGGCACGCAGCCATAAGAAGCGCCATTGCGGAGGCATAGCCCAGATCCAGTGCATTTCCCTTGTTGTAAATGTAAACGCTCAGGGTCTGTGTGGAATATGCCGGGCCGCCTTCCGTCATGTTGAAGATAACGTCTACAGAGTTCGCTACCCAGATAATACGCAGCAGGCCGGTTACAAAAATGGTGTTCTTGATGGAAGGAATCGTAACGTAGATCAGCTTCTGCCATGCAGTCGCTCCATCAATATCAGCCGCCTCGTACATCTCAGTGGACACACCCTGAAGGGCTGCCAAAAGCATCAAAGCAAAGAATGGAATTCCCTGCCATACAATAGTAACGATCACGCTTGGGAAAGCTGTGGATACCTGAGATAAGAATGGTATTTTTGTGCTGATGGCATGTATCTTCATGAGCAGGTCATTCAGCACACCGAAGTTTCCATCATAGATCCAGCGCCACATAAGACCGATAAGCACGCCGGGCGTTACCCATGGGATCATGCTGACTGCACGGACAGCGCCGCGTCCTGCAAACTTCTGGTTCAGCAGAAGGGCAAGAATAAATCCAAACAGGAACTGGAAGCCTACACCGGCGATCACCCACACGAGAGTTCTCCAGAGAGCTCCCCAGAAAAGTTTATCAGAAAATGCTGCTATGTAGTTTGCCACCCCATTGAAGGCTATATCCTTGGGTCTGCGCAAATCATAGTGCTGGAAGCTCATAATGATCGCATTGATAACCGGAATGAACACCACGCACAGGATAATAAGAACTGCCGGAGCAACCAGCAGATATGGCCATATGGATTTCTTCTTGACCATGAACGATATCCCCCTTATTGTTTTGTATGGGGCTGCATTTGACTGCAGCCCCATAGTTAATAGTCACCTATAAATGTATCACAAATCAAAGATTACTTGTACAGCTCAGCCTGTAAGGTCTGCATGCAGTCCTCAGCAGAGATGCTGCCTGTCAGAGCCTGAGCAACCGTATTCGGCCAAATGGTGGAAATCCACTCAGTTGTAGTATCCAGGATAGGAAGGATACCGGCATAGCCCTGTCCGTCGATAGATGCCTTCATGAAACGGTTATCCTGGAAGAAGTCGCCAGCCTGTACAGTCTTGCTTACAGGTACATTGCCGGTGCCTTCACACCACATCTTCTGGCCTTCGCCAGCTGCTAAGTAGGATACCCACTCAAATGCTGCTTCCTTGTTCTCACAGGACTCAAAGATAACGGTCTCTGTATCACCCATAGAGGTCCACTGACCTACGCCTGCCGGGAATGGGAATGCGGATACGTCATCACCAAAGGTAGCTTCCATGTCTGCAGAAGATCCTGTGTGGTGGATCGTCATAGCGGTTAAGCCGGACTTGAAGTTAGCAATGATCTCGTTAAAGCCATCGTTTGTTGCTGTCGGAGGTACAAAGCCCTTTGTATAGATATCGATGAAATCCTGCATACCCTGAACAGACTCAGCAGTTGTCATATCCTCAAAGCTGCCGCCGCGTCCATGTACAAAGCTTCCCCATGGCTCCTGGCCGCCCTTAGCGCCTCTCATACCAAAGCCGTATACATCGGTCTTGCCGTCGCCGTCTGTATCCATTGTACACTTCTCGATAGCGGTCAAGAATTCCTCATATGTCTTGGGAACTTCTACGCCAGCCTGCTCAAAGTAGGATGGTCTGTAGTATACATACAGAACCTGAACGTTCCATGGCATTACGTAGATCTTATCGGAACCGCCGGCTTCCTTCATAACATTGTACATGTTCTCGTCAATGTCATCCTTCTGATCCCATGCATCGATCATTGGAGTAAGGTCAGCTAACAGGTCGTTGTTTACAAACAATGGTGTAGAAGTCAGCTTCCATGTAGCACAGTCTACATCGCCGCCGCCCATCTTTGCATTGAACAGGTTCTCAGAGTAAGCGCCGCCATCCCATGGTGTCTCCTCGCCAACAACAGTAATGCCCTTGCCGTTCTCTGCATTGAACTTTGCAATGATCTCCTGCATTAAAGCGGAGTAATCGGTGTTGTCTGCCCAGTAACGGAACTTGATGGTAACAGGCTCGCCCGTGCTCTCTGCCGGTGCCTCTGCCTCAGAACCTGCCTCTGCTGCAGCTGCAGTGGTCTCTGCCGGTGCTGCTGCGGTGGTTTCCTTGCTGCCTGAGGAGCAGCCTGCCAGTGTGCCCATAGCGGTAAATGCTGCCATGGCTACTGCCATTGTCTTCTTTGCCAATGCTCTTTTTTTCATTTCTTTTCCTCCATTTCCTTCATGTCATTTAATGTTTCCCAAACATGCCTCTCAGCCAGGAATTTCGCTTCCATATAATTGCCTTCTGCAATAGCCCTGTAGATACCAGTGTGGCTGCGCTTTGCTCTTTTGAAGCTTTCCAGGTTATCATGAGTCTCAAAATGGCTTCGCCTGATGGAGTCATTGATGATCGGAACCACTCTGATCAGCACATCATTGTGTGTGCACTCCGCCACTGCGGTGTGGAACTGGACATCCATCTCGGCTGTTGCCGTGGTATTGATCTGGATCTGGTCCATCTCCTTCACAAGGCGTTCCAGATTCCTGATATCCTGGGGGGTAGCCCTCTGGACTGCAAGACCAGCAATCTGCGGCTCGATCAGCATGCGGGTCTCAAACAGATTCTGGATCAGATTCTCCTGATTGGTGAAATGCAACCCCAGGGGATCCTCTCCGATACCGGTCCCGGCACTGACAAATGTTCCGCTTCCCTGTCGGATCACAACTACATTCTCCGCACGGAGGAACTTCATCGCCTCTCTTAAGGTAGACCGGCTTACGCCAAACAGTTCGGCCAATTCCTTCTCTGTCGGAAGCCTGTCCCCAGGTTTCATCTCCCGCTGGATGATCATCATCTTCACCTTTTGGGCGGTCGCCATAGGGAGCACGTCTGCACTGTGATACTCTTTTCCATCTCTACGCATGGCAGCTCCTTCCCCGGCTGCGGCTATTATGCAGCCGTCATATTGCTGGGTCTTAGACCTCGCTGTTGACAGTTTATTGGTCATTTTTCTGTTTCATCTGTCACTATATTAGCATAACATATGATGTTTGTAAAGGTCTTTTTCACATTTTTTTTAATTTTTAGGGCATTTTTTTCGCTTGTACTGGTGTTTTTATCTGTTTTTTCGACCTTTTCGCAAAAAATTCATCATACCTTTGTCGTTGTTTTTATACCAATTGGTATGCTGACTGCTGGCTCTGATGGCGCTTTTTTACTGGCTAATCAGGGGCCTGATTTTCCTTCAACTATGCAATATGCATAATAAAGCGTGCAGAAAACAGGAGTATTTTCTGCACGCTTAATACAATATCCACAATATTCATATCTCTATCTTCCAAAAAACTCCTGGATCCGGTCCAGCCTGGAGGTCATGGAGACCAGCAGCATGTCTGCTATAGTGAGAGCTGCCATGGTCTCCACCACCACCACTGCCCTGGGCACGATAATGGGGTCATGACGGCCCTTGATCTCAATGACCGTGTCTTCCCCCTGTCTGGTGACCGTCTGCTGGGGCTGGGCAATGGATGGAGTTGGCTTAAAGGCTGCTCTCATGATGATCCGGCTGCCGTCACTCATTCCGCCCAGGATGCCTCCTGCATGGTTTGTGCACTTTACGGCCTTCCGGGAAGGCTGCCTGCCGTCCGCCTGCGCCATCTGAAAGCCGTCGTTGTTCCGGGAGCCCAGGGCCTTTGCCGCCGCAAAGCCGTCTCCGATCTCAAAGCCCTTCACTGCCCCTATGGAGAACATGGCCTTTGCAAGGGCAGCGTCCAGCTTATCAAATACCGGCTCGCCCACTCCTGCCGGAAGTCCTGTGACTACGCACTCTACCACGCCGCCGCAGGAATCCTTTCCCGCCATCATCTGCTCTAAGTAGCTCTCTGCCTCTGCTGCCGACTTTTTATCCGGCATATAGAGGCGGTTCTTCCACATTTCTTCTATATCAAACCTTCCGTCCTCGATCTCCACCGGGCCTACCGAACGGGTATATGCCTGCACCTGTACGCCTAAGCTCCCCAGCAGCTTTGCAGCGATCGCCCCGGCAGCCACTCTCGCAATGGTCTCCCTCCCTGAGGAACGCCCGCCTCCCCGGTAATCCCGAAAGCCGTATTTTGCATCAAAGGTATAATCCGCATGGCCGGGACGGTAAACATCCATGATATTGCTGTAATCATGAGAGCGCTGGTCTGTATTGCGCACCTCCAGGGCAATGGGCGTCCCTGTGGTCTTTCCTTCAAAAACGCCGGAAAGGATCTCCACCACATCCCCCTCTCTGCGGGCTGTTGTGAATTTGCTCTGTCCGGGTTTTCTCCTATTTAAATAGATCTGGATGTCCTCCTCACACAGGGGAAGCCCGGCCGGACAGCCGTCCACTACCACGCCCACTCCCTTTCCGTGGGATTCCCCCCAGGTGCTGATCTTTAATATTGTACCGTAAATGGAACCTGCCATTTGTCCTCCCTCTAGGATACTGGCCGCCTGGAAGCGGTGGCATCCAGCACGCTAATCACTGATTTTTGCAATGGTACAGCAGTTCGGTTCATTGACCCGGATGCTGCGGCCGCTCATAACAAGCAGGCCTTTTTCATAATCCACCTTAAAGAAGGTGATGGTGCCGCTGTCGTGGTTTAAGGACGCAATGTGCTGGGAGTCCGGGAACACGGCAATGTCCTTCGGGTACTCTCCGCTGATAGGCAGACAGCACAGCATGGTGAGAAGGCCGGTCTCCTCATCTCTTCTGTAAACACTGATCGTATTCTCTCCTGCGTTGGAGCAGTAGATATATTTCTGATCCCAGGAGAGCCTCATGGCGCAGGCCGCCGTCAGATTGCCCGGGTTCTTTGTGGAGGTGGTGGAGATGGTCTGGATCTTCTCGATCACCGGAGCGCGGTCACCTGTCTGATAGGTAAATACATCGATCACATTTTTCAGCTCATACATCAGATACAGGAAGCGGCCGTCCCGGCTGAAACGGAAATGGCGGGGAGCGGACTCCAGATCACAGGGAATGTTGTCCACCTGTACCAGCTTCTGTTCCTTATCATTAAAGCGGTATATCTTCACCTGGTCGATACCATTGTCAACGGAAAGCACAAACTTGCCGTCCGGCATCCTTCTGGTGCAGGTTACATGGGGGCGGAAGTTGCGCTCTGCAACGCTTCCATATCCTTTATCAAACACACCGTCCACAATGCCGCCCACAGAGCCGTCCTTGTTCAGGCTCAGCACAGTGGTCTTTCCGTCATGGTAGCCGGAGACGAACACATATTTATCTTCCAGGTCCGTACACAGGTGACAGCCTCTCATACCGCGGATGGATGCGCTGTTGAGCCTTGCCAGGCTGCCGTTCTGCAGAATGCGGAAGGAAACCACGCCCTCATCTGCGATGGAATACAGCGTTTTTCCATTGCTGGATGCGATCACATAGGAGGAATTGTCCACTTCCATCTCACAGCGTTCCTTAAATATACCCTTTTCCACATCTACATCAAATACGGTAATGCCCTTCGCTTTTCCTGTGTAGGAGTAAGATCCTACATATGCCATATACTTGCCTTTCATGCCTGCAGTACCTCCCTAAATTTATGTCAGATTTTTAACTAAACACATCATATCATAATTTTGTATGTTTGTTAATCAAAACTTTTAGAAAAGGTATTGACATAGATTTTATTTCCTGTATAATGAGAATCGCGTTTGTTTATTATTACTAAACTTTTTGCTTATTTTTACAGTCAGTTAGTATTTGTAAACTTTTTGTTAAGTTTCAGGAGGCTTTTCATGGATATCGGAAACAAACTAAAGGAGCTTAGGGTTCTCAAGGGGCTTACCCAGGAAGAGCTGGCCGACAGGGCTGAGCTTTCCAAGGGCTTTATCTCGCAGCTGGAGCGTAATCTTACCTCCCCTTCCATTGCGACCCTTATGGATATCCTGCAGTGCCTGGGAACTACCATCGGCGAATTTTTTAATGAGGCGCCTGATGAGCAGATCGTATTCGGACGCCAGGATTATTTTGAAAAATTTGACACAGAATTACAGAATGAGATCAAATGGATCATCCCCAATGCCCAGAAGAATATTATGGAACCCATTCTTCTGACCCTGATGGCGGGAGGCTCCACCTACCCGGATAACCCTCACGAGGGAGAAGAATTCGGCTATGTGCTCCAGGGCTCTGTCTCCATCCACTTAGGAAACAAGATCTATAAGGCAAAAAAAGGAGAATCCTTTTACTTCACAGCAGATAAGAAGCATTATCTAACCAGCAAAAACGGCGCATCCATCCTGTGGGTAAGCTCACCGCCCAGCTTTTAAGCAGGCAGCCTGACGCAGCCCCGAAATTTTTTACCAAAGGAGAACAAATGTCATGAGCCAGCCTTTTATTGATCTGCAGCACATTTCAAAAAGCTTTGACGGCGAGCTTGTACTGGATGATCTGAATCTTTCCATTAAGGAAAACAGCTTTGTCACCCTGCTGGGCCCCAGCGGCTGCGGCAAAACCACCACCCTTCGCATTCTGGGAGGCTTTACCATGCCTGATTCAGGAAAGGTCATTTTTGACGGCCAGGACATTACGAAGGTGCCCCCCAACAAGCGCCAGCTAAACACCGTATTCCAGAAATACGCCCTGTTCCCCCACATGAACATTGCGGAGAACATTGCCTTCGGCCTTAAGATCAAGAATAAGCCAAAGGCCTATATTGACGATAAGATCAAATACGCCTTAAAGCTGGTAAACTTATCCGGGTATGAAAAACGTACCGTAGACTCCTTATCCGGCGGCCAGCAGCAGCGTATCGCCATTGCAAGGGCCATTGTGAACGAACCGCGGGTCCTGCTCCTTGACGAACCCCTGGGCGCTCTGGATCTGAAGCTGCGCCAGGACATGCAGTATGAGCTGATCCGCCTAAAGAATGAGCTGGGCATCACCTTCATCTACGTGACCCATGACCAGGAGGAGGCCCTGACCATGTCAGATACCATCGTGGTCATGAACCAGGGCTATATCCAGCAGATGGGCTCCCCTGAACAGATCTACAATGAGCCTGAAAATGCGTTTGTCGCTGACTTTATCGGCGAGAGCAACATTGTGCCGGGCATCATGCTCCGTGATGAGCTGGTGGAGATCTTCGGAGCCAAATTCCCCTGTGTGGACAAGGGCTTCGGAACCAACAAGCCCGTAGATGTGGTGATACGTCCTGAGGATATCGACCTGCTAGAGCCTGATAAGGGCACGCTCACCGGCGTTGTCACCCACCTGATCTTCAAGGGCGTCCACTACGAAATGGAGGTAACGACTCCTGACGGCTTTGAGTGGCTGGTGCATTCCACCGATATGTTCCCCGTTGGCCAGCAGGTTGGCATCCATGTGGATCCCTTTGACATCCAGATCATGAATAAGCCTGCTTCTGAGGACGAGGAGGCATTGGGAGTCAATGAATAACGAGAACAAAAAAGCTTCCCTGGGAAGAGCTTTGCTCTGCGGCCCCTATCTGGTGTGGATGGCAGGCTTTACCCTGATCCCCTTATGTCTGATCCTCTGGTACGGCCTTACGGACAAAACAGGTGCCTTCACCCTGGAAAATGTCCTGGCCATCGCTGCCTCTGATCATGCAAAGGCACTCTGGCTTTCCCTGGGCCTGTCCCTGATAAGCACCGCGGTCTGTCTGATACTGGCCTATCCCCTGGCTATGATCTTAAGGGACAAGGGTTCCACGGCAAGCGGCTTTATCGTATTTATATTCATCCTTCCCATGTGGATGAATTTTCTCTTAAGGACACTGGCATGGCAGACCCTGCTTGAGAAGAACGGCGTGATCAACGGCATCCTCTCTGCACTCCACCTGCCCACTCACTCCCTGATCAACACTCCGGCAGCCATTGTCCTGGGCATGGTGTATAACTTCCTGCCCTTTATGGTCCTTCCTGTTTACAACGTCCTTGCAAAGATCGATGACAATATCATCAATGCCGCAAAGGATCTGGGGGCCAACAGCTTTCAGCGCTTTGTGAAGGTGTGGTTCCCACTAAGCATTCCCGGCATCATCAGCGGCATTACCATGGTGTTCGTGCCCTCCCTCACCACCTTTGTCATCTCTGACTTACTGGGAGGAAGCAAGATCCTGCTGATCGGAAATGTCATTGAGCAGGAATTTACAAGGGGCAATAACCGCAATCTGGGCAGCGGCCTTTCCCTGGTGCTGATGGTATTCATCCTGCTCAGCATGGCGATGATCGCCAAATACGATAAAAACGGAGAGGGGACGGCATTCTGATGACAAAGAGTTCAAGAGTTTTCCGCAAGATCCTGGCAGACTTTTATATGGTGCTGATACTGGTATTTCTGTATGCCCCCATCCTGACAATGATGGTGCTTTCCTTTAACCGCTCCAAATCCAGGACCCAGTGGGGCGGCTTTACCTTAGACTGGTATGCGCAGATGTTTGACAGCAGGGCCATTATGAGCGCCCTGTCCACCACACTGATCATTGCCTTTGTGTCAGCCCTTGTGGCGACCATCATCGGCACTGCCGCTGCCATTGCCATCCAGCATATGAGGCCCCTGCCTCAGACGATCGTCCTGGGAATTACAAATATCCCTATGCTGAACGCGGATATCGTCACGGGTATTTCCCTGATGCTGGCCTTTATCGCCTTCGGTATTTCCCTGGGCTTTCGGACCGTGCTGATATCACATATTACCTTTAATATCCCTTATGTGATCTTAAGCGTCATGCCAAAGCTGAAGCAGACGGACAAATACACCTATGAGGCAGCCCTGGATCTGGGAGCTTCCCCTCTGGTGGCATTTTTCAAAGTGGTGTTCCCGGACATTATGCCCGGCGTTCTGTCCGGCTTCCTGCTGGCCTTTACCATGTCCTTGGATGATTTTATCATCACCCACTTTACAAAGGGTGCAGGCATCAATACCCTGTCTACCCTGATATACAGCGAGGTACGCCGGGGCATCCGTCCCAGCATGTATTCCCTGTCCACCATCATTTTCCTGGTGGTGCTGGTACTGCTCATATTTGTAAATTTCCGCGGCTCAAAAAGAGCGGAGCATTAGGATACTGAACCGTTAAAGGCATTCTATATTGAAGGAAAGGATTATGAGGATTATGAAGAAGAAAATAGTGATTACCCTGGCAGCAGCCGCTGTCACCCTGACCGCTGTTTCCATCTCCGGCTGCGGCGGTTCCGGCTCTTCGGAGTCAGGAAACAAGGAGGATAACAAGCTCTATGTTTACAACTGGGGCGAGTACATTGATGAGGATGTGATCTCCATGTTTGAGGAGGAGACCGGAATCCAGGTGGTGTACGACCTCTTTGAGACAAACGAGGAAATGTACCCTGTCATCGATGCCGGGGCAGTTAAATACGATGTGGTATGCCCTTCCGACTATATGATCCAGCGCATGATCGAAAATAACATGCTGGCTGAGATCAACTTTGATAATGTTCCCAACATAGAGGAGATCGGCCAGGAATATCTGGATATCTCCAAGGGCTTTGATCCCGAAAACAAGTATTCCGTTCCCTACTGCTGGGGCACCATGGGGATCCTTTACAACACCAAGCGCATCGAGGAGCTGGGCGTACCCGCTCCTGCCAAATGGGCTGACCTGTGGGATGAGCGCTTAAGCGGCGAGATCCTGATGCAGAACAGCGTAAGGGATGCTTTCACCGTGGCCTTAAAAATGCTGGGCTACTCCTTAAATACCACCAATGAAGCAGAGCTGGCCGAGGCCCGCGATATGCTGATCGCACAGAAGCCCCTGGTACAGGCCTATGTCATTGACCAGGTAAGGGATAAAATGATCGGCGGCGAGGCCGCTGTAGGCGTTATTTATTCCGGCGAAATGCTCTATATCCAGGAGGCCGTCGCAGAGCAGGGGGCTGACTTCAGCCTGGAATATGTGATCCCTGAGGAGGGCACCAACTACTGGATCGACTCCTGGGTGATCCCTGCCAACGCAGAGCATAAGGAAAATGCAGAAAAATGGATCGACTTCATGTGCCGTCCTGACATTGCAAAGAGGAACTTTGAATATATTACTTATGCAACGCCAAATATAGGCGCATTTGAGCTGCTTGACGATGATTTAAAGAACAACAAGGCCCTGTTCCCGGATATTTCCGGCCTGACTAGCTGCGAGATCATCCAGTATCCAGGTGATGAAGCAGATGCCATTTATAACAATATGTGGAAAGAGATCAAGTCAGAATAGCTGCTTAGAATGCAAAAGGGAGGACCGGACATCATGAGAAAGCGACTTATTATCACCTTTACAGCTGCCGCAGCCTGCGCATGCCTGCTGGCCGGCTGCGGTTCAGGAAGCAATGCCTCTTCCAATGCCTCAGAGGGCAGATCCGGTGAGGACAACAAGCTTTATGTGTATAACTGGGGAGAATACATTGACGAGGACGTGATCCCTCTGTTCGAGGAGGAGACCGGCATCGAAGTGGTCTACGACATGTTTGAGACAAATGAGGAGATGTACCCCATCGTGGAGGCAGGCGGTGTAAAATACGATGTGGTATGCCCTTCCGACTACATGATCCAGCGCATGATCCAGGACAACCTGCTGGCTGAGATCAATTATGAGAATGTTCCCAATATCAAAGAGATCGGGCAGGAGTATCTGGATATCGCCAGCGGCTTTGACCCCGGAAATAAATATGCCGTCCCCTACTGCTGGGGCACCATGGGCATTCTTTATAACACCAAGCGCCTTGAAGAGCTGGGTGTTCCCGCTCCCACCAAATGGTCTGATCTGTGGGACGAGCGCTTAAAGGATGAGATCCTGATGCAGAACAGCCTGCGCAGCGCCTTTACCTGTGCCTTAAAGATGCTGGGCTATTCCTTAAATACTACCAGTGAGGAAGAACTGGCAAAGGCCCGCGATGTCCTGATCGAGCAGAAGCCCCTGGTACAGGCCTATGTCATTGACCAGGTAAGGGATAAGATGATCGGCGGCGAAGCTGCCGTGAGCCTGATCTACTCCGGTGAAATGCTCTATATCCAGGATGCCGTAAAAGAGCAGGGCCTGGACTTTGATCTGGAATATGTGATCCCTGAGGAGGGCACCTATTACTGGATCGACTGCTGGGTGATCCCGGCCAATGCAGAGCACAAGGAAAATGCGGAAAAATGGATCGACTTCATGTGCCGTCCTGACATTGCGAAGAAAAACTTTGAATACATTACCTACGCCACACCGAACAAGGGCGCTTTTGACCTGCTGGATGAAGATATCCAGAACAACAAGGCCCTGTTCCCGGATGTCACAGCCCTTCCAAACTGCGAGATCCTCCAGTATCCGGGAGATGAGCTCAATACCGTTTATAATGAGATGTGGAAGGAGATCAAGGCAGATTGATCAGAAAATAGTGCGGCTGCTCCAACTGACATGTTCAGCTGGGGCAGCCGCCTTTTCGTTCTCAGCTCTTCTTCTGCTCCTCGTGAGGGGCGGTATGGTACATGGAGGCACTGCCGCAGCCAGAACAGCCGGAGCAGCCGCCTGCACAGCCTCCGCAGCCTTTTCCGGACTTCTTATCGCGTATCATAACACGCACAACAAAGGCCACAATGGCAAGTAAGATCAAGAGTACAATCAGAGTTCCCAGATTCATCTATCATCATCCTTTCCTGCTGCACGATACAGTCGGTTAGTTTTTTCTAACTTCTTGTTCCTTTCTTAGATTATCACCCTCCGCTCCTCTTGTCAATCCATTTTTTCTATGTTAAACTTAAGTGTACTGCAGCAACGCGCTTCGCGGGATAGAAGCTGCAGACAGTAGCTAGCAAAATTCAATGTGAGGGAGTGAACGCTTTGAAAATACAAGAATCTGCTGAAAATTATCTGGAAACCATCTATATGCTGAGTCTTCAGCACCCCTATGTACGCTCGATTGACATTGCCAATGAGCTGAGCTTTTCAAAGCCCAGTGTCAGCGTTGCCATGAAGAACTTAAGGGAGAACGGCTATATCCTGGTAAACGACCAGGGGCATATCACCTTGACTGCTTCCGGTCAGGCCATCGCAGATGTCATGTATGAGCGCCACACCATGCTTTCCAGCTGGCTGGTATACCTGGGAGTGGATCCGAAGACAGCTGCAGAGGACGCGTGCCGTATAGAGCATGTCTTAAGTGCAAAGAGCTTCCAGGCCATTAAAGAGCATATCACAAAAGGGAATGAGCTGGCAGAAAATGCAGATCAAATATAATGCTCTGCCTTATTGCGATCCAGCCGAAAGGAGATTTCTATGTTAAAAGAACTTGTAACAGGCTGCCGTTCTTACCGGCGTTTTTATGAGGATACACCGATCCCCTATGAGGAGCTCGTTGATATGATAGACACAGCCAGGCTTACCGGCTGCACTGCCAACTGCCAGCCCCTAAAATTCAAGATTCTTCACACCAAAGAGGAGTGCGCCTCCATGTTCCCTAATCTGACCTGGGCAGGAGCATTAAAGGACTGGGACGGTCCTGAGGAGGGCGAGAGGCCCAGCGCTTATATCGTGGTCCTGTGCGACTTAAGGATCGCAAAAAACAAGCAGTGGGACGAAGGCATTGCCTCCCAGACTATCATGCTTTCAGCTACGGAAAAGGGCTATGGCGGATGCATGATCGGCAGCTGCAGGCGCAGTGATATCCTTACGCTTCTGGGGCTGTCTCCGGAGGAATTTTCCGTCAGCCTTGTGCTGGCTCTGGGCAAGCCCAAGGAGGAGGTTCACCTTGTTCCTTTAGGCAAAGAGGGGAACACTGCCTACTACCGGGATGAGAACCAGGTACATTATGTCCCAAAGAGAAGTTTGGAAGACATTTTGCTGTAATTTCTTCTCTTAACGTGATACGAAAAACTGCCGGAAGGGATGATCCCTGGAGGATACCAGGGAGTGCGTCATCCAGATCCGGCAGTTTCTTATTTTCAAGCTGCTACAGGGACAGGGCCCGCATTGCGTTTAAGATGGCAATGACAGATACGCCCACATCTGCAAATACAGCCTCCCACATATTGGCTGCGCCGAAGGCTCCTAAGAGAAGCACGGCTGCCTTGACTCCCAGAGCAAACAGGATATTCTGCTTTACAATGGACATGGTCTTTCTGGAAATGCGTACCACATCGGCGATCTTCGCCGGATCATCATCCATGAGCACAATATCTGCCGCCTCGATCGCTGCATCGGAGCCCATGCTACCCATGGCAATGCCCACATCTGCCCTTGAAAGCACAGGGGCGTCATTGATCCCGTCACCTACAAAAGCGAGCTTTTCCTTTCCTTCCAGCTCCCCAAGCAGCGCCTCGACCTTTGACACCTTATCGCCGGGAAGCAGCTCCGCATAGACCTCATCCAATCCCAGCTTTGAGGCCACGTCCTCGCCCACCTCTTTTTTGTCTCCTGTGAGCATAACTGTCCTGGAAACTCCCAGCTTTTTCAGACTCCTGATGGCTTCCCCTGCGCGCTCCTTTACCTCGTCTGATATCACGATCCAGCCCTTAAATATGCCGTCCTCCGCAAGATACACCACCGTGCCCACAGAGGCACAGGCCTCATATGCCACATGCATCTGCTCCATCAGCTTGCTGTTGCCTGCCAGGACTGTGTGGCCGTCAATGGATGCCTGGATCCCATGGCCGGATATCTCCTTTGCATCTGCAACGCGGCTCATATCCAGCTCCCTGCCCCAGGCCTCCCGGATCGAGCGTGAGATGGGATGGTCGGAGTAGCTTTCTGCCAATGCTGCCAGAGAAAGCAGGTCTCTCTGCTCCTCCGCTGCCTGGTCAATCCCCGCGGCGGCCCATACCTGGGCCCTGGGAAACTCTTCCTGCCCCTTAAGGGCGGTCTCTGTCCTTCCCCCTGCAGGATGGATCTCTGTCACCTTAAAGTCGCCCTTTGTCAGGGTCCCTGTCTTGTCAAATACGATCGTATGCATCTCTGATAAGGTTTCCAGGTAGTTGCTCCCCTTTACCAGCACACCGCGCTTTGAGGCAGCTCCGATCCCTGAGAAGAAGCTCATGGGCACGGAGATCACCAGGGCGCAGGGACAGGATATTACCAGGAAGGTGCAGGCCTTCTGCACGCCCTCTGACCAGGTCTGGCCTGTAAAAAGAGGAGGCAGCACTGCCAGGACCACGGCGCCGATCACCACGGCAGGAGTATAATATCTTGCAAAACGGGTGATAAAGTTCTCCACACGGGCTTTTTTGCTGCTGGCATTTTCCACCAGCTCCAGGATCTTCGCTACTGTGGAATCGTCGAACTCCTTTGTCACCCTGGCCCGGAGAAAGCCGCTTCCATTGACACAGCCGCTGATAACATCGTCCCCTACAGAAACTCTTCTGGGTACAGATTCGCCTGTGAGTGCTGAGGTATCCACCATGGAGGTTCCGGATATCACCACACCGTCCAGAGGGATGCGCTCTCCTGTCTTTATTACGATCACAGACCCCACTTCCACGTCATCGGGGTCCACCTGCTTTAACTGCCCGTCCTCTTCTATATTTGCATACTCCGGGCAGATATCCATCAGCTCTGTGATGGACTGGCGGGAACGGTTCACTGCATAGCTCTGGAACAGCTCACCCACCTGATAGAACAGCATCACTGCCACTGCCTCAGAGTACTCACCTACGCCAAAGGCACCAAAGGTAGCCACTGTCATAAGGAAATTTTCATCAAACACCTGACCGTTCCGGATATTGCGCAAAGCCTTATATACAATATCCCAGCCGATCAATATATAGGGGATCAGATAAAGGGCCAGAAGGCCGATGCCTGAAAGCTGGGGCGGCAGCTTCCCCATATGAGCTGCCACCCCCAGCGGAATATAAAGTACAAAGGATACGATAATGCGTATCAGCATTGATCTCTGCTTCTTTGTCATAGACGTTTCCTCGATCTTACATGTTGATGATGCAGTCCGGCTCTACCTTTTTGCACACTGCAACAACCTCTTTCATGATCTCGTCAAACCGGGCGTCATCTGCTTCAATTGTCATCTTCTGGGTCATAAAGCTTACATTGGCATCCGCAACGCCGTCGATCTTCTTGATGGCGTCCTCCATCTTTGCTGCACAATTTGCGCAATCCAGGTCTGTTAATTTGAATTTCTTTTTCATTTCCATGTCCTCCGTTTGATTATGATATTGTTTTCTTACACCCGCCCTTCGCTTCCTGAAAGCGGACGGGAAATGCGAACTCTGCTTTACTTCCTTATACACGGCAAGGGCATCACTCCTGTACATGCTCCATGCCCTGATCCATGATGGTCTTCACATGTCCGTCAGCCAGGGAATAGAACACTGCCTTGCCGTCCCTGCGGCTCTTTACCAGCCTGTTCTGCTTTAAGATGCGCAGCTGGTGGGAAATGGCAGACTGGTTCATATTGAGAAGCTGGGCAATATCGCATACGCACATCTCGGATTCCGACAGCACATACAATATTTTTATCCTGGTCGAGTCTCCAAATACCTTGAAGATCTCAGCCAGATCATACAGCTGGTCCTCGTCCGGCATCTTTGCATTCACCGCCCTTACCACGTCCTCGTGCACCTGGTAAAAATCGCAGCACTCCACATCATTCATTGCCATAGGCCTGCCCCCATTCTTTTTATTGTTTATTCATATGAATAATTGTTCATATGTTTATATTATATTCCTGTTTCTTAAAATGTCAACTGTTTTGCACATATATTTTTTTCAATAAGCAACAACTCAGACGACTGCCGGGAGGGCAGCTGGAGCGACTTTGCAGGACATTAGAAGCACTTAGTCAGCTGGTTTTTCCGTTCAGAGCAGCATCAATGATTGTTTGAGCGCAGCGAGTTGCGTTGATGCTGCTCTGGCTTTTAGGAAAAATCAGGTGCCTTAGTGCTTCTTATGTCCGAAACCGGAGCGCCAGCCGCCCTCCCGGCAGCCGTCTGAGCTGTTACACTTGACTTACATACAGAATTATACTATACTCCTTTGAGTACGAAATCAGACTTTTCTGAACAGGAGGACGCCCTATGGAATTTCATCACAACCAGGATCTGAAGGAATTTAACCGCATATACAGGGAATGTGATTCCCTATATCACGAGATTGCTTTAAAGATCGGATTATCCGACAGCGCATTTTCTATCCTCTACACTGTCTATGAAATGGGGGACGGCTGCCTGCAAAAGGACATCTGCACTTCCAACAGCATCAGCAAGCAGACCATCAGCTCCTCCATACGGAAGCTGATACGGGAAGATTATCTTTTTCTGAAGCCCGGAAAGGGGCGGGATATGCACATTTTTCTGACAGAAAAAGGGAAGAAGCTGACAGCTGAAACGATTATCCCGGTGGTGGAAATGGAGAACCGCATCCTGGAATCTATGACGCCGGAGGAGAACAGGCTGTTCATTGAGCTGAACAGGAAATATCTTGTCCTGCTCCGTGAAAATGTAAAAAATTTACAACCCAGACGATTGAAAGCGGCTGATGAGGAGGTATCTACGTGAACATTCAATTATCTGAGCATTTTACCTATCACAAATTGCTGCGCTTTGTGTTTCCGTCCATTGTCATGATGATCTTTACATCCATCTACGTGGTAGTGGACGGACTGTTTGTATCTAATTTTGTGGGCAAAACGCCTTTTGCAGCTGTAAACCTGATCTACCCCTTCTTGATGATCCTGGGCGCTCTGGGCTTTATGCTGGGCACCGGAGGCAGTGCCATTGTGTCAAAGACCCTTGGAGAAGGAAAGCCCGAAAAGGCCAATCAGTATTTTTCCATGCTGGTGTATGTGGCCATTGCCGGCGGCATCGTCCTGGCTCTGGCAGGCTTTGTCAGCCTGCGCCCAATTGCAAAGGCGATCGGCGCAGAGGGGGCTACTGTGGACGACTGCGTGCTGTATGGAAGGTTCATTCTTCCTGCCCTGCCTGCCTTTATGCTCCAGAATGTATTTCAGAGCTTTTTCGTTGCCGCTGAAAAGCCCCATCTGGGCCTGAAGATCACTGTGGCTGCCGGATGTACCAACATGCTGCTGGATTTCCTTCTGGTTGCGGTATTTCCCTTTGGACTGGCCGGGGCTGCTGTTGCGACGGCTGTCAGCCAGCTGGTTGGCGGCCTGGTTCCCCTTTTCTACTTTGGAAGGCCCAATGGCAGCCTCCTTCGGCTGACCTCTGCCAAGCCGGACCTTTCCATCCTGGCCAAGGCCTGCACGAACGGTTCCTCAGAGCTCATGACAAATGTTTCCCTGTCCCTGGTAAATATCCTGTACAACATCCAGCTGATCCGGATCATCGGTGAGGACGGTGTTGCAGCCTACGGCGTTATTATGTATGTCAATTTCATATTTATTGCCATCTTCCTGGGCTATGCCGTGGGAAGCGCTCCCATTGTGAGCTATCATTACGGCGCCGGAAACCCAGGGGAACTGAAAGGCCTGTTTTGCAAAAGCCTTGTCATTACCGCCATTGCCGGTATCTTTCTGACAGCTGCGGCAATGATTCTGTCCCTGCCGCTTTCCAAGGTGTTTGTAGGCTATGATGCAGGCCTTTTAGAGCTTACCTGCCATGGCTTTCAGCTGTTCTCCTTCTCCTTTTTGTTCAGCGGCTTCAACATCTTTGGCTCTGCCTTCTTTACCGCTTTGAACAATGGCTTTGTGTCTGCGGCTATCTCCTTTTTAAGGACGCTGGTATTCCAGATCGCGGCGGTTTTCGTGCTGCCCGTCTTTATGGGACTTGATGGGATCTGGCTGGCAGCAGCCGGTGCTGAGCTCCTGGCCCTGGTGGTAACCGTTCTGTTTTTTGTGAGAGAAAGAAAGACATACCGGTATGCCTAATCGGCTCCTCACCTCTGTCTGGTACCTTCCTGACGGCTGATCTGACATCTCAGACAGTCCCAGGACCTCATGGCAGATTAACGCATACATCTATCTGGTTCACTGCCGGCAAAAGGCATCCACTGTTTCCGTCCAAATACCGACGGTTATCCACAGCGGATGCCTTTTTATGCACGTTTCTATTGTGTACGTCAAAGGGCTTTGCACATTTCCAGAAAATATTCGTGGATCCTGGTATCCTCTGACAGTTCGGGATGAAAGGCTGTTACCAGATGGCCCCCCTGGCGGGCCGCTACGATCTTTCCCGCTGCCCTGGCCAGCACATGGGCCCTGCCGAAGGTCTCTTCGATATAGGGAGCCCGTATGAAGGTCATAGGGACCCTGCCGATCCCCTCAAACTCTTCCTCTGTATAAAAGCTTCCCAGCTGCCTTCCGTATGCATTCCGCTTTACGCGGATATCCATGGTGCCCAGATGGGTGGTGCCCCCCTCAACCTCCTTTGCCAGGAGGATCAGTCCGGCACAGGTGCCGAACACAGGCATCCCCTCCTCTATCCGCCTTTTCAGAGTGTCAAATATATCCAGATCCTTCAGAAGCTTTCCCATCACCGTGCTCTCGCCTCCCGGCAGGATCAATGCGTCAAAATGCTTCTCAATATCCCTTTTCTGCCTGATCTCAAAGTGATCTGCTCCCAGCTTATCAAGCATCTGTCCGTGCTCTGCAAATGCGCCCTGAAGGGCCAATACTGCAATTGTCATATCCATACTCTCCTTTTCAGACTGCCGGAAGCTGCCTGGCACAGTCCTCCCTCATCTCTTATACAGCCGTTCAGCGCTTAATGCCAGGCAGGCCGCAGCCTTATTTTCCTCTCTCAGCCATAAGAAGGGCGATCTCCTGCTCATTGATCCCTACCATGGCCTCGCCTAGATCGGTAGAAAGTTCTGCGATCAGCTTTGCATCCGTATAATTTGTCACTGCCTGCACGATCGCTGCCGCCCGCTTTGCAGGATCCCCGGACTTGAAGATACCGGAACCAACGAACACGCCCTCTGCCCCTAACTGCATCATAAGAGCTGCATCTGCCGGAGTGGCTACCCCGCCTGCTGCAAAGTTCACCACCGGAAGACGGCCATTGTCGTGGACATACCGCAAAAGTTCCGTTGGCACCTGAAGCTGCTTTGCTGCCTCATAAAGCTCATCCCCCCTCAGGTTCTGTACCCGGCGAATCTCTGCGTTCATTGCCCGCATATGGCGGACAGCCTGTACCACATCTCCTGTGCCCGGCTCTCCCTTTGTACGGATCATGGAGGCTCCCTCGGATATCCTTCTTAAGGCCTCTCCCAGATCCCTGGCGCCGCACACAAAGGGAACCTTAAATTGGGTTTTGTCAATGTGGTACACATCATCTGCAGGCGACAGCACCTCACTCTCATCAATATAATCGATCTCGATCGCCTCCAGGATCTGCGCCTCCACAAAGTGTCCGATCCTGCACTTTGCCATAACAGGGATGGAAACAGCCTCCTGGATCCCCCGTATCATCTTCGGATCGCTCATTCTGGACACGCCTCCGGCCGCCCTGATATCCGCCGGGATCCTCTCTAACGCCATCACCGCGCAGGCCCCTGCCGCCTCTGCGATCCTCGCCTGCTCCGGCGTTGTCACATCCATGATAACGCCTCCCTTTAACATCTGCGCCAGCTGTTTATTAAGCTCATATCTGTTTTCTTTCATGATTCATCGTCCTTTCTGCGAAATAGTTTTGGTAGATATGGTGTCATTATACAGCTTATTGGCATTATTAAAATAGCCAGTTTATGAAATATTATTAATGCCAGTTGTCTTTATATAGCGGTCACTTTTCTGTGATTTTCATGAAATATCCCTTCTTGCAAATATCTTCTCTTTATGCTAAAAGTAATATTAAGAAAGACCCATAGACACAGTAAAACAGGGGGGGAGTTTCATGAATCAAAAGGATTGGTTTGAAAAGCTGGCGCAGTCTGAGAAGGAAGCGCTGTACCGGGCGGAGCTGGAAAACTACAGTGAAAAAATGGTGCTCAACACAGAAAACCGTATTGTGTTTATAAATGCAAAATATGCGGCAGAGTTTGGGAAGCATCCTGAAGAGCTGGAAGGCACTTCCTTTGATGAGCTTTTATCGGTCTCAGAAAATTACGTGCCTCCGCTTTTAGAACTGCGCGATTTTGCCAGTCCCTATATTCCTCTGGCAGAGCGGATCAAAAGCGAGACAAGGCCGGCGGTTTTCATCCGCGCTCCCTTGACTGCTGATGATGGCTCTACTTTGGGATACATGATCTACGATGGGCGCGACTGGCTCCAAAGATATCGTTCACTCTTTCTTAAGCTCAATGAGCTGGAGGATGAATACCAGTATTTTCATCTTGGAAAACCCAGGGACATGTACTCCCACTTTGTGGGAAACAGCCCTGTGGTCACCAGGTTGAAGCACGAGATCATGCAGGTCTCCCAGACAAATGCGACTCTTTTGATCGAGGGAGAAACAGGTTCCGGCAAGGAGGTGGTTGCAAACCAGGTTTACCATGCCAGCAAGAGGAGGGGAAAGCCCTACATCAAGCTTAACTGTGCGGCGATCCCCCATGAGCTCATGGAATCTGAGCTGTTTGGCTACGAAGATGGCGCCTTCACCGGAGCCAGAAAGGGAGGCAAGGCAGGCCTCTTTGAACAGGCAAATGGAGGAACCATCCTGCTTGATGAGATCAATTCCTTAAACCTGTCAGCCCAGGCAAAGCTTCTTCGTGTGCTCCAGGAACGTGTAGTAACCAGAGTAGGAGGAGGAAAAACAATTCCCATTAATGTGCGGGTCATTGCCATCTCCAACAGGCCTTTGGAGGAGATGGTGGCCGAGGGCACCTTCCGGGAGGATCTGTATTACCGCCTGAATGTGCTCCACATCAAGGTTCCTCCCCTAAGAGAACGCCTGGAGGATATTCCGGAGCTGGTACATCTCTTTGTGGAAAACTGCAATAAAGAGATGGATAAACATGTGGATACCATTGATCCCAGGATCTATAAGCTGCTAAAGCAGCAGGCATGGCCCGGCAATATCCGTCAGCTGCAAAACTGGATCGAGCGTTCTATGGCAACTGTCTGGAAAAAGACGCTCTCCCTCTCCAATTTCTACTGGATAGACATGGATCCTGGCAGCCGCTCTTCAGTGCTCCCATCGGAACAGCCTCCTCTGGCCGCCACTGGCGAAAAGAACCTGACACAGATGATGAGGGCTGTCGAAAAAGAGATCATCACAAACACGCTTTCAGCCTGCGGCGGCAACAAAACACAGGCTGCTCAGGCCTTAGGCATCTCCCGGCAGATGCTTCACCGGAAAATACGTGAATTTCATATCTAACGTCCTATAAAAGACTGTAAACCATCTGATACACTGTAGAAAATAGTTTACAGTCTCTCTTTTTTTCCTTTTTTAAGCCATTTTCCCTCTGCTTTGTGTAAATTTTTATTTACATTTCTCTTTGAAATTCTTTGAGTACCCTTTTCCCCGATCAATGACAAATTTCTTGTAAATCGGTATGTTTGAGCTTTTTTTAACAATTTGGCACCAAAATTGCTTTTTAATAGGGCAAGGATACACGCGCGCAGATCCTCAATCCAAATATAAGGGGGCAACCAATTATGAGCAATACAAACCATACCGAACTGAAACGCAATATCAGTCTCTTTGCAGCTGTCTGCATGATGACTGGTTGTATTGTAGGAGCATCTGTCTTCGTTGTACCTGGTGAGCTGGCTGTTTCTGTTGGGCCTGCTGCCTGGCTTTCTTATGGAATCGGTGCTGTTCTGATGTTCTTTAACTGCTTTATCTTTGCACAGGTAGGAGCTATCCTGCCAGTCTCCGGAGCCAACTATATGTTATGTACCGGAGCTGTAAACGGTGCCTGGGGTTTCCTGTATGTATGGGGCTTTCTGCTGAGCAACAGCTTTTTATTCCCCATCATGTCAAGGACGGCCGCAACTTATCTTGCCATTTTTGTTCCGGCTATTGGCAGTCATGTAACTTTAGTGGCCGTTGCCATCATTCTATTTACAGTATGTATTAACCTTTTAGGAACGAATGTATCCACCTCCATCCAAAATGGCTGCGTGATCCTTCTCATCACCGTTGTCATCATCTTTTCAGGCGGAGGCGTCACTCACGCAGACTGGTCCCATTTCAGTCCCATGTTCCCCACTGGCGTTATGCCTGTCGTACTGGGAGCCATCTCTACCTACTATGCATTTGCAGGTGTCAACTGCATCATCGAGCTCTCCGGCGAAATTAAGAATCCTGGAAGGAATATTCCTCTGACCGTATTTATCAGCTTTGGAATCGTAGTCGTTATGTACATCGGCATGTGCGTAGGATTGGTTGCACTATTGCCGACACATGAGCTGGCTGTAGCCACACCGGCTGTAACTGCCGCAGAGACGATTTTCCCGAAATGGTTTTCCTATTTTGTGGCCTTAGCCTCCGTAGCAGCCTGCTGGACCACACTGAATTCCATTATTGCCGCTATGGCAAGGCTTCTGTTCATGCTCGGCGAGACTTCCGTCCTCCCGCCTGTTATTGCGAAAACAAATAAAAACGGCGCACCCTATGTTTCCTATCTGTGCCTTGCCGTAATGGGTATCCTCATGGTGCTGTTCTCCGTGACAGTGATGCAGTATGTAAATATCAGCAGCTTCTATCTCCTGTTTATAGCGTTCCTGGTCGCCTTCTCCTCCCTGAGGATCAAATCTGCATTCCCCGAACGCTACGAAGCCAGTGAATATAAGCTGAAGGGGTTCTGGTTCTATCTATGGCCCTCCCTTGCCATTATCTCCGGTCTTTTCTTTATGTTCCTGCAAATAAAGGAGGATCCGTTTATGACCGGAGTTTCCATTGTCCTTCTCCCTGTGGGTCTGCTGTTCTATCATCTCCGCAAGGTACGTCTGAGGGCCAATGGCATTGACCTGGATGAGGAGCTAAAGAAGCGCCTCTAAACTCATCATTTTCTATTTGCAAAATTTATTTTGAAAGGAAGGTATCAATATGACAAACAACAAAATCGGAACGATCAGAATGAGAATGGGCACACATGATGCCCACTATGGCGGTAATTTAGTGGATGGTGCAAGGCTTATCGGCCTGATCAGTGATGCCGGAACAGAACTCCAGATCGCCTGGAGCGGCGATGAGGGCCTGTTGGCTGCATGGCACCATATTGAACAGTTCGTACCTGTCTACATGGGAGATTATATTGAGGTCAAAACCTGGTTCAGCCGCTATGGCAATACCTCTGCCGACTTGGAGGGCGCTGTATACAAGGTCGGTGAACTGATAGACGGAGGAAAGACAAATGCCGCCCGCATTATTGACCCGCCTATCCTGGTAATGCGCGCTTCCGCTACCGGTGTTACACCAAAGGATGTCAACCGCGGCTTACAGGTGGAGAAGCTGGAGGATATCCCCTTTGAGCCTGCCGGGGAGACAAAATGGTGGGAAAAGAAGAGAAAATAAAAAGGAGCATGAACATGAACGTATTAGAAGGAATCCGCATTGTTGATCTGAGCAACGCTTACTCTGCCCCAATTGCCACAATGCAGCTGGCAGATTTTGGAGCTGATGTGATAAAAGTAGAAAATACTGGAAAAGGCGATGGTTCCCGCACCTGGAATCCTTTTGTAAATGGCGAAAGTCTGGGCTACATGTACGCCAACCGCAACAAACGCAGCATTACTCTGAACTTAAAGAGTGAGGAAGGAAAAAAGGCCCTTTTTCAGCTGGTAAAAACAGCAGATGTAGTGGTTGAGAACTTCCGTCCCGGTGTTGCTGCCAAGCTGGGTATTGACTATGAGTCCATGAAGGCTGTAAAGCCTGACATTATCATGGCCTCCCTTTCCGGCTATGGACAGACGGGTCCCTATGCCAAAAAGGGAGCTTATTCCAATCTGGCAGAAGCCCAGAGCGGCCTCATGTATCTGACAGGCTGGCCAAATAGCCTTCCCACCGGCTCCGGTGTGGCTTTTGGCGACAGCGTTGCCGGCATGTTCTTAGTTCAGGGAATCATGTACGCCCTGTTTCACCACGAACGCACAGGGGAAGGCCAGTACATTGATGTAGCCATGGTCGATTCCCTCATTGGCCTGATCCAACACGGCTTTGCTCAGGTCTCTGCAATGGGTGTTGAGCCTGAACGCATTGGCAACCGGGATCTGTCTGACTATCCCTATGATACCTTTAAGGCAAAGGATGGTTACTGCCAGCTGGGCAACTCTACCCCTTCAGACTGGAGCATGTTTACAAAGGCTATCGGACGCCCTGACCTGGGCCAGGAGGAAAAGTACAATACCCCGGACAAGCGCTGGGAACATGTAGAGGAAATCCATGATATCATACAGGACTGGGCCTCCCAGTATACACGCGCTGAGATTGAGAAAATCTTTGGCGAATATGGCCAGCTCTATTCTCCTATCCTCAAATGCAGCGAGGTTATGGAGGACCCGCAGGTGCTGCACCGTGAAATGGTCGTTGACATGGAATATCGCGGAACAAAATACAAAGACAAGGGTATCCCTGTAAAAATGAGCAAAACTCCGGGAACGATCCGCATGATGCCTCCTACACAGGGACAGCATACGGACGAAGTATTAAAGTCCATTGGATATACAGATGAACAGCTCCAAACAATGAGAGAAAACGGAGTGATTCTCTAAAATAAAAAAGCCGGTAAAAACAGCTTTCCGCTCCGGCAGCCAACAAACGTATAAAGAGGTGAGTTATTATGAGTGTTCTTCACTATGAATTTAAAGGAATGCTTTATGATGAATGGGAATTAAATAAGGCATATATGACTCCGGCCCGCACCATCTGCGAGTCTGATGTCACAAGATACTGCTCCTTATCAGGCGATTACAGCCCCTTATACACGAATGCATTGTATGCAGATAAAACGGTCTATGGAGGACCTGTCGTACCAGGAGGCCTGACCTTTATTATCGCCAACGGCCTTGACTGTCAGACCCTTTGGGTGGATGGCAGCTACATAGGTCTTTTAGACCAGCAGATGAGCTTTCTGAAGCCTGTCTATGTAGGCGATACGATCTACCTCACCATGACTCCCACTGCCAAGCGCCTGTCAAGGAAGCCGGGACGCGGGATCATCACCTACCGCATTTCTGTATTTAACCAGCGTGATGAGATGGTCATGGATGGAACCTGGGTCATTTTGATGGCAACTGACCGCGAGCATATGGAGTAAGGAGGAGGATTTATGGGCATGAAAGATTATGTATTTCCCGGCAAGACCTACGATGAATGGGAGCTGGGACAGGAATATATCACCGGAGCACGGACGATCACCGAGGCGGATATCGTGAACTTTGCCGGTCTCTCCGGCGATTGGAGTGCCACCCATACCAACGATGTCTACGGCAGGAGCACGATCTACGGCTCGCGTATCGCCTACGGCAATGTGACTTTTATTGTCAGTACCGGGCTGATGGCCCAGACTCTGATGTTTGAGGGGACTACAGTCGCCCTTCTGGATATGAAGATCAGCTATCAGGAGCCTGTGCGCTTTGAGGATACCATCTACTGCAAATTCATTCCTGTGGAGAAGCGTCCCAGCAAAACTCCTGAAAGGGGCATTGTAACCTTCCATGTGTATGTATATAACCAAAATGATGAGCAGGTAGCTGAAGAACGCTTGGTATTCCTGATTTCTGCAGAGAAACCGCGTATGTAGCTCATTACTATGAAAGTCCCGCCGCCGACAGGCGGCATGTATTCAGGTATGCCAAGTGCGCCCGCCAGTCTTTCGCGGTACGGTGGCGCGTCCGCCAGCCGGGCGCATGCAGGTTTGCTTTCATGACATCCGCTGTCTGCGGGAGATATGCCGGCGGACAGCGGATTTTATATGTGGAGAAATCTATGGAACTTATGAATAGAACCATTGGCCAGTGCCTACGGGAACAGGCCGAAAAAAATGGAAACCATATTGCCA
>NZ_JAJCIC010000110.1 GCF_020554865.1 Lacrimispora sp. 210928-DFI.3.58
TAGTAATCTCCGACAAGGATATAATCAATTCCGTTTTCCGTTATTCTTGGTTTCAATTCGCTCATGTTCCTTACCTCCTGTGGAAGCAGGCTCGTCTGGTACTAACTCAATCACATCGGTAATCTCACAATTCAGCGTTTCACAGATACGGGCTAATGTGTCCATGCTGATGTGCTTTCCCTCTTTGCTCATGTTGGCAATCATATTCGTTGTCATACCAGCGGCAAGCCTTAAATCCTCTTTCCTCATATCACGCTCTAACAGTGTGTGCCAGAGTGGTTTATAGCTGATGTGCATATTGTTTTCCTGCCTTTCTACCCATACCACCGGGGCGGCTGCCCCGGCAGGAACTTTTCTCTTATTATAGCACCAATCTTGTGTAATCACAATTTATTCTTGTATCCTGCCGCTGATACCGTCTGGATTGTGCTTTTCCTTTCTTTTTGTTCCCTTTAATTAGCCATAAACTGCTT
>NZ_JAJCIC010000111.1 GCF_020554865.1 Lacrimispora sp. 210928-DFI.3.58
GTCGACCTCCGCCGTGACAGGGCGGCGCTCTAACCAGCTGAGCCACCGGGCCATTATTGTTTGTATAGTTCTCTGTCGCTTTAGTTTAGGAAGAGTGGACCTTCGGGGACTTGAACCCAGGACCGACCGGTTATGAGCCGGTTGCTCTAACCAACTGAGCTAAAGGTCCGAACTATACATTATGAAGGCTACTGCAATGCAGTAAAGCCGATGATCGGACTCGAACCGATAACCTGCTGATTACAAATCAGCTGCTCTGCCAATTGAGCCACATCGGCATATATTTGAACGGTAACTGTTCAAATGACCCCAACGAGATTCGAACTCGTGTTACCGCCGTGAAAGGGCGATGTCTTAACCGCTTGACCATGGGGCCGAAACATCTTGTAGTAGTCTCCATGGACTTCCACTAAACTCCCCGAGTAGGACTTGAACCTACGACAGCGCGGTTAACAGCCGCGTGCTC
>NZ_JAJCIC010000112.1 GCF_020554865.1 Lacrimispora sp. 210928-DFI.3.58
CGCAGGATTCTCCGCCTGCGGCGGGCCGCTTTGGCGGCATCATTCCGCTCCGCCGCAGTGCGATCCTGCCCGGAAGGCTTTTTGTTACATAGGAGACTCCAAAGGAGTTTCCTATGTAACAAAAAAGACCTCTGCTTTTTACAGAAGCCTTTCCAGTCACAAATGGAGATAGTGGGATTCGAACCCATGACCTCTTGCATGCCATGCAAGCGCTCTCCCAACTGAGCTATACCCCCATTGAGAACGTCAGATATCATACCGCATCCGACTTGTTGTATGATACCATAAAATCAGCCATAAATCAAGTGTTTTATCCTATAAAAATGAATAGGCTTGTAGGATTACAATACATGTGTTACAACTGAATAATTAAAAAGCAGAGATGCTG
>NZ_JAJCIC010000113.1 GCF_020554865.1 Lacrimispora sp. 210928-DFI.3.58
TACTTCTTGCCCTTGATGGTCTTGAACTCGCCTGCATACAGCTTACCATTTCCATCTGCATAGTACCATGCATCCTCGTCATCGTTGTACTTATCGTAGTTCAGATACTCAGCTGCAACTACCTTGAACCAGCCCTTGCTTACGCGGGCACCGTTCTCTACATCCTGGAAGTATCTCCACTCCTGAGCATACTTAGCAGTTACGCCATTGTGGCTTGCAGAACTTGGTGTGCCGTATCCATCCTCGTCATAGCTAGCCATTGTATAAGCATTGCCAGTGATGACGCTGTTAGAAGCGGTCTCATACTTAGCATTGATAGCATCAACGTCAGCAGACCACTCAGCGATCATTGCGCCGTACTCGTCAAATGCATACTTCT
>NZ_JAJCIC010000114.1 GCF_020554865.1 Lacrimispora sp. 210928-DFI.3.58
TTATACATTTGGTACATCCTTTACATTTTTCCTTGATTACATTGATTGCCATGATGTTCTTCCCTCCTCGTTATGAGCATCTAACGCCTCTGTTTTGGGCGCTTACATGCGATACATGACACTGGCACTCAGCAGGTGTCCTTTCGCCGCTTCATGCCGTGGCTCGTTATGAGCACTCCGCGGCTCCCTTTGGGCCGCTTTGCGCCGTGACTTATACATACTAAATTAAGTGTTTCTCCACCAGTTTTCCTACTAATGCTCCTGCCATATCTGAGATGGTTCCGGAAAGCATCTCTCCCTTGCCCTTCTGCGGCGGAGTGAAGGAACGGAATACCTGGGTCGGGGAAGCGTTTAATCCGCAGTCTGCCGGATCAA
>NZ_JAJCIC010000115.1 GCF_020554865.1 Lacrimispora sp. 210928-DFI.3.58
CGATTGAACAAAATCGCTGCGCGATGGCCTGCCGGGGCTGTAGCACAGTTTTACTTTTCTTATCAAAAAGCAGTGGAAATTCTTTCTGTAATTCGGTATTGTTAAGTTACCACACGAAACAACTGAACCAAGAAAGTTCCACTGCCTATGAAAAGAATAGCATTTCCCAGCATTTTTCGCAACCTGAATTATAACGCGAATGCGCCTCCAAATAGGTATCTGTAATCATCACCATTAACTTATTTTGGAGGTTTTATTATGCATGAAAATATTTTTGAATCCATCCGCCAAGCTGCCCAAAAGCGTAACCTTAGAGAGCAGACCATTAATCTTTACTGCCGCGATGCCAGCTATTTCCTGCGCTACA
>NZ_JAJCIC010000116.1 GCF_020554865.1 Lacrimispora sp. 210928-DFI.3.58
GGCGGCATGAATGGGAGGTCATCCAGAACCGCTATCTGGAAGCCAATGACCGCCCGGAGCGTGTGGACTTGCGTTCCTATGCCAGACAGGGGCTTGATATTATCCCTACTGTCCATGAGGGGGCTGCTGTCCAGCAGATGGAAAAGCGTGGTATCCAGACAAATATCGGCAACCTGAACCGGGAAATCAAAGCTGCCAACCGCCTAATGAAGTCCATCCGGCAGCTTATCCAAAACCTCAAAGGCTGGATTACCGAGCTGGGAGAAAAACGGAAGGAGCTGCTTGCACAAAAAGCGGCGGAGGAAGCGACACTTCTTCCCAATCTGCTGATGAAGTATATGGAGATAC
>NZ_JAJCIC010000117.1 GCF_020554865.1 Lacrimispora sp. 210928-DFI.3.58
TTCGATTTGAATATTCAATTCTTTTTGTTCAATATGCGGTTTTCAAGGTACGTATTGACTGATATTTTTATCAGTCATTAGCAAACTCGATAAACTCGAATCCACTAATCACTGGTAAAAACCAGTTATCTAAAACAGCACTACCCTGCTGAATCAGGTTAACACGTCTTTCCACCTCATTGAGGTATCACAGGCTTCGCCTTTATCTCCACCCATTAGGACATGTCCGTTCTATATAAAACACTCTTTTGAGTGATTTTTTTAAAGGAATCCGGCACCCACCTGCTCTCCCATGCCGTCTCCAGCATAGTACCATCGGCCGCTTGCGTCTTAA
>NZ_JAJCIC010000118.1 GCF_020554865.1 Lacrimispora sp. 210928-DFI.3.58
CATATCCGGCTTCGTCCTTCCACCCGCCATACACATTGATCGTCTGCCAGCCGGTTTTCAGGCTTCCGTCGCTCTGCTCTCCGAAATAATAATCTGCCTCTTTCCACCCTTCTTGGTCTGTCAGCATCTGGTTTAATGCGCTGGATACCCAGCCGTACAGCATGAAGCCGTCAGCGTCAAAGGCATGCTGTTTGCCTCCCGCCGTCTGCACTTCAAAGGTATCGCTCCTCTTGGCCTTACCTTCGGAGTTGAAGAACCTCCAGCCGATGGTATTTCCGCTTTCATCCTTCTGCTCCTTCCAGCCGCTCGTGAACATATAGCCGTTCTCGT
>NZ_JAJCIC010000119.1 GCF_020554865.1 Lacrimispora sp. 210928-DFI.3.58
ACTCTTGACCCCCTGCTTGCAAGGCAGGTGCTCTCCCAACTGAGCTACACCCCCACAGATTCCTCCTGGGATGCGGGTCCCCCCGTTTCCCGGGCAACCTCTATTCTGTTGATTGGATTTTTTAATCCAATGGGCTTAAGTGAGCCTTTCCTCCCGTGCGAATGTTATCGCGGAAAAGGTACACCTAAATGGGCTTAAGTGGACTCGAACCACCGACCTCACGCTTATCAGGCGTGCGCTCTAACCGGCTGAGCTATAAGCCCGGTTAAATCTGGCACTCACCTGCTCTCCCATGCCGTCTCCAGCATAGTACCATCGGCCG